>JAKAMO010000145.1 GCA_021812825.1 bacterium | reverse complement strand
GTCCAGCTGCGCCAGCTGAAGAACGGCGACGACATCGACTTCGACCTCCTGACCGGCAAGGTAGCGCTGGTGGAGAAGGACGCCTCCTTCTCGCTGGTCTACATAGGCAGGCTGCTCGGCATGAAGTCCAAGATAGCGGCGGACGAGGCCGGCATCGCGCAGAAGCTCGAAGACTACAAGAAGTTCCTGGCCGAGAACAAGAAGGAGTTCATCGCTTCCAGGACTTTCAAGCTCGACAAGCCCTTCGCGGTCGGGGACCAGACCTACAACTACGCGGCCAACATCTACTTCTTCCAGTAGACTCCGCCGCCAGACGAAAAAAAACCGCCGGCAAAACCGGCGGTTTTTTTCTTATGTACCCAACAGGCTATTGACCGCACCGGTCATATATATTAACCTTGAGTCAGGGGAAGGGAATTCATCGTGACAGTGGTTTTCACGCCGCGCGCCGGCGCGGCCTTGCGACGCAAGTCCGGGGGGGGGAACTATGCCGGGCATTAACCGGGCGATAAAGGTCTTGCTGGTCGAGGACAACCCTCACGACGCCAAGGTCGTGAAGGAGCTCCTCGGCTCCGGCATGCCCGCGCAGTTCGAGGTATCCGAAGCCGGATCGCTGGAACAGGCCTGCTCCAGGGACAAGGAGGACAGGTCCGACGTGATACTGCTGGACCTGAACCTGCCGGATTCCTTCGGCGCCAGGACCCTGATAGCCGCCGGGGAGATGTTCCAGGACAGACCCATCATAGTGATGACCGGCCGCTACGAGAAGACGCTGGGCGTACAGCTGGTCAAGAAAGGCGCGCAGGATTACATCGTCAAGGGATCGCTCACGGCCCCGGGGCTGTCATACTCCATACGCTTCGCCATAGAACGGACCCGCAACGAGACGCGAGCCAAACAGGCCGAGGCCGGCCTGCGCGCCCTTCTCGAAAAGCTGCCGGAGGGCATACTCGTGGTGCGCGGCGAAGGCGCCGTAGCCTTCGCCAACCTCGGGGCGAGGACGCTGCTGGGGAGGGACCTGGACTACCTGCTCTCCAACCCGTACTCGCTGCCGCAGGCCAAGGACGCCCCGGCCGAGTTCGACCTGCTGCGCCAGGACGGCCGGAAGATACCGCTGGAGATACGGGAGACGGAGATAGACTGGGCGGGGGAGCGCTGCCGCCTGGTGATACTGCGCGACCTTACCGCCAGGCGCGAGCTGGAGTACAACCGTGGAGAGTTCATCTCCCGCGTCTCCCACGAGCTGCGCTCGCCCCTGACCATAGTGCGGGAATCCATGGACCTGATATACGACGGCAGCACCGGCGAAGTGACCTCTCAGCAGAAGGAGCTGCTGCGCATGGGGCTGGACAACGTTTCAAGGCTGAACGGCCTGATAGACTCGCTGCTGGACATCACCAAGATGGAGGCGGGGGTGATGCCCATGGACGTGGCGGAGGCGGACCTCCGCGCGCTGCTCGTCTGCACGGCCGACGACTATGTCAGGCTCGCGGCCGAGAAGAGGATCATGCTGGAGCGCAGCCTGCCGGCCGGGCCCATGGAGGCCTACTGCGACGCGGATAAACTGCGGCAGGTCCTGGACAACCTCGTCTCCAACGCCCTGAAGTTCACCCCGGACGGCGGCAGGATAACCCTTTCCCTTGCCCGCCTGGACAACCAGGCGCTGTTCTGCGTGGAGAACACCGGCCCCGGCATACAGCCGGAAGACCTGCCCAAGCTTTTCGGCAAGTTCACCCAGCTCAACAATACCGGCTCCGCCGGGATCAAGGGGACCGGGCTGGGGCTGGCCATCAGCCGCGGCATAATGGAAATGCACGCCGGGAGCATTTGGGCCGAAAGCGCCCCGGGCAGCTGGTGCAAGTTCTTCGCCCTGCTGCCGCTGCACGCTTTCGAGGACTCGGCCCGCCTGCTGGTCAGGCGCGAGCTGGCGGCGGCCTCCGGCAAAAAGCGCTTCTGCGCCCTGGCCCTCGCGCTGCCGGAGAACGTGCGGGTCGCGGCGGAAGGCTCCGCTGGAAAAGGCGGCGGCGTCTGCGCCTCCATCAAGAATTCGCTGCGCAGCTCCCACGGCAGGGTGACCGGGGGAGAATGGGACCTCCTCGTCTTCCTTCCCGAAAGCGGCCCCAGGGAATCCGCCAAGGCGCTGGCCTTCGTGCAGGGAGCCCTGCAGAAAGCCGGCGGCCTGACCCCGCAGCAGGCTTCCGCGAGGATAGCCACGCTGCTGTACCCTGACGATTTCACCGGCGAGGACGGCTTCATAGCCGCCCTGCGCGGCGCGAGGGGGAGGATCCATGCCTAGGATACTGCTCATAGAGGACGAGCCGCAGCACGCCGCCCTCGTAAAGATGCGGCTGGAGGCCAACGGAATGCAGGTATCCTGTTCCCGTACGGCCGCGGGCGGGGCGGCCGCGGCCTTGAAAGACCGGCCGGACCTCGTGCTCCTGGACCTGCTCCTGCCGGACATGCGCCCGGAAGAAGCGGTGAAGGCGGTCTCCCGCGCTTCGGACAGCCCGATCCTGGCGCTTACGGCGCTGGACCTGGGCGAGATACACCGCCGGAAGCTGGACTCGCAGGTCGCGGGCATAGTCACCAAGCCCTACGACCCCGCCGTGCTCCTCGAAGAGATACGGAGACTGACCGCGAAATGATCAGAGCCCCAGTTCGGCAGCTATGCCGCGCATAGCGCAAAGGGCCAGTTCGACGAACTCGTCCAGCTTGAGTCCCAGGCGCTCGCATTCCAGGATTATCGACCTGTCCACGGAGGCGGCGAAGCGTTTGTCCTTCATGCGCTTTACCACCGAGGAAGTCTTGACGCTGGCCAGCTTCCTGTCCGGGTAGACCAGCGCCGTGGCGGTGATCAGGCCGGTGACGGTCTCGGCCGCCGCCAGGGCGTGGTGGAAAAGCCCGGCCCGTTTCTGCCCGGGGTGGGCGGCCTCGTTGTGCAGGTTCACGGCCTCTATCAGGCGCTCCGGCAGGCCGCTGGCGCGCAGGAGCTGCTCGGCCTCGTGAGTGTGCCGCGAGATGTCGCCGGCGGTAAGCTCTACGTCCACGTCGTGCAGCAGGCCCGCGAGGCCCCAGAGCTCCCGGTCCTGCCCCAGGCGGTCCGCGAGGGCCTTCATCACGGCCTCCGAAGCCAGGCAATGCTTTATCATGTTCTCGCTGCTGACATGCCGCCTGAGCAGCGCCAGCGCTCCGTCTCTTTCCATGTCCCCTCCGTAATTCACGTCAGATTATAGAGAATATCCGCCCCGTCAGTGAAATTTTATAGAATACTCCTGGAGGCGCGATGATCGGATACTACGCCAAAGTCTTCGCGGTAACAAGCCTGGTGTTCTTCCTGGGGATGTATTTCCCGGACCTGAACGTCATGCCGGCGGCCCGCGCCTTCGCCGACGCGGCCGCGAACGCGATAGTTTTCGCCGCCGCGCTGTCCCTGCTCATGGGGACCCTGCACGTGGTAAAGGCGAGGAAGGCCGCCGCCGGGGAGACCGGCGGGGATATCTACGCCGTCAGGCAGTCGCGCAGCTTCGAAAGTCCTCTCGGGCGCGACCGCCTCTTCGCCGCGGCCTCCGGCTACCTCAGGGGGAGCCTCGGCTGCGTCATCACGGAGAGCGACCCTTCCGAGGGGAGGCTCTCCGGCCGCACCCCGATAGACCCCGCCACTTTCGGCAGCAGCGTCAGCGTGAGCCTTCAGGGTACACCCGAAGGGCCGACCCTCGTCACCGTTGTCTCCAGGCCTTTCCTGTTCTTCATGCTCGCCGATTACGGCGAGAACCTCCGCATCTCCAGGGGCGTGGAGCGCCACCTCCGCGGCCTCGCCGCCGCCTCCGGCCACGAATAAAAGAAAGGCCGGGGAGGGCCCCGGCCTGACTTTCAGCACTCCGCCAGTTCAGAACTCGGCGTAGCCCGGCACGCGCGGGAAGGCGGTCACGTCGCGGATGTTGGCTATGCCTGTGACCAGCATCATCATCCTCTCGAAGCCCATGCCGAAGCCGGAGTGCGGCACCGAGCCGAAGCGGCGCAGGTCCAGGAACCACTGGTAGTCGTCCAGCTTCATCCCGAGCTCGCGCATGCGGGCCTCGAGCACGTCGAGGCGGTTCTCGCGCTCGCTGGCTCCGATCAGCTCGCCTATGCGGGGCACCAGCACGTCCATGCCGCGCACTGTCCTTCCGTCGTCCTCGAGGCGCATGTAGAACGAAGCCACCTCTTTGGGCTTGTGGTGCATCATCACCGGCTTCTTGAAATACTGCTCCACGAGGAAGCGCTCGTGTTCGCTGGCCAGGTCCACGCCCCACTTCACCTTAAGCTCGAAGCGGGAGTTCTCCGGCTCCAGGATCTTCACGGCGTCGGTATAGGCCAGCCGCTCGAAGACGTTGTCCGTGATGTTGCGCAGGTTGTCCATCAGCGCGGGCTCCACGAACCTGGCGAACAGCTCCAGGTCCGACGGGCATTTCTCCAGGATGTCGCGGACGAGGGACTTGGTGAAGTCCTCGGCCAGGTCCATGTCTTCGGAAAGCTCGTAGAAGGCCATCTCCGGCTCTATCTGCCAGAACTCGGCGCAGTGGCGGTAGGTGTTGGAGTTCTCGGCGCGGAACGTAGGGCCGAACGTGTAGATCTTGCCCAGGGCCAGCGCGAGCGCTTCGCCCTCCATCTGCCCGGAGACGGTCAGGCCGACCTTCCTGCCGAACAGGTCCTTGGAGAAGTCTATCTCTCCAGCCTCCGTCTTGGGGAGGTCCTTCATCTTCGTAAGGTCGAAGGCGGTGGCAGTGAACATCTGGCCCGCGCCCTCGCAGTCGGACGCGGTGAAGATCGGGGTGTGGACGTAGGTGAAGCCGTTGTTCCGGAAATACGTGTGTATCGAGTAGGCCAGCTCGGAGCGGATGCGCAGCATCGCGGCGTACTTGTTGGTGCGGGGGCGGAGGTGCGCGACGGTGCGCAGGAACTCGTCGGAGGTCTTCTTCTTCTGGATCGGGTACGTCTCGGGGTCGCAAGGGCCGAAAACGCGGACCTCCCGGGCCTTCAACTCCACCTTCTGGCCGGCGGCGGGGGAGGGGACGAGGTCGCCCTTTATCGCCACCGCGGTCCCGGTGGTTAGCTGCGGCAGCACAGCGGAGAAATCGCCGTTCTCCGGCGAGATCACCACCTGGAGGCTCTCGCGGCAGGAGCCGTCGTTCAGCTCGGCGAAGGAATGGGTCTTCGAATCCCGGCGGGTCTTTATCCAGCCGCGGGCTTCCGCGCCCTGGCGCGGCTCTCCCAGCAGCAGCTCTTTTATGGTCGGTGATGCCATCTGGACGGGTCCTGTAAGCGGTTATTTCCTGCCCTTCTTCTTCTCCTCGGGGACCTGGGAAACGGCCAGCAGCTCCAGCTCGCAGGTCTTATCCTCGCCGTTGTACTCTTCGAGGATGTAGCCGACGCCCGGCGCGTAATAGCGCACCGATTTGCCGGCGTCGCCGCCGCCGAGCATCGTCACCACCTTCATGCAGCTGGCGAACTTGCCGGCCTTGATGGAGACCTTGTCGGAGAGGGAGATTATCTCGCTGGAGTCCGGGTACTCGTCCCATTTCGCGCCCTCCTTCGGGGGGAGCGGGAATTCGCGGCGGCCGCCGATTATCACGCCGTCGGCGGTGGTCAGCCACTTGGCGTCGCGCGTTATCTGGTACTGGGTGGTGTGGGAATCCCTCAGTTCGAAGATCATCCTGGCCTCGGCCACGATCTTGGCGGCCTTC
>JAKAMO010000029.1 GCA_021812825.1 bacterium | reverse complement strand
CGACCACGAGCACGCTGGCGCCGTCCCTTTCCAGGCTTTCAATGAGATCGACTATGGCCGAGGCGGGGCCGTCGCTCAGCGCCGGCGAGGTGCTGCGCGCCGCGGCGGTAAATATCCGCGCCGCGATCTCGGCGGTGCGGGAGGCCCGCAGGAACGGGCTGGAGATGATCAAGGAGGGGGAGAAACCCGTCTCGCTCAGGTGGCGGGCCGTTTCAAGGGCTTCCTGTTCCCCTAAAGAGGAGAGCGGGCGTTCCGAATCGGAAGCGACCCCGGCCTCCCGGGCGGAGAGGGCGTGTCCGTGGCGCATGAAGACGACTTCTTTCATAAACATATATTCTACAATTTTGCCAGCCCCGTCCGGGCGGATTTCACGGCTTCCTGGCGCCGCGGTACGCAAGCGCTTCAAATGGGCCCCGGAAGTTTAATAATATAAGTTGGCGGCCGCGGCCGCCAAACTTGGTGCGGGCCTTCAGCCCGCCAAACGAGGCAACAATGTCCGTATTCAGGGTTAAATCGGTAGACGAGATAATGGCCGAATCGGGGGAGAAGGGGCACAAGCTCTCCAGGGTGCTGGGCGCTTTCGACGTCACTATGGTGGGCATCGGCGCGATAATCGGCGCCGGCATCTTCGCGATGGTGGGCGAGGCCGCCGTAGGCGCCTCCAGCGGCTACCCGGCCGGCCCCGCGCTGATAGTCTCTTTCCTGCTGACGGCGGTCGCCTGCGGCTTCACCGCCCTCTGCTACGCGGAGCTGGCCGCGATGGTGCCGATCTCCGGCAGCGCTTATACGTACGCTTATGCCACGATGGGCGAGCTGATAGCCTGGATAATCGGCTGGGACCTGATAATCGAGTACGCCATAGGCAACGTGGCCGTGGCGATAAGCTGGTCCGGCTATTTCAACGACCTGCTGAACAGCGCCTTCGGCCTCAACATGCCGCTCTGGCTGCGGCTGGACTACCGCACATTCGTGCAGAAGGGCTTCGACCTGGCCACCGTGCCGCACCTGGGGAGCATCCCGCTGATCTTCAACCTGCCGGCCGTGCTGATAGTGCTGGCCCTGACGGGGCTGCTGATAGTCGGCATCAAGAAGAGCACCCGCTTCAACGACATACTGGTGATGATAAAACTGGCCGTGCTCGCGCTCTTCGTGGGCGTGGGCTTCTACTACTTCAAGGCCGAGAACTGGGTGCCTTTCGCGCCGGGCGGCTGGAAGGGCATACAGGTGGGCGCGGCGACTATATTCTTCGCGTATATAGGCTTCGACGCGGTCTCCACGGTGGCCGAGGAGACGCGGGACCCCAAGAGGGACATGCCTATAGGCATAATCGGCTCGCTGATCATCTGCACGCTGATCTACATCCTCGTCACCGTGGCCCTGACCGGCATGATGCCGTTCATGGAGCTCAAGAACAAGATAGCCGAGCCGCTGATCGCCGGGCTGGATTACAACCACGCCGCGCGCTGGATAATAGTGGTGGTATCTCTCGGCTCGGTGATAGCCCACACGGCCGTGCTGCTGGTGTTCCAGATGGGGCAGCCGCGCATCTTCTTCTCGATGAGCCGCGACGGGCTGCTGCCGCAGTATTTCGCCCGCGTGCACGAGAAGTTCAAGACCCCGCACGTGACCACCATCTGGACCGGCGTCTTCGTCGCGGTGCTGTCCGCGCTGTGCAACATCGACGAGATGGCCAACCTCTGCAACATAGGCACGCTTTTCGCCTTCGTGCTGGTCTGCATGGGCGTCATCGTGCTGCGCGTCAAGGACCCGGACCGCCACAGGCCGTTCAGGGCGCCCGGCGGCTACGCCACTCCGGTGCTGGGCATACTTTTCTGCCTGTTCCTGATGCACGGCCTGGACAAGGTCACCTGGATACGTTTCTTCGCCTGGCTCGTGATAGGACTGGTGATCTACTACATGTACGGCTACAAACACTCTCGCGTGCGCACCGGAGACCTGCTGCTCAAGCAGGCGGGCGGCGCCAAGTAAACCGGAGGAGAACATGCTGGACAAGATGAAGCAGCTTTGGGAGATGAAGAAGAAGATGGACGAGCTGAAGAAGGAGCTCGATTCCCTCGTGCTGGCCAGCGAGGACAGCCTCGTGAAGGTCAGCATAACCGGCTCGCAGGAGATAAAGTCGGTGGAGTTCAAGTGCGACCCCGCGGCCACCGACAAGGCCAGGCTGCAGAAGTCGCTGGCGGAGACCGTCAACAGGGCGATAAAGGAGTCGCAGAAATCCGCCGCCCAGAAGATGAGCTCCCTCGGCGGCATCCCCGGCCTCGGGATGTAGCCGTCCGCAGTTATCAAAAAGAAGGACCCCGGCCGGAAGCCGGGGTCCTTCTTTTTCCGTCAGCCAGGCCTTATTTCAGCTGGTAGGAGGTCAGGACGATGGTTTCCTGCTTCTCCTCGGAATTTATCTGCTCGTAGACCAGGCCTACGCCGGGGGCGTAGTAACGCACGGCGGCGCCGGCGTCCCCGTCGCTCAGCCGCGTGAGGACCTTCAGGCAGCCGTTATAGGTGCCGGCGGGCACGGTGATCTTGGCGTTGAGGGCGGCGACGCGGTTGCGGTCGGGGCCCTCGTTCCAGACGGCGTTGTACTCTAGCGGGAACGGCAGCTCCAGCCTGGGCCCGTAGAGCGGGGAGTCGGAGGAGCGGATGCCGGCGGCGTCGGCGGTCATAACGTAGTTGACCACGCGCGGCTTGGTGCGGTTGAAGATGACCATGTTCACCTGCGCGGTGCGCTCCGCCTCGGAGTACGACATGTACTCCACGCGTATCACCTTGGAGCCGTTGAACTCGCTGGAGGTGTATTCGTACTCGAACACCGCGCGCTTGTTCAGCGGCAGGTAATCGGCGGCCGGGGTGTCGGAATAGCGGGGGTCGGCGATGCTGACCGGGGGCGGCACGGTGAACGGCTGCTGCATTTCGGCGGCCTCGCGGGCGGCGGCGGAAAGGCCGCTGTCGGTGGCGGCCAGGACCTTGTCCAGGGCGCCTTCGGCAAAAGCCGCGGCGGAGAAAGAAAGTATTAGCGACAGGAACAACAATGACTTTTTCATAGCAGAAAGCCTCCGAAATATAAGCTAGTTATATTTCCGATACTTTGTGCTAAGTTTCTGCAGGTGGGTGAAACTTAACGCGTCTTCCGTATACTTCCTTGGAAGAACATCACCGCGCGGGTAGTCTTTGGACTTTTATGGATACCTTCGCGGCTTGTAAGGTACGGAACTACCTAAGAATTATACCAAAACGCGTCCTGAAATTGCAACCAGGGGAGGGTCGCCGGCGGGGTGATCGGGGTATCCAGTGCCCGGCGCCCGAACTGCCGGACAGTCCGCTGCGCCGGAATCCTCCTTTGCCGTATTTCCGCGGGCGGGAGGCCTATATTCGCGAATAAAGTGTAACTATTGTTACATTACAGGAACATTCCCGCCGCAAAATGTTATACTGCCAACTATAATGCCGGTATACCTCATAACCTACACCGTACTGTTCTGGGTCCCGGCGGCCGTGCTCATCCTGGCGCTATTCCGCCGCGAGCCCGTGCCGCTGAAGAAGGCCTTCTGGGCCGCGGCCGTCCTGATAGCCATAACCACCACGATAATGGAGTACGTCTACCTGGGCTTCGACGTCTGGAGCTTCTCGCAGAAGACGGACAAGCTCATAGGCATCTGGTTCGGACCGGCGCCGATAGAGGAGTTCGTGTTCTGGTACGGCGCGCCGCTGTTCTGCATGTCGGTCTACCTGGCCTGGTGCCGCCTGTTCGGAGGGAAGAATGCCTGAGAACAACGACGATCCCTACGTGGACGAGAAGGAAAAGGAAAGGCGGGCGTCGCAAAAACGCTGGCCGGCCACCGTCATCCTGGCGGCCCCTTTCATCTTCATACTCATTCCGATGTTCAAGGCCGCCAGGGAGCGGGTGAACTGGGCCGCCGCCATAGCCATGATCTGCACCTTCGAGGTGCTGATGCTGCTGGCCGAGTATTTCTCCGTCTCCCGTGGCCACTGGGTCTGGAACCCCAACCGCACCTTAGGGCCTACCATCTTCGGCATACCTATAGAGGAGCCGCTGCTGTACTACTGGTTCCCGCCGCTGTTCATGGTTATACTGCTTCACACGCTGCAGAAGTACGTCTTCGAGAAAAAGCAATAACTCCTGAAAGGGGGGTATATGACCGCGTCAGACATCATAGGGAAGAAGTATCTCCGCGCGCAGGCTTTCGTCACGGGCGCCGCCTTCCTGCTCTCCGCAGCTATACTGCGCAGCTCGCCCAGCATACCTTTTGAGCCGGGGCTGGCGGGGCTGTTGGTCGCCGCTTCCGCGGGCTACTTCCTCTTCGCCGCCTTCTGGCGCCTCCTCAGCCGCGACCTGTATTTCGCCATACTGTCGCTCAGCCTTTACGGCACAGTGGTGATGGGCTTCGTCCTGCACATGACGGGGGGGATAGTCTCGCCGCTGGTCTGCTTCTATTTCGCCCTGCTGGTGTCCGAAGTGGGCTACGGGGTGACCTCCCGGCTTTCCCTTTTCGCTGCGGTGCTCAGCTATGCCTGCGTGGTGGCGGGGGAATGGTCTGGGTTGCTGCGGGTGTCGGACCCGCAGGCGATGGCGGTCTACTCCAGCCCGGCCGCGGTCATGTTCATTTCCGGTTCGGTCATCTCCTTCATGGTGCTGACCGGCTACATAGGCAAGCTGATACTCGGGGCGTTGCGCGCCGATTTCGCCGACGAACAGTTCCAGCGCCGCGCGCTGCAGGACAAGTTCGCGGAGCTCAGCTCCACCGCGCATATAGGTATGCTGACGCACAGGATAATACACGACCTCCGCGGCCCGCTGGGGGCGATAATGGGCTACGGCGAGCTGTTGCTCCGCTCCCCGGCCAGGACGGAAGACGAGAGGGACATGCTGCGGGACCTGATGGCGGCCGTAGGCAGGATGAGCGCCTCCCTCGGGGACGTCACGCGCTTCGGCCGCGCCGCCGCGGCGCCCAAGGAACCGCTCCGCCTTGCCGAGCTGTTGAGGAACCTGGTGGTCATAGCGAAGCTGTTCCCGGACCGCGGCAAATGCGCCATCGAGGAAAGCTACCCCGGAGGGGAGGGGCTCGTGGTGCTGGCGTCCAGGCAGGAGCTGCAGCAGGCGTATTTCAACGTGCTCAAGAACGCCATAGAAGCGCTGTCCGGAGCGCCCGGAGACAGGGCGGTGCGCGTTATCCTGCGCGGGGCCGGGAACTTCGCCGAAGTGGCCATAGAACACAACGGGCCGCCCATTCCCGCGGAGGTGCTTTCCTCGCTCTTCAAGAAGCCGGTGACCGGCAAAGCCTCCGGCACCGGGGTCGGCATGCTGATAGCCCAGGACCTCCTGGTCCGCAACGGCGGCATGATCTACGCCGAGAATTTCGAGGGCGGGGTCAGGATATTGACGCGGCTGCCCCTGGCCGGCGACAGGGCGGCGCTGCCCGCGCAGGCCCGATAGCAGACAACCTCCAGTTCGCGCGCACGGCCCGGTGTAATACTTTCCCGGGCCGGTCGTATTTATTAGTATAGAGGGACCGGCATGGAATTCACCGAGCTCTACGACCGCTACTTCGCTAAAGTCTACAACTACGTGCGCTACCACGTGCGGCTGGCGGCCGAGGCGGACGACATTACCGGCAGGATCTTTGAAGCGGCGCTCGGCGGGTTCGCTAAGTTCGACCCTTCCCGCGGTCCCGAGCAGGCCTGGCTCTTCGGCATAGCGCGCAACGCGGTAGCCGACTGGGGCCGGGGGAGGACCCGGAGAGGGGAAGTGGCGCTGGATGCGGCGGCTGAACGCGAGGGCACGGACCCGCGGCCGGAAGCGGCGTTCGAGCTGCGGGAGCGGGAAGCCCGCCTGCTGGAGGCGGTGGCCGGGCTGGACGAGCGCTCCAGGGACATAATCGCCCTCAAGTTCTCCTCCGGCATGAACAACCGGGAGATAGCGAAGCTGACCGGCCTGGGGGAAAGTAATATAGGGATAATAATTTACAGGGCGGTAAAGAAGATGCAGGCGTCCTTAGAGGGAAAGATATGAGCGAGCAGGAACTGGCGGAAAAATTCAACAGGGAGCTGGATTCCCTGCTGGCGGGCGAGGCTCCCGCGGCCCCCTGCGACCCCGGCGCCATGGCGATAGCGTCGGCGCTGTCCGATGCGGACTTCAGCGGCGGCTCCAGGATAAGGGAGGAGCTGCGCGGCCGCCTTGCGCCGGAGGCCGGCGGCATTTTATCCGGGCTGGCGGCCCTGCTCTCCAATAATTACGCCCGCGCGGCGCTCGTCGCGGCCTGCCTGGCGGTGGTCCTGCTGCCGCTGGCGCGCAGGTCCCCCGTGCCGGTGACCGTGCCCGTTCCGGCGCCCGTTGCGCAAACTCCCGCGGCCCCGGGCCCGGAAATAACGGCTTCCTCGGAAGCCCTGAGCCCGGTACCCAGGGCCGAACTGTGGCTTAAGCAGCCGCCGAAGCCGGATGCCGGTCTGTTCGCCTCCGTGCCGATGGGGATGCTGGAGGGCGAGAAAATATCACAGTTCCCGATAGCGGCCGCCGGGCGGGGGGCTCCGATAGCCGTGTCCGGGGTCCGGGCGGTAAGCGATGAGAACGGCTCCGGGGTGGCCTGGGAGACCGAGACCACCGTTTTCGAGCTGCGCAGGCAGCCCATAGCGTTGGAAGATCTGTTCCAGGTGATATCGATCTAGATGTAAATGTGTGACTCCTCTCGGGAGGGGTTCAGCGAAGGCCGTCTGAAAGGCATAGCCCTGATACGGCACGCGCATAGCGCAGCGACGACGAAAGTGACAGAGAAGGAGGCCTTATGAAAATACTCGGACTGACAGTGATAGCGGCGCTGACCCTTGCGGCGGCGCCTTCGAACCTGCCCGCGGACGAAGCGGCGGCGCCAGGCGCTCCGGCTTCCGTCCAGGAGGCGGAGAAGCCCGTCAAGGCCTCCGTGGCGACCGGCCTGGTGGCGGGCTACAGGGGCGCTTCCATCGCCCTGCCCGGCGACCAGCTCCTCTACCTGAGGAGGGGTGACAGGGTGGACGTGATGGTGACCTTCGACGCCGCGATGAAGGACTCGAAGGAGACCGTGACCGCCACGATACTGCAGAACGTCGTGGTCATCAACGTGGCCAGGCCGGAGAAAGTGACCGGCACCGGCGCCGTGGAGCTGCTGCTGAACCCCAACGAGGCGCAGTATCTGGCGCTCAGCGTGTCGCAGGCCAAGCGCATAACTATAGCCGTGCGCGCGGTCGGGGACACCGAGCTGCACCCGATGGAGATGGCCAGCTTCCGCCGCCTTATCAAGTAAGGGAGCTAGGAGGATATTATGAAACCCGCTATCATGGCTCTTATGCTCTGCACGCTGACGCCCGCCGCGGCGGTACGCGCGGCCGCGTCTTCCGCCGACGAGGTGAGCTGCGCGGCCGAGGACATGCAGCTGTTCTACTACTACCTCGCCCCGCAGCTGGAGGAGAAGGTGAAGTCCCGCAAGACCGATTGCCACGGCAGCAAGACGACCCTCGAGCTCCCCGGCTGGCTGGAGAAAGCCAGGCCCGCCATGCTGGAACGTAAGGTCTGGCGTGACCCGGAGGAGGGTGAGCTCAGCGAGGCCGCGCTATGGCAGACTCCGGTTTCCGTCCTCTACGAGTTCGCCTCTAAGGCGCAGCGGGGGGCCGACCCCTTAGCGCTGGAGGCCGAATACGCCGACATGCGGGTACGCTTCATGATGAGCCTTGACCGCCTTTACAGGTCGGGGCTCCAGGACTCCATGGGCGGGCGCGGCGCGGCCCTGCTGGCGGACATGGACGGCATCATGAAGGACTTCGACGGGATAATGGAGGACGTCTCGGACTCGGACCGGAAAGGCTTCGACGCCAGGTCCGCGGACCTGTTGCGCCGCGGCCGGGCGCTGTTCGCGCGGCTCTTCGAAGCTCCCCGCCAGGTAAAGGACCTCCCGAAGCGGTATAAGCCGGTGCCGTACATACTGGCCGGCTACCGCGGGGTGACGCTGCCGGTCTCCGGCCCGCAGGCGCTGTTCCTTAATCCCGGCGACAGGGCGGACATGCTCGTCACCTTCGAGGCCATAATGGCTGGCGATGTGAAGGAGAAGGTGACGGCTACGATACTGCAGAACGTGCTGGTCACGAAGGTGCAGAAGCCGGACTCCCCGGACGGCGTGGGCGCGGTGCAGATGCTGGTCAACCCTATGGAGGGGCAGTACGCCTCGCTGAGCCTGGCGCAGGCGTCCAACATCGTGCTGACGCGCCGTGCTGCTGGCGACATGGAGATGCATCCGATGGAGATAGCGAGCTTCCGAAAGCTGCTCAAGTAGCCCGGAGGGGAACGTATGCGTTTCGCCGCGCTGAGGACAATGTTGCTGGCCGCCGCCGCGCTTTCGAGCGCGGGGGCGGGCGCCGGTGCGGCGGACGGCATGCCCGATTTCGGCCTGGACCGGGTCAGGCTCAAGGACCTGCCCAGCTACAGGTGCGACGACGGGCCCCGGATACCGGAGCCGGTGGATACCGGCTTCTATGACGACCTCGGGCCCGGGCCGGTACGGGTGGAGAGCCTGATAAAGGTCTCCGTGAACGGGGGAGCTTCCCGTGCCGAGATATCGTTCCCTTCCCTCGGCGCCGCGGCCGGTGTCATAGGCTACCGTTCCCGGCTATTCATAAAACTCCTGCCGGGAACGGAAGGGCCTGTCCTCTCCTGGGCGGCCGTGCTCTGCTCCGGCGGCAGCTATGTCGGATATAAAGGCTCTAGCCTGCTGCTCTCGGCCTCCGAAGAGCGGCTGCTGATACGCGACGACGCGCTGGCCATGGGCTGGCAGCGGGATCGCTTGCGGAGCACTCACCCGTGGCTGGCGGGGGAGGGGTCTCTGGACGGGCTCTGTGCCTGGCACCCCGGCGTACTGCGGCGGTACTTCCCTGAGTCGCTTCCCTCCGAGAAGGAGGGGCGGCGTTTCCGCTACGATGTCGGCGCGCATCGCCTTGTCGTGACCTGGTCTAAATAGGACCGCCCCGGTCCTATCCGGCGTTTTTTATTGTAAAACACGGTATTTTTTGCGATAATCTATCTGTCCGGGGTGGTTAGCCGGACGGACCGTAGCCCTTGATGAGGGAGAGGGCGCGGATTGATTCACGAACAGAGAAGGCAGATATAGAGGCCGGCGGTTTTGTTCCGGTCAGCGGAACTGCCGTGCCGGCATGCCGCACCCATTCGATGGCCGAAGCGCTTTTCTAAGGGGAAATGAACAAGTTTTCAGGGGTCAGGAACCACAAACTGCTGAAACGTCACTCGCTGGTGTCGGCCGTAATAGCCTTGCTTGCCGGCATCTTCATCTTCGCCACCAACTTCCCTTTCCCCAGGAAGCTGGGGCTCCTTTCGTTCATCGCCTCGGCCGCCTATTTCGCCTATTACCTCAGCTTCGCCTTCCTCTGCCGCAAGGACTGCGTAAAGACCTCCGGTATAGCGCTGAGCCAGATGGGCGTAGCGGTCGTGACGCTGGCCGTGCTGTATACCGGCGGCATAGTGTCCCCGTTCATCTTCCTCTATTTCTCGCTCCTTGTCGCCGAGGCGCTGTACGGACTTCAGAACCCTTATACCATGCCGGCCGGCATAGCCGGCTACCTGCTGGTGGCCTCGGGCCATTACTACGGTTTTTTGCCCAACTATATGCCCTGGTCGCAGGACCTGCACCACTATCCGGTCACGGTGGCCTTTATCTCGCTGATAACCGCCTCCTACCTGGCGCTGACCGGGACCATGACCGGAAAGATCCTCTCCGTGATGCGCGCCAGGCTGGCCGAAGAGGCTGAGGAGAAGGAGGTCCTGGTGCGCAAGTTCTCGGAGCTTAACTCCACCACCCAGCTGGGCGTGCTGGCTCACCGCATAGCCCACGATCTGCGAGGTCCGGTAGCCTCGCTTTCCGGCTACCTGGAGGTCCAGGCGCTCGAGGAAACGGACAAGGAGAAGCTCGACACCCTGCGCGCGATGCAGGAAACCGTGGACGAGGTCGTGAGCTCCCTTCACAATATAACCCGCTTCGGAAAGCCCGCGGGCCCCAGCAGGGAGGACATCCGCCTCGGCGACTTCGTCAGGGACCTGGCGGCCATAATCGCCTTCTCTCCAAAGGCCAGGGGGGTCAGTTTCGAGACGAAGGTCCCCATCGGGGTTAATCCGGTGGTCAACGCCTCCAAGTCCGACCTGATGCAGGCCATCTTCAACATAGTCAAGAACGCGGTAGAGGCCGTGCATGACAACGCCGACCTCAGGAGCGTGGCTATATCCGTTTCCTCGGAGAACGGCTCCGCGGTCATAACCGTATCCGACAACGGCCCCGGCATCCCGGAGGAGCAGTTGAAGAACGTCTTCCGCCGGTCGGTGACCACCAAGCCGGACGGCACCGGGGTCGGCCTGCTGATAACCAGGGACCTGTTGATACGCAACGGCGGGGACATAAAGCTGCACAACCTGCCTTCGGGCGGGCTCAGCGTGATAGTGGAGCTGCCGGCGGCGCCTGACGGCGCATGATACACCAAAGGACTGCGATATATATGAAAAACAACCTGAAAGACCTGATGACACTTTCCGCCCTGGCGGCGCTGGCCTGCGCGTCCGCCCCGGTCCCCGCCGGCGCGTCGGGCTACGAGTTCGACGGCGTAGGCGCGCGGGCCGTGGCCCGCGGCGGCGCGGTGATAGCCGACGCCCCGGACTGGACCGCGATCTACTGGAACCCGGCCAACCTGGCGGACGTGAAGGGCCGCGAGGCCGGCCTGGAGCTGAAGGCCGGCAAGAGCTACATGCGCGACGGCAACTCCTTCAACGTCTCCGGCACCGGCGGCCTGTTCCGCGAGAAGAAGATGGATTCCTCCTTCTTCTTCGGCTCGGTCGGCTCGGCCGTTCCGCTGGACGACAACTCGGCGCTCGGCGTGGGCGTCTACATGCCGCTGCTGCAGGGTTCCAACTTCAAGGACTCCAATCCCGTCTCTCCCGTCTTCAGCTCGATAGACTACGAAGGCAGCGCCGCGATAGCCGAAGCCAACGTCTCCTATGCCCGCAGGCTGACCGACAAGCTCACCGGCGCGGCCGGTCTCGGCCTGGTCTACGGCCAGCTCAAGTCCGATCTGACGATGGATTACACCCTGATCCTGCCCGGTCCTATAGTGGTCGGCCCCGACCACCTGACCCGCAAGCTCGACGGCGATGGCTACGGGGCCGAGGCGGTGCTCGGCGCAAAATACGCGGTGAGCGGCTCTCTTTCGCTCGGGGCCGTGTTCCGCTCCGGTTCCAAGGTGAAGATAGAGGGCAGCGCCGACGGGACTTCCACCAACCTGGGGGCCCAGAACACCGACTTCAAGTTCACGCTGAAGCAGCCGCCCACCTCCGGCATAGGCGCGGCCTGGAAGTACCGCAAGGACCTGACGCTGACGCTGGACCTCGCCCAGACCTGGTGGCGCGGCTTCTCGAACAAGACCACCTATAAGGTCCAGGGCAACATCTTCACGGACCAGGGTAATACCTTCGACTGGAAGAATTCCTTCAAGTACCGCGCGGGCGTCCTGTGGAACTACAGCGACAGCACCGACTTCATGGCCGGCTACGCCTACGACACGCCGGCCATCGACGCCGGCAGCCTCGACCTCTCTACGGCCATCGACGTGCCCATGCACCGTCTCTCCGCCGCGGCCAGCCGCCGCTGGGGCGGGCTGGAGGGCACCCTCGGCGGCCTGTTCGGGTATAATTCCAGGAACGCCGGCGGGGTCAACTACCGCCTGGGCGGCTGGTACCTGATCGGCGAGCTTAAGTATAAATTCTGACGCGATTTTAGTATCATAGATAAACGCAGAAGGAACGGGGTGCGAATCCCCGGCTGCCCCGCAACGGTGATGCTGACGGCTGAGGCCGCCTGAAGCGCATAGCGCTTGAAGCGGCACGGCCATAGGCCAGCCCGGTCTACTGCGGACCCCGCGAGGGGTATTTCCGAGGGGAAACAAGGGCCCTTTCTCTTTGGAAAGGGCCTTTTTTATGCGCGAAATATTACTGCTCCTGCTGCTCTGCTCCCCGCTGTCCGCCCGCGCTGAAGGAAAGCGCGTCGTCTCGCTGATGCCCTCCTACACGGAGATAATCTTCGCGCTCGGGGCTGGTAAGGACCTGGTCGGGGTCTCCAATTTCTGCAACTATCCTCCGGAGACGGCGAAGATAGAGAAGGCCGGCGACTACCTGCGTCCGAACCTGGAGAAGGTATATTCGCTCAAGCCGGACATCGTCTTCACCGGCGCCTGGGCGTCCGCTTCCACCGCCAAGCAGCTTTCCTCGCTCGGCATAAAGGTGGTCACGCTGCCGGAAGAGAAGAAGGTCGAAGACATCCTGACCACCGTGAGGCTTATCGCCGGAGAGCTCGGCTTGAAGAAGGAGGGGGAGAAGCTGGCTAAGAGGCTTTCCTCCTCGCTGCCTAAAGCCCGGGACGGGAAGCCGGTGAAGGTCTATATAGAGGCCGACTCGGGCGGCTGGACCACCGGCGGAGAGTCCTTCCTCTCCGATGCCGTTGCCAAAGCCGGAGGCGTAAACGTCTTCGGCGGCGAGAAGCGCGGCTATTTCCAGGCCACCTGGGAAGAGGTACTGCTGATGGACCCGAAGGCCGTGATATTGCTCAACGGCGTCAGGGATGAATTCATTTCAAGACCGATGGCGAAGGACATGGCCGCCGTGAAGGACGGCCGCGTGATAACCGGGCTGGACCGCGACGCTTTCTCCCGCCCGGGCCCAAGACTCTTCGGGGAGATAAAGAAGCTGGCCGCCCTGCTGGCGCCGGCAGGCCGCGCTGATGACAAAAGGTAAATATCTGCTGCTGCCGGCGGCACTGGCCGCCGCCTGCCTGCTGTCGCTGGCCGCGGGCCCGGCCGGCCTGTCCCCGGAGATCATCTGGAACCTGCGCCTGCCGCGCACGCTGGCCGCGCTGGCCGTCGGCGCCGGCCTCGGGCTGGCTGGGGCGCTGTTCCAGGGCGTGCTGAAGAACCCGCTCAGCGATCCGTACATCCTAGGCACTTCCGCCGGAGCCACCGCCGCCGCGGTGCTCTGCTTCATCGCGGGCGTGGATAGGGATTCTCCGCTGTTCTTCCTGGCCGTGTTCACGGGCGCCTTCGGGGCCACCTTCCTTTCCTATTGGCTGGCCAGGCTGGCCGGCCGACTCTCCGACGCCTCGCTGGTGCTTGCCGGCGTGGCCGTAAGCGCTTTTCTGACCGCGCTGGTAATGCTTACCCTCACCGCCGCCCGGGAGCGCTCTTTCTCCCTGTTCTACTTCGTGCTGGGCGGCCTGTACATGGCGCGCCCCGGGGTGCTTATCGCCTCCGGCGTTATTATCGCGGTCTGCGGCGGGCTGGCGCTTGTCCGCTGGCGGGCGCTGGACGCGATGTCGCTAGGGGCGCAGAGCGCGTATCATCTCGGGGTCAGTCCAGAGAAGGAACGGATACTCTTCTTCGTCTTCGCCTGCGCTGCCACCTCGGCGGCGGTAGCCCTCGGCGGCACTATAGGTTTCGTCGGGCTGATGACGCCGCATATCGTGCGTCTGCTGACCGGGCCGTCCTCGAGGACGCTGGTGCCCGCTTCGGCCATAGGCGGCGCGGCCCTCCTGGCCGCCGCGGACGCGGCCGGGCGCTCGCTGTTCGCCCCGGCGGAGATCCCGGCCGGGGTAGTGATGGCGCTGGCGGGGGCGCCGTTCTTCATGTGGCTGCTCTGGAGATCCGCCAGGGGGAGGACCTGATGCCGGCGCTGAAGGTGGAGGGGCTTACCTTCTCCTACGGCGGCGCGCCGCTGATCTCCGGCATGTCCTTCGCGCTGCTGCCGGGGGACTTCATGTGCGTCCTGGGCCCGAACGGTTCAGGCAAGTCAACGCTGCTCAGGCTCATAACCGGCTTCCAGGGCGGCGCGTCCGGTTCCGTGAGGATAGGCGGACAGGAGGTCAAGGGCCTTGATCCCGATCGTCTGGCCCGTCTGCTCGCCTACGTTCCCAGCGAGACCTTTACCCCCTATGATTTCTCCGTCCGGGAGGCTGTGCTGCTGGGCCGCACGGCCAGAGCCGGCCTCTGGCGCGGCTATTCCGCGGCCGACCAGGAGGCGGCGGACAGGGCGCTGGAGGAGACGGGGATAGCCAGGCTGGCCGGCCGCTCTATTAACACGCTTTCCACCGGAGAACGGCAGCTCGCTTTCATCGCGCAGGCACTGGCGCAGGAGACTGGGGTCCTGCTGCTGGACGAGCCGACCTCCCATCTCGACCTCAGGTACAAGGCCGCCGTCCTGGACCTGCTTAAGCGCCTCACCGTGCGCGGGATGGCCGTGGCGGCCGTCCTGCACGAGCCCGCTCTGGCCCGCCTCGGCTGCAACAAGGCGCTGCTCTTCCGCGGCGGGGGTGGATATTCCTTCGGTTCCGCCGCGGAGATGCTCTCCCCCGGAGCGCTCGCCGCGGTGTACGGCATACCGCCCGAATCTCCGCTCATCCCCAGATAGGCCAGGACCGGGCCTTAGCAAAGAAGAAGGGCGCCATAAGGCGCCCTTTTTTCTGCCGCGCTGGTGTGCCGGTTATTTAGAGGCGGCCTCGCCGAGCTGCTTCATCGCCGCAGCGTCTGCGGGGTTGTAGGGATAATCCTGCATCCGGAACTCTGGAGTAGGAGTGTAGACCACCGGCAGCTCTATCTCGCCGTTCACCATGGGCTCCACGCCGCGCTTCGGAGCCGGGATGGTCAGGGTCTGCGTGCCGTCCAGCGTGGTGAAGACCTGTATCTTGGCGGCCATGAGCCTGTCCAGGGTCTCCTTGTGCGGGTGGCCGAACTTGTTGTCCTGGCCCACCGAGATGATGGCCACGCGGGGCTGGACGCGCTCAAGGAACTTGGCGGAAGTTGAATAGCGCGAGCCGTGGTGCCCGACCTTAAGGTACGTGGAGTTTAGGCCCGACTTGAAGATGCGCATCATCGCGTTCTCGATCTCGGTCTCGGCGTCGCCCATCAGCAGGATGCCGTTGCCGTTGTAGAAGAGGCGCAGGACTATCGAGCAGTTGTTGATCGGGGTATTGTCCTTGGACGATACCGGGGAGGTGCAGGAGTTCAGGACCTTCACGGTCACGTTGCGGTCCCAGTTCAGCTGGTCGCCGGGTTCCGGATAGATGGTCCTGCAGCCGGGCTCGGACTGGGCCAGCTGGCGCAGGGTATCGTCGCCCTGGGCGTCGGTGTTGTTCATCCTAGTGTCGTAGAATTCGTTGACCTGGAACTTCTTGAAGACCTCGAGCAGGCCGATGTAGTGGTCGCTGTGCGGGTGGGTGAGCACTACATGGTCTATCTTGGTCACGCCCTTGGATTTCAGGAAGTTGCGTATAGACTCGCCGTTAGGGCCGCCGTCTATCAGGGCGTTATGCCCGTTCGGCAGCTCTATGTAGATGGCATCGCCCTGGCCGACGTCCACGAAAGTGGCCGTCAGCTGGGCCCTGGCGGCCGAAGCTCCGAGCAGCAGGAAGGCGAGTAAGGCTGTGAACTTTTTCATCATTTCTCCGTTGCTGGCTGCAATTTGCCCGCGCAATATTGTAATGCGCGCGGCGGGGGTTGACCAGCGTCAAAGGGCCTAGCCCGGCCGTGTCAATGGACCTATATTTGATAAGTCAATATATAGGCCCTTTGGCCCCTCAATGGGGGACTTACAGCCCTTGTTGATATTAACGCGTACGGATAAAATAGATACATGCGTATCTTCCGCAAGACCAAGGTCGCCCTGTTGAGCGCGGCTTTCTTGTTTTCCTGCGGTCCGTTGAGGGTCTCGGCGCTGTCCTCCGGCGGGGGGCAGCGGGACTTCGCTATAGCCTTCTCCCCGGAAGAACTGCAGGCGCCCCAGGTGCCGGCGCCGCTGGCGGCTGTCCGGACCGGTGACTTCAGCTCGGTCACCCCGTACAATTTCGCCTACCTGAACGACCTCAACACCAAGCTGATAGACCTGGCGGACAGCAGCGTCGACGTGGTGATGTTCAGCATAACCCTGAAGGACAACCCCGACGCCCTGCTGCGGGCCAAGGAGCGCGGCGTGAGGATACGGATGGTCGTGGACGAGTCCCATCTCTATCCGAAGGCGGACCCGCAGATAAAGCGGCTGATCTCGGCCGGCGTGGACATACGCACGCTGCGCGGCACCGGCCGCTACGGCGTCAACCACAACAAGATCCTGATCTGCGACGGCAAGGCCGTGGCCGTCGGTTCCTACAACTGGACCTTCGGCGCCACCTTCTCCAACCACGAGAACACGATGGTCGCCCAGCACCCCGCCTATCTGGCCGGCTACAACGCTTACTTCGAGTGGATGTGGTCCAAGGCGCGCGTCCTTTCCCAGGGGCCGTCCCAGGAGGTTCCCGAGGGTTATTACGGCAAGCCGCCGCAGGACCCCTCCCCGGTCATGGAGCTCAACGGGACCAAGGTGCCGGCCTACCTGTTCTCGCCCGGCTCCGCCACCGAGGACCGCCTGGCCGCCATTCTGAGGGCCTCGCGCCGTAGCGCCGACATCGTCACCTTCTCTTTCTCCTCCCGCGTTCTGGCCGAGGCCGTCATCGACGCCAATAGGAGGGGCGTAAAGGTGCGCTTCCTGATGGACAGGAACATGGCCAAGGGCTCGGGCCTGGCAAAGCTGCTTTTCTCGGCCGGGGTGCCTTTCCGCTGGGGCATAGGCCGCAACGAAAAAGGGGCCCTGCACGACAAGTTCGCCATCCTGGACGGGGTTGTCATGGAGACCGGCTCCTTCAACTGGACCTCCAACGCCAGCCGGCATTCCTTCGAGAACGTCATCTTCACCAACGACGCGGAGGCCATAAAGGCCTACCAGTACGTCTTCGACTGGCTTTACGATCACGCGGAGGCTCCCGCAGCCGCCGATTTCGACTCCGAGGCCCAATGATGCCGGCGCGGTATCTTTAGCGCCCCGGCCGGCCTGGATTTGGTCCCCAACGGGGGGATTTTTGTATAATACGTCAGTAGGGTGACTGGGTAACCAGCCGATATCCCATTTCCGCGGCAAAGCGGATATGGGGCCGCAGGGGGAGGATCGTCATGACTTCGTCAGGTAGGCTCAATAAGGAAAACCGGGGACCGGAGGCCGAGCATAAGGCTCTGCCGGACGGCTACGGCAGCACCGAGGCCGCGCTGCTGCCGCGCGACCCCAACTGGATGTTTATCTATTGGGAGATCTCCGACAACTCCCGCGTCAACCTGAAGCGCAAGCACGGCGCCGACATCTTCGAGAAGGGCAGGCAGGTCATCCGCGTCCACGACGCCTCCGACGGCGCCAAGGCCTTCTTCGACATCACGGTCATGCACGAGGCCCGCAGTTGGTACGTCAACGTGCAGGAGCCGGGGCGCGCCTATTTCTGCGAGGTGGGGCTGGTGCTGCCGGACGGGACCTTCATCTCCATAGTCAAGACCAATACGGTAAGCCTGCCTGCCGGCCGCGTCTCGGACGTCACGGACGAGAAGTGGATGGCCGTCACCGCGGATTTCGACAAGCTGCTGCAGCTCTCGGGCGTGGAGTACATCGGCAAGGGTTCCGGCGAAGTGGCCAAGTCCCTGGCCCAGCGCTGGGAGATGCTGAGGGCCGTTTTCAGCCGCGCCTCCTCCTGGGGCGTGAGTTCCATGTCCTCGCAGGCCCTGCACAAGCAGCCGGAGGAGGCCAGGAAGTTCCGCCTGGTGGCCGACTGCGAGCTGATACTCTACGGGGCCACCGAGCCCGACGCTTTCGTCACCGTGGCCGGCCGCAAGGTCAGCCTGAACCCGGACGGCACCTTCAGCATGCGCTTCGCGCTGCCCGACGGCGAGATGGGGCTGCCGGTCAAGGCCATGTCCAAGGACGAGAAGGATCTCAGGGAGATAGACATTAAGGTCCGCAGGACCACCAAGACTGATGGCAAATAACGAAAAAGGCTACCTCGCTTTAGTTCTTCACGCGCATCTTCCGTTCATCCGCCATCCAGAGTACGACGACTTCCTCGAGGAGGACTGGTTCTTCGAGGCGATGTGCGAGACCTATCTGCCGCTGCTCGATATCTACGAGCGGCTGACGGCGGAGGGCACGGACTTCCGCGTCACGATGTCGCTGACCCCGCCGTTGTGCAACATGATGGCGGACGAGCTGCTGCGCGAGCGCTTCCGCCGGTACTACAACCTGCGCCTGGAGCTGGCCGAGAAGGAAGCGGTACGCACCCGCAACACCCCTTACCAGGACGCGGCCAGGATGTACGAGGCCAAGTTCAGGCGCATCCGCGAGCTCTACGAGGACTACTACCACGGCCGCATCCTGGACGGGTTCAAAAAGTTCCAGGACATGGGCAAGCTCGAGATCATCACCTGCGGCGCCACGCACGGCTTTCTGCCGCTGGCGCTGAGGAAAGAGGTGGTGCACGCGCAGGTCAAGCTGGCCGCCGACGACTACAGGAAGCATTTCGGCCGCGGGCCGCGCGGCATCTGGCTGGCCGAGTGCGCCTACAACCCCGGCGACGACGTATTCCTGCGGTCCCAGGGCATCCGCTACTTCTTCCTCGAGACGCACGGCATCATCTACGGCAGTCCGCGCCCGCGCTACGGCGTGTACGCGCCGGTCTACTGCCCGTCGGGCGTGGCCGCTTTCGGCCGCGACATGGAGAGCGCGCAACAGGTCTGGAGCGCCGAGACCGGCTATCCCGGAGATCACCGCTACCGCGAGTTCTACCGCGACCTGGGCTACGACCTGGAATATGACTATATCAAGCCCTACCTGCACCAGGACGGCGTTCGCCGCAACATCGGTCTCAAGTACCACAAGATAACCGGGCGCGTGCCGCTGGACCAGAAGGCCCCTTACAACCCGCACGAGGCCCGCGACGTCGCGGCCTCCCACGCCGGCAACTTCATGTTCAACCGCGAGCGGCAGATAGAGCACCTGGAGGGTTTCCTCGGGAAGAAACCCATAGTGGTCTCCATGTACGACGCGGAGCTCTACGGCCACTGGTGGTACGAGGGCACGGACTTCCTGGAGTTCCTCTTCAAGAAGGTGCATTACGACCAGAAGACGATAAAGATGGTCACGCCGAGCGAGTACCTGTCGATGCACCCCGACAACCAGGTGGTGCAGCCGTCCATGTCCACCTGGGGGGACAAGGGCTACAACGAGGTGTGGCTCAACGGCACCAACGACTGGATGTACCGCCACCTGCACAAGCAGGCAGAGCGCATGGTGGAGCTGGCCAACAAGTTCCCGCGGGCCGCCGGCACGCTGAAGCGCGCGCTGAACCAGTGCGGACGCGAGCTGGTGCTGGGTATGTCCTCTGACTGGGCCTTCCTGATGACCGTCGGTACCGCCAAGAGCTATTCCACCAAGCGCTTCGTTTCGCACACGCACCGCTTCAACGGGCTGTACGAGCAGATCATGGGGAACCGCCTCGAGGAGGGCTGGCTGAAGGAGCTCGAGTGGAAGGACAACATCTTCCCGGAGATGAGCTACCGGGTCTTCTCTACGAAGGAGATGGAAAAGGCCGCGAAGGGCTGAACCTTTAAGCTGCCGATGAAAAAGCCCGGGGACTTCCCGGGCTTTTTTTGTGCCTTCCGCGCGGTTATTTCGCCGCGGGCTGCTCCAGGCGGCTGTCGAAGCGCTCTATCAGCATGCCGGAGAGGGAGTAAAGCTCCTTCACCAGCGGCTGCGCGTCCTGCGGCGATCCTCCGGCCAGCGCGGTCTCGAACAGCGCCGAGAGGTAGTTCTGCAGGTGGAAGATCAGGTCGGTAGAAGCCAGGCTGCGCGCCGCTTTCAGCAGCAGAAGGAGCTGGCGCAGGCTTTCCTCGGAGGGTTCCCTGCGGGCGTTCTCCCCGGCGCGGGCGGCCAGCGCGGCCGCCTCTTCCGGGGGCGGCTCGAAAGTGTATTCCAGCCCGGAGGCCTTTATGCGCGAGGCGAAATCAGAGAACCTCTCTATCCCGCCCGGATCGTCGGAATGAAGGGCCCGGGAGAAGAGTATTTCCGCCGCCTGCCTGGCGTAGGAGGCCGCCTGGGAGCGCAGCGGCGCCCAGGAGGAGGAGGCCTTGCCGGGAACCCTGTCCAGCAGATAGAGGTGGTCCTCGAGTATGCGGAAGATCGCGCCGGCGTGGCGGTGCTTGGCCGCTTCGGCCAGCATGCCGGCGTAAAGCGTCCTTTCGTCCCAGGAGAAATCCTCGAAGGCGACCCTGGTAAGCCCGGGCTCTTTCTCGAGCGCGTCCTGGATCGCGGCCGGCTCTCCGGAGGCGAACAGCTCGGTCAGCCGCTTGGCGGATGAAGGCTGGGCGAAGTACATCGCGGGGAACTCAAGGTCCCGTCTCAGGTAGCAGAAGGCCAGCGGCGATTCTCCCGCCGGTCCCGGCACCGTTACCGTGCCGCGCAGGCATGCGCCCTTGCCGTCCACGGCGCGCTGCTCCACTCTGACCGGCACCTGGCCGCAGGGGGGGCCGTCCTCGAGCAGGGCGTCGGCCACTATCAGCGCGGCGGCCTTCTGCCGGGCCATCTGGCTGCCGGCCAGGACCTGCGTGTAGAGCTTGAGGGCGCTGCCGGCCTCCGGGTAGGAGGAGTGCGACATCTCCAGCAGCGTCAGAAAGGCCTTGTCCGCGTTCTCGAAGCCGAGGTCCCGCATGGTCTCCGCCACGCGGGCGGCGTAGCGCAGGTTCTGCACCGCCTCGATGCGCGATACGTCGGCGAAGAACCAGCCGCAGCTGGTGAACATGAACATCGCGTGCTTCTGCATCTCCAGCAGCTCGAGGGCCCGCGCCCTGTCCCCGCGGGAGAGCTTGCGGGAGGCGTGGGCCTCGAAGAACCGGTCCGCCGCCTCCGGCGAGCGGTCCAGCAGCAGCTCCGCGTAGTCGTTGCGGGCTTCCCACGGCGCGCGGAAGAACTTGGCGGCCTCGGAGGCGTAAACGGCGGCGGCCGCCTCGCGCAGGCTGGTCAGCGCGGCCCTGAACGGCAGGCGCCACGCGGTGGAGCGGCCCTCGGAACCGCAGTCGCAGCCGCCTTTCCAGCGTCTCACGCCGTGCGCGCAGCTCCAGGCCGTCCCTTCCCCGTCGGGTCCGGGCTTTATCCTGACCTCGTCCGTGGGGGGGTGCATTTCCAGATAGGTCCCGAAATTCACCGTCTCGATGCCGCGCTTCTTCAGCTCGTGCCGGAAGGCGTGCGCGAGGGTCATGTCGGAGAACTTGTGGTGGTGGCCGAAGGTCTCGCCGTCCACGGCCATGCTGACGAGCTGCGGGCCGGAGTGGCGGGGCTTGAAGCAGGCGTCCACCCTGTCGGCGAAGACCGAGGAGTCCGCGGTGAGGCCTTCGAAGGCGGCCGCCTTGGAGAGCGGACCGTCGTAGAAGAAGACCGCCAGGCTGCGGCCGCGCCGCCTGGCGCCGTCCGGCAGCGTGTCGTGCCAGACGTAGGGTTTAGTCACGTCGAAATCCCCGTTGGAGACGTCGGTCCACTGGTGGGCCCCGTGCGCTTTCACGCGCTCGGCCTGGTAGGGGGACAGGATGACGTACTTCATGCCCAGGTCCACCAGCAGGCGGAGAGTATCGTCGGAGGCGGCGGTCTCCGGCAGCCACATCGCCTCAGGCTTGAAGCCGTAGCGCTTCTCGAAATCCTTTATCCCCCAGAGCGCCTGGGTCAGCTGGTCCTGGAAAGGTGCCAGCGGCATGATCATATGGTTGTAGGCCTGGGCGATGGCGTTGGAATGACCGGTCTTCTCCCTGGATTCCCTGGCCGCCTGGATTATCCGCTCGCAGCAGAAGGGATGATGCTCCTGCAGCCAGGAGAACAGGGTGGGACCGAAGTTGAAGTTGTAGTACAGGTAGTTATTGGCCAGCTCCAAAGCCCTGCCCTGGGAATCGCTGATGCGCGCGAAGGCGTTGGGGATATAGCATTCCCTGGCGATGCGGGAGTTCCAGTCGCGGTGCGGCCAGGCCGAAGGCTGCGGGTCTATCACCCCGGTCCAGGGGTTCTCGCGCGGAGGCTGGTAGAAATGGGCGTGGAGGGCGAAATACTTGCGGTGCCCGTGCGGATGCTTGTCCATAAGTCAGATTATAGCGGATATGCGGGACCGGATTAAACGCCGCCTAGCGACAGCAGCAGCAGCCGGGAGAGTTCGGTGTCGGCGGCCTCCGGAGAGGCGGTCTTCAGCGCCGCCAGCGGCCGGCCTGCGAGGAAGGCGGCCAGGAAGGCGTTCTTCCTGGCGCGAAAGGCCTGGGCGGAGAGCTGCTGCAGGAGCGCCCGGAAGTTCTGAAGGCTCGACGGGGCCGGCTTCCCGGCGAATGCCGAGAAATCCAGCGCCTCGGGGCGCAGCAGCAGCCGCAGCGGTCCTTCCCCGCTCACTACGTCCGCGCGGAAGAAGGTCTCCCTGACGCGGTTACGTGCGGAGGGAGGCGGCGCGCCGGCCATGGAGGCGAGCTTCGCGGCCAGTCCCTGCTTGAGCGCCTGCAGGGTGTCCGGCAGGTATTCGGCGTCGTAGGCGGCCGCGGAGAGGACGGTGATGCTGTCGAAAGGGATGAAGACCGAGAACGCGGCCCCGGAGGCCTGTATTCCCGCCCCTGCCGGAGATATCTTTTCGGTCTGCAGCGTCGGGGGGAGGGCCGGTAGTTCCGTTTCCGGAACCAGGAGCGCCGGGAAGCCGGCCGCGGCGGCCGCCGCGGAAAGACCGCGGGCCCGCTCGAGGGGAGCGTTCCTCGCCAGGAAGCCCGGGTTCTTCCTCAGGAAGGAGCGGGCGTCCTCCGGGGAAAGGCCCTCCTGCGATGAGAGGAAGGCCAGCGGGGCCAGGGGCTCCGCCGCCGGGTCGGAAAGTATCAGCGCGTAGACCGTCACGGTTTCTTGGCCGACATTATCTCGAGTATTATGCCGTCTACCTTGGCCATGCCGGCGCTGGAGATGCGGGAGATGTTCCTGATCGTCTCCTCGGCCGACCTGCCGACGAAGCCCTCCTCCTCGGTTATGCCCTCGCCGTTGCACGCCATCCACGCGGCGCGTATGGCCGAGTCCGCCGAAGAGGCCACCTTGAGCGCGCAGCCGCTCTTAGCCCCGTCGCAGAGCATGCCGCCTATGTCGCTGATCACGGTGTTGACCGCCAGGGAGGCCTTGCGGCGGTCCGGGCCGGAACGCTGCCAGACCACCGCCACGGCGGCGCCCACGCCGGCCGCGACCGCGCAGCCGCAGATAGGGGCCAGCTCTCCGGTAAAGACCTTGATGTAGGAGTTGACCAGGTGCGAGAGCGCTATGCTCTTCAGGATGCGGCGCTCCGGGACCTTGAAAGCCTTGCCGACCAGCCACGGCACCAGCACCGCTACCACTCCCTGGTTGCCGGATTCGCCGCTGGACATGACCGGCACCGGCACGCCAGCCATTCTGGCGTCGGTGGCGGCGGCGGAGGTAAGCTTGGCGCTGGAAAGGATGTCGCGCTTCAGGTAGCCGCTGCGGATCAGGTCGTCGACATAGTAGCCCACCTTGCGCAGCTTCAGGCCCTCGGCGGCGGCCGCGAGGTTCATCTCCACCCCGGCCTTCAGGTATTTCAGCTCGGCGGGGGTGGCGGTCTCCGCCGCTTTGAAGAGGTCCCGCAGCGAGGCCCGGCGCAGCAGCTTCTTGTAGGCCGGCACCCTTTTCCTGCCGCCGGCCGAGCCCCTGATCACGGCCCGGCCGTTGTGCGTGAGGCTGGAGACGGAGCGGTGGCCGCCTTCCAGCACGCAGACGGCCCTGTCGGAGCCGGACCTCACCTCGGCGGAGATGTAGAGCCCTGCGCGGGAATGGTCCACGCCTATGCGCGCCCGCCCGGAGGCGGCTAGCGCGGCGGCTTCCTTTAGCCTGGCGCGGGGCAGGCCCTTGAACAGCTCGGCGCCCAGTTCCGGGCGGCGCACCACCGCGCCTACGGCCGCGGCGAGCAGGTTGCCCTTCCGGCCGCCGGTATTGGGTATGGCGACGGCCAGGCCGTTCTTGTAGGTGCCGGGGTCCGTCCTTATAACCACCGAGGTGGTCCTCCCCTTCAGCAGCTTCGCGGCGGTGGCGGCCGCGAAGGCCACGGCCACCGGCTCTGTGCAGCCCATCGCCGGGTAGACTTCGTTAGACAGAACTTCCTTTAGGAGGTTTTTCATCAGAATGAGAATTTCCGGTTCCTGGTCCAGACGGTAAGGGCCGCCGCGGAGAGAAGGGCGCAGCCCGCGCCGAGCACGAACGGCGCGGCGGGGGAGACCTTGTCCCACAGCAGGCCGGCCAGAGCGCTGGCGGCGAAGGCCAGGAAGCCCACCGCGCCCTGGAAATAGCCCATCGCGGAGGCCCTGTTGGCGGAGGAGCTCAGATGCGAGACCACGGCCTTGGAGATCCCTTCGTTGAAAGCGCCGTAGAAGCCGTAGAGGGCGAACAGAGGCCAGATCAGCCAGGCCTTATGGGCGGCGGCGAAGCCGACGTAGACCGCCGCGAAGACGGCGAAGCCGAAGGTCATGGTCTTCACCTTGCCCAGCTTGTCGGAGAGCCAGCCCGCCGGGGACGCCAGCAGCGCGTAGACCAGGTTGTAGCCGGTGTAGGCCAGTATGACGTGCGTCAGCGTGAAGCCCATGTCCTTGGCCTTCATGATCAGGAACACGTCGCTGGAATTGCCGAGGGCGAAGATGCCGTAGAGCACGACGAAGGTCTTGAAGTCGGAGCCCATCGGCTCGGCAGCCGGGGACTGCCCGGAGGCGGCCGGCCGCTGTACAGCGTATTCCTTCACCAGCCAGACCAGCACGCCGACGCCGAGCAGAGCCGGCACGAAGGCCGCCGTGAAGATAAACCGGTAATCGGGGCTGGCAGGGCCCATCAGCTCTATCATGGCCAGGGCCGTGAGCGGGCCTATGGCCGCGCCGAGGGTGTCCATCGCGCGGTGGAAGCCGAAGGCCTTGCCCCAGTGCGCCTTGTCCACCGAGCCGGCTATCAGGGCGTCGCGGGCCGAAGTGCGCAGTCCCTTGCCTACGCGGTCGATGAAACGGGAGAACAGGACGAAATGCCAGCTGGCCGCCAGGGCCAGCACCGGCTTGGAGAGCGCGGAGAGGGAATAGCCCGCCACCACGAAAGGCTTGCGCCGGCCGGCGCGGTCGGAGAGCTTGCCGCCCAGGATCTTGAAGAAGCTGGCCGTGGCCTCCGCCACGCCCTCTATGAAGCCCACTATCTCCATCGGCGCGCCCAGCACCGAGGTGAGGAAGACCGGCACTATCGGGTACAGCATCTCGCTGGAGATATCCGTCAGCCCGCTGACCACGCCCAGCATGGTCACGTTGCGGGTCAGCCCGTCCTTCATGTCCTTAAAGAAGCTCATAATCGTGGTCGCCGCCTCCGCGGCCGCGGACTGTCGCTCAGGCTAACGAGGGGACCCGGCCCCCGCGCGTATAAATCATATGATTTTTACGGCGAGGTTCAAAAGCGCCGCGAAGAGCAGCGCGGCGGCGAAGTTCATCGCGAAGACCTTGGCGGCGTCCCGCGGGCCCAGCTCGCGCAGCGTCACCATGAAGCTGCCGAGGCAGGGCAGGTACAGGCTCAGGAAGACGCTGGCCACCACTATGGACCCGGGGGAGAGCGCGAAAGGCGACAGCATCGCTATGGAAACGTCCTTGCGCAGGAAGCCCAGCACCATGACGGAGACCGTCTCCGGGGGCAGGCCCAGCAGGCCCGTGACCGCCGGCCTGAAGAAAGCGGAGATGCCCGCCAGCGCCCCGCTCATGTCCAGCAGGTTCACGGCGAGCACGCCGGCCACTATCATCGGTACCGCCTCCAGCAGGAAGTCCTTCAGGCGGAAATATACCTTGCGGCCGAGTATGGAGGCGCAGGGGGTCTGGTAGGGGGGGATCTCCAGGAACAGCTCGGGCGTCTCTCCCTTGAGCATGCGGCTCAGCAGCGCGGAGCTGAGCATGCCCGCGGCCGCGACGGCACCGAACACGGCCACGGTGTACTTGATGCTGTACGGGGCCAGCAGGCTGAGTATCATCGCCGTCTGCGGCATGCAGGGGGCCAGCGCCAGCGTGAGCGCCGTGGCTATAACGCGCTCGCGCGGGGTCTCCAGCACCCTCGCGGCCAGGATGGCCGGCACCTTGCAGCCCAGGCCCAGCATCAGCGGGATGGTGCCGTAGCCGTGCAGGCCCAGGCGGTGCATCGAGCTGTCGAGCAGCACCGCGAGGCGCGGCAGGTAGCCGATGTCCTCGAGCAGGCTGAGCGCGGTGTAGAAAGCCACTATATAGGGCAGCACCGTGACGAAGGGGATGTAGAGGCCGGTGGTCAGGAGCCCGAAGGATTCCATCGGCTTGGGCGTGGAGCCCAGCAGCAGCAGCTTCAGGAAGCCGCCGTCCTGAAGGCCGGAGAGGGCGGAGTTCAGCAGCGGCATCCAGACCGAGTTGAACAGCGGGTCCAGGACGCGGTTTATCAGCC
>JAKAMO010000028.1 GCA_021812825.1 bacterium | reverse complement strand
CCGACTACTGGCGCTGGTTCGTGGTGCACCTGTGGGTAGAGGGCATCTTCGAGTTCTTCGGCGTGGCCGTGATCTCGATGTTCCTGGTGATGCTCGGCCTGGCCGACAAAAAGGAGGCGATGAAGGTGGCCTACTTCACGGCCACGCTGGTCTTCGCCAGCGGCATCATCGGCACCGCGCACCATTACTACTGGTACGGCGGCCCGTCCTACTGGCTGGCGCTGGGGTCGGTCTTCTCCTCGCTGGAGCCCATACCGCTGATCCTGCTGGTGGTCCGGGCGTGGATGGAGTACAAGGCCATCCAGGACTCCGGGCGCCAGTTCCCGTACCGCTGGCCGCTGCTGTTCATCACGGCCTCCAGCTTCTGGAACTTCGTGGGCGCCGGCGTGTTCGGCTTCACGATCAACCTGCCGGTGGTGAACTACTTCGAGCACGGCACGTACCTGACGGCCAACCACGGCCATGCCGCGCTGTTCGGCGTGTACGGCATGCTGTCGCTGGCCATCCTGCTGTTCTCCTGGCGCTCGCTCGTCAGCGACGAGGCCTGGGACGGCAAGCTGCTGTCGTGGACCTTCTGGCTGCTGAACTCCGGACTTGCCCTTATGTGCGCGATAACGCTGCTGCCGGTGGGCCTCGCGCAGACGGCGCTGGCCTACAAGCACGGCGTCTGGGCCGCCAGGAGCGCGTCGTTCTACAGCATCCCCGTCATAGAGAAACTGCTGGAGCTGCGCGCGATCCCGGACACGATGGTCATCATCGGCGCGGTGCTGCTGTTCTGGTTCCTGCTCAAGACCTATGCTAAAATAAGGCCGATACACTGCGCCGAGGACCAGGAAGTCTACAAAGCGGGGTCCTGCCGGCCTATATAAAGGACTGGAACCCGATGAAACTGCTGCTGAACATGTCCGAAGCCGCCATACTGGGGCTGCACGCCGTGGAAGTGATAGCGGAGAGCGAGGGGCTGAGGACCACGCCCGACATCGCCGAAGAGCTGGGGGTCTCCTACAACCACCTGGCCAAGGTGATGCAGCGCCTTACCAGGAGCGGCCTGGTGGCCCCGGTGCGCGGCCCGAAAGGCGGCTTCAGGCTGACCACCAGGGGCGGCGCCGCCACCGTAGGCGACGTGGTCGACGCCATCGAAGGCAAGGCCGAATACGCCAACTGCCTGATGGGCTCGAAGCACTGCAAAAGGACCCGTTGCCCTTTCAGGGGCTTCCTGAACGAGACCAACAGGCGCTTCGAGGCGGTGCTGAAGACCCGGATAAGCAGTTTCACCAGGCCGGCTAAAGAAAGGAACTGACAGGATCGGAAAGGCCGGGCGGAGGAAGGAGAGAGCCTCTGCCCGGCTGCTTTTCGCTATAATTATCCCATGCCTCCCTCACGGAAATACCTGGAGAAGATCTACCGGGAGATGAACCGGCCGGAATACATACACCCGGACCCGCTGGAGTTCGTCTGGCGCTACAGGAGCGCGGCGGACCGCGAGGTAGTGGGCCTGATAGCCGCCTGCCTGGCCTACGGCAACGTCAACCAGATACTCAAGAGCGTGGAGAAGGTCTTGTCCCCCATGGGGAACTCCCCTGCGGCGTGGATAAAGAACACCCCCCCGGCCGCGATCACGAAGGCCCTTTCCGGCTTCAAGCACCGCTTCACCACCGGCGAGGAGATGGCGGTGTTCCTGCTCAACATAAAGGAAGCGCTGACCTCGCACGGCTCCCTGGAAAAGCTTTTTCTCAAGGGCTACCGGCCCGATGAGCCGAACGTGGAAGAGGCCCTTTACCGTTTCATCAACGCCTTCAACCGCAAAGCCTGCGCTCCCACGCTCACCCCCTGCCCGGAGCATAAAAGCTCGTTCAAGAGGGTGAACCTCTTCCTGCGGTGGATGATACGGAAGGACTCCGTGGACCCCGGCGTCTGGACCGGGGTTTCCCCCTCCAAGCTGATAATCCCCCTCGACACCCATATGCGCCAGGTCTCGATGGGCATGGGGATAACCCGCAGGAAGGACACTTCGATGAGGACGGCAGCCGAGATAACCGCCTATTTCAGCAGCATAGAGCCGTCCGACCCGGTCAAGTACGACTTCGCTCTCACGCGCGCCGGCATACGGGGCAACAACACCTGAGATTTTTAGTAGAATATTAGCTCTCTCTCAGCTGCCGGTTGGGTACCGGCAGTTCGTGCTACATAGATACAGGAGGAAGTCATGAATCTCAAAGGTTCCAAGACCGAGAAGAATCTTCTTGCCGCCTTCGCGGGGGAATCGCAGGCGCGCAACCGCTATACTTACTTCGCCGCGGCCGCGAAGAAAGAGGGCTACGTGCAGATATCTAACGCTTTCGAGGAGACCGCAGGCCACGAGAAAGAGCACGCCAAGCGCTTCTTCAAATTCCTCGAGGGCGGCGACGTGACGATAACCGCCAGCTATCCGGCCGGCACCATAGGCGACACCGCCGCCAACCTGAAGGCCGCGGCGGCCGGCGAGCACATGGAATGGACCACGCTTTACCAGGATTTCGCGAAGACCGCCCGCGAGGAGGGCTTCGAGCCGGTGGCCAGGACCTTCGAGTCCATATCGGTGGCGGAGAAATACCACGAGACCCGCTACCTCGCTTTCCTGAAGAACGTTCAGGAGGGCAAGGTGTTCAGGAAGGACAGGAAGGTGGTCTGGCGCTGCCATAACTGCGGCTACACCCACGAGGGCGACTCAGCCCCGGAGAACTGCCCGGCCTGCGCGCACCCGAAGGCGCACTTCGAGCTGCTGGCCGAGAACTGGTAATCAAGGAAGGAGGGACCATGGAAGAGAACAACGAAGAATCCACTAAAGAGGCCGTGAAGCGTACCGTCACGATGAAGGGACGCCCGATGGCGCTCGTCGGGGAGGAGATAAAGGTCGGAGCGCCGGCCCCCGACTTCAAGGTGACGGACAACGACATGCTGCCGATGAAGTTCTCCCGCACCTACGGCGGAAGGGTCACGGTGGTGATCTCGGTCCCCTCCCTCGACACCCCCGTCTGCGACCTGGAGACCCGCCGGTTCAACAAGGAAGCCGAAGCCCTCGGCCCCGACGTCGGCGTCATAGTGGTCAGCATGGACCTGCCGTTCGCCCAGAAGCGCTGGTGCGGAGCCGCCGGAGTAAAGGCGGTCAGGACCTTCTCGGACTACCAGAAGGCGGATTTCGGCAAGGGCTGGGGCCTCCTGATCAAGGACCTGCGCCTGCTGGCCAGGGCCGTCTACATCGTGGACAAGGACGGACTGGTCAAGTACGCCCAGCTCGTGCCGGAGGTGGCGCAGGAGCCGAATTACGAAGAGGTGCTGACCGCACTCAAGGCGCTGGTCTGAGCGGCGCCTAAAACCCAACACGGAGGATAATGCCATGATAGAAAGGATGCAGGTCTACAAATGCGAGCTTTGCGGCAACATCGTTGAAGTACTGCACGGCGGCGCTGGGGCGCTGGTCTGCTGCGGCAAGGAGATGAAGCGCTTCGCGGAGAACACGGTGGATGCCGCGAAAGAGAAGCACGTCCCGGTCATAGAGAAGACCGAGAAGGGAGTAAAAGTAAAGGTAGGCTCCGTAGCCCACCCGATGGAAGAGAAACATTTCATCGAGTGGATAGAGCTGATCGCCGACGGCAAGATATTCCGCGAATACCTGAAGCCGGGCATGGCCCCGGAGGCCGTGTTCTGCCTGTGCTTCACCCCCAAAACCCTCGTGGCCAGGGAATACTGCAACCTGCACGGGCTCTGGAAGGCCTGAGCCGGGAACAAGATCGAAAAGATCCCAGGAGGATAAATGAAGAAATACGTGTGCAAGCTCTGCGGCTACGTCTATGACCCGGCTGTCGGCGACCCGGACAACAATGTCCCCGCCGGCACGGAGTTCGACAAGCTTCCGGAGACGTGGGTCTGCCCCGTCTGCGGCGCCGGCAAGGAGGAATTCGAGCCGGAGAGCTGACCCCCCGATCGGGCGGCAAAAGAAAAGCGCGCGGCTTAGCCGCGCGCTTTTTTCACGTCCCGCCGGGGCTATTTCCTTACGACCAGCTTTTTCAGCCTCTCCAGATCGGCGCGAAAGGAATCCTGAGTAAGGAGCTCCGCGTACAGCTCGTCGCCAAGGCGCTTGCCGGCCTCGATGTCGGATGGGTGGTGGACCCCGCCTATGACCCTGTTAAGGGCGGCCTGGTCCGCCCTGGCCATGATCTCCGCCCTTCCTGGCGGGTAGACGTCCGAAAGTACGCGCGCTAGCAGCCTGGAGACCGTGGCATGCCCGCTGGGATAGGCCAGCCCGGATACGGTACCCAAGCAGGGCTTGAGGTCGCGGTAGCGCAGAAAAGGCCGCGACCGGCCGAACTTCTTTTTCGCCGCAGAAGCCGCCCTGGAGCCGTCATAATAGACCCAGAAAAGTATGGAGGAGGCCTCGTCAGGCAGCGGGTCCGGGAACGGGGAGACCCCGCCGAAGAAGGCGTCATAGTCGGCGCGTGACTGCGCCTTGGCGGCCGCGCAGTCGTCCGCGGTGCGTTTCGTCTGCCAGTCGCGGAGGACGGCTATATCGGCCAGGTCCTGCGGGGAACCGGGCGCCGGCGGGGCCGGGATGGAGGCCACGGCCTGGGCGGAGCCGACGTAGTGGTGGTCGGGACCGAACAGCTGGAGCAGATAGAACTTGGCTCCGCAGCCGCCCAGAGACAGCGAAAGCAGCAACGGCAGAACGCGCTTGAGGAGGTGCATGATATCAGTATACAAATTGACGGCCGCGGCCCGGAATTCACTCCCGGGTCAGGGCCCGGCGCCAGGCGCTCAGCTTGGCCGAGTACGGGACCGAGGCGTACGCCGGGCTGGTGGAAGGCAGGCGCAGGTATTCCAGACGTGAAAACCGGACAGGAAGGTCCGGCAGAACGCGGCGCCTGAAGCATTCCTCCGCCTTGGAGCCGTTAAAGACCACCCGTTCTATCCCTGGATGCGCCGAAAGGAAACCTGCGATATCGTTATGCCGGATGGAGGAGCGTCTTATTGCGGCGTCGGAGCTTCCCGGTCTGACGCAGGAACCGAGCACGTCCCACAACGCCACTCCGTTGCGCTTCAGCAGGGCGAGCCTGCGGGAGTATACGGGGCCGGCCGGACCGAAGATATCCTCCATTATCAGCCAGAAGGCGTTGCGCGGGTGGGCGTAATACTGCCCGGCGCGCAGAGAGGCCTCGCCCGGCATGCTGCCCAGGACCAGGATGCGGGCCGAACGGCCCGCCGAGGGAGGAAAGGACCTTACCGGCTTCACGCTATTCCGCGCGCAGCGCGTCGGCGGGATTCAGGCTGGCCGCTACCCAGGCCGGGTAGATGGCGAAGGCGAAAGCGGTAAAGGCGGCTATCAGGACCGAAGCCAGCGGGATCCAGGCCTCTATGTGACTGCCGCCCATCCCCAGTATCACCTTTATCGGTCCGTCCCAAAGCCAGCCCAGCGCGGAACCGAGCACGCCGCCTATGGTACCGAGCATTACCGCCTCGACCATGAACTGCAGCATGATATCCCTGCGACTGGCGCCTATGGCCCGCCGTATGCCGATCTCCCTGGTGCGGGCGAACACGGTGGCAAGGGTCACGTTCATGATGCCTATGCCGCCGGCCAGGAAGGCCAGCATGCCCAGGGATATCGTTACCAGAGCGTTCTTGATCCTCTTGGCGATGGTCTCGCGTATCATGCCCATCTGGTCCTCCAGCAGGAAGGCGTCCTCGCTGCCGAAGCGTATCTTGAAGAAGTTCCGTATCTTCCGCATCGTCTCGCCGAAGGTGGCCTCGTCGCCGGTGTCTATATTGACGTCCAGCGTATCGGCAGTGCGGAAGCTGCTGCTGTAGCTGTCCAGGGTAGTCAGCGGGGCCAGGACCTGGGAGTCCCTGTTATACCCGAGGATGGTGTCGGGGCGCTCGGAATACGGCAGCTGGTCCAGCACGCCTACCACGGTGAAAGTGAGCCCGCCCATATTCACAGTCTTCCCCAGCATGTCGCCGTGCGACAACAGGTTGTCGAAAGGACCGGTGATGTTCCCCCACCCCTTCTCCCAGGTCTTCTGCAGGTCGTTGCGCGGCGGAGGCGGCGCCTTCCGGATAAGCACGCAGACGCGCTGCTTATGCTCCATGTCGTACTTGTTTATGAAGCGGCCGCGCAGCTTATAGGTAAAATCTCGCTTGGTCCAGTCGGGAGTCACTCCGTAGGTACTGGCTATGTAACGCCGGCCCCCGTAGCTCACGACGTTCCAGTAGACGCGCTCCTCCGGGGAGACCATGTAAAGACCGGGGATCCTTCTGCTCAGCTCGAGCACGTCGTCGTACGTTATCTTGGGGGACTCCCGGTAACCGGCGTCCGGGTCCGAGAAGCTCATCGCGCTGTTGGCCGACACCTTCATGCGCGCGATGCCGGAAACCTCCCGCTGCGACCTGAGGCTGGAATAGGTGTTCACTATGGCGGAGGACGCGTCGATGAACACCACGGAGCCGGCCGCTATGGCCAGGAAGCTCAGCGCCGAGCGGGTCTTGTGGGCCCAGATCTCGGTGATGCCGGTGCGCGCCGCGTTGAAAAGTTCTCTCACGGCTCTATCCTCCCGTCGCGCATGCGTATGTTCCTGCCGGCCAACGCGGCCAGGTCCTTGTCGTGGGTCACCATCACTATGGTGATACCCTCCGCGTTCAGTTCGGAAAGCATGCCCATTATCTCGCGGCTGGAGGCGGAATCCAGGTTGCCGGTGGGCTCGTCGGCCAGAAGTATCTTCGGCGAATTGGCCAGGGCGCGGGCGATGGCCACGCGCTGCCGCTCTCCGCCGGAAAGTTCCAGCGGGGTCTTATGCTCCTTGCCGTGCAGGCCGACCTTTTTCAGGAGCTCTCCCGCCCTGCGGCGCATGGCGGTCCCGTACTCTCCGGCGTAGAGCAACGGCAGGCAGACGTTCTCCAACGCCGGGATGGAGTTCAGCAGGTGGAACGACTGGAAGACGAAGCCTATCGCTCCGAGCCTCAGCTCGGAGCGTTCTGAATCGGTCATGGCGCCGACGTCCCTGCCGTTGAGGGAATAGGAGCCTGCGGTCGGATCGTCCAGCAGTCCGATGATGTTCAGCAGGGTGGACTTGCCGCAGCCGGAAGGCCCTGTCACTGCCACGAACTCCCCTTTCTTTATCTCGAAGGAAAGGCCGCGCAGCGCCGGCCAGCCGGCCTTGCCTCCCTCGTAGACCTTCGTCAGTTCCGAGCAGGCTATGCTCATTTAAGCGTCTCCGGCAGGACGGTAAAAAGCTTGTCCCCGGGCTTCACCTGCCCCGCCAGTTCCACCTCGGCCTCGGACCTCATGCCGGGATAGACCTGTATCTTATCCGCTTCATAACCCTTCTTCTGCCGGTAGACATAATAGTTCAGCCCCTCCTGGAACAGCGTCTCTATCGGGGCCTTCAGCACGTCCTTCTTGGCCTTCAGGTCGGCCGTCACTACGGCGCTCATGCCGACGCGCAGCTGCTTGTCCGGGTGCTCCAGGTTTATAACTACGCGGAAGACCTTGGAGCCGCCGCCCATCCAGCCGCTGTTCTTGGACTCGGCCATCGGAGCTATCACGTCTATCCTGCCGGAGAACTTCATGCCGGGTATGGCGGTAAAGGTCAAAGAGACGGGCATGCCGCGCTTAAGCTTGAAGATATTAAGCTCGCTTACCTGCAGGTTCACCGCCAGCGTATTCATGTCGACTATGCGCATGACGCAGTTGCTGGCGTTGTCCACGCGGTTCCCCTCGCGCACCTCGTCGGATGTCCTCCCGTAGCGGTCTATGCAGCGCGTCAGCAGGCCTGCGCGCGAGGCCGCTATCGGCACGGGCTTGTACTGGTCGGAGTCTATGCGCTCGCCGCCCTTGAACATGAGTATCTTCTCGCCCTTATCGACGTACTCGCCCTCCTTCTTAAGCACCTCGACTATGAAGCCGCGCCCGGGAGGGAAAACGTCCACCGAATCCCTTGAGACCAGCTCCCCGGATTCCTGCAGGTCCAGCTTCAGGTCGCCGCGGCTGGCCTCGCGGATGAAATCCGAGAGGTCTCTGCGGACCGACATCCTCTCGTAGCGCACATAGCCCGCCAGGCCCAGCGCCGACAGAAGCGCGAGGCCGGCCAGCCACTTGGAATGTTTCACGATATTTTTCATCTTGCTCTCCGTTACTCCCATATCCTCTCGCCCAGCAGCGCCCTGTAGTTGAACAGCGCCAGGTCCAGGTCGTTGACCGCCCCCACCAGGCTATTGCCCGCGTCCAGCATCTTCGCCTGCGAGCTGTCCAGCTGGAGGAAGGATGCGCCTCCCAGCGAGTACTCGTTCAACAGGTTATCGGTGGTATCCCGCTGGGCCTTGACCTGGAACTCCAACAGCTGCCTGGACTTCACCTGCAGCTCTATGTCCTTCTGCGATGTCAGCACCGCCGTCTTCATGGCCCTGACGCTGTTCTCCAGGTTCAGTTCGGACGAGGTCAGCTGCGAGGCGGCCGTCCTGGTCCTAAGATAGTTCTGGGCCCCGAGAAAGCCGAACGGAAAGCGCAGGGAGGCCCCTAGCGCGTACGACGGGTTCCCCTGACCGGCGCCGGAGGGGATGCCGAGGACCCCCAGCCCGGTCCTAGTCCAGGAAGCGTCCAGGCTCAGCCTGGGCAAAGCGGAGTTGACGGAGGTCCTGTAGGTCAAGCGGACCTTCTCCAGCGAAAGGCGCTGTATGCGGATAGCGAGGTTATCCCGCAGCGCGAGCTCCACGTCCTCCCGCGGCATAGGCAGCTTTATCACCGGGGCCTCGGTGCTCACCGAGACCTGTTGCGCGGCCTCAGGGTCCGCGTTGATAAGTTCGTTGAAAGCCATCAGGGCCTTGACCTCTGCCGCCTCGGCCTGGGCTACGGAAAGCTCGCTACGCAGCTTGTCGCCCTCGCTCTGCGTCACCTCTATGCGGCTGCGCGTGCCGGAATTGAACTGCTCGTTGGTGTCCTTGTACTGCCGCTCGCGGGAGGCCAGGTTGGCCTTCGCTATCACGGTGAGCTGCTGGGCCGAGTAGAGCGCATAGAATCGTGCCATGGCCTTCAGCGCCTCGTCCTGCTTGGCCTTCAGCAGGACCAGCTTCGAGGACTCGAAGTCCAGGCGGGCCGTCTTTATGCGGCGAGCCGGGCTGGAAGCCGAGTCGTAGAGATTCCAGGACGCGGACAGGGAAGAGGTCACGTCGGTCTTGGAGGCCCTGAGCCTGGTGTCCTGATCGTCATAGAACGTCTCGCCCAGCGTCAGGGTCAGCGAGGGGAGCGCCGCGTCGAGTAGCGACGTCTTGTAGCCGTTCTCGGCCTGCCGGAAGGACTCCTCCGCGGACTTCATTGAAGGGGACGCCGCCAGCGCGGCCTCTATATAGGTCTTGGCAGTGAAAGTACCGGCCATGGCTCTGGCGGCGGCCGCCAGCAAGGTTATGGTCAGAAGTATTTTTCGCATAGTCGTTATTCGTCAGCCGGAGCGGCGCTTCGCACTATATACGGGCGCGCTTTGCAGACCTCTAAATCAATTTATATGCCAGTCGTAATTGTCGCCTTTTCTCCAGGAGCGCGCGCCACAGGCCGTGACTCCGCGTTCCAATGCCTTTCATTTGAAAATAAATATCCTCATGGCATAAGGGATTCCCTTATAGTGGTAAGCAACAGCGGGCATTCCGGGCATTCGGCACCGGCGCGCTGGGCGTAGCCAAGATACGTCTCGGCCTCCTTGTAACGCTTCAGCTCGAAGCACACCAGGCCCATCTGCTTGGCTGTGGCGGCGAGCTCGGCCCGCGGAGCGTTCACAGCGAGCCCTTTCTTGAGGGCGTAATAGGCCCGCGCATAGTCCCCCATCCCGCCGTAGGCGGATGCCAGGGCGTTATAGTACGGATGCTTCTTCTCTGCCTCCGGGATCGAGGCGCCCAGCAGGAGATCGACCGCCTGCTTGTACTGCTTGGCCTCGATATAGGCTCCAGCCAGCGAAACGTAGACGCCCTGACCGGCGTTCCCGGTCTGCACGGCGAGCTCCGAGTATTTCCTCGCGGCGGAATCGTCTCCCCTGCGCGTGTAGATCAGCGCGAGCCCGACGTAGACGTTGCTCAGCCTCTCCTTGTTCAGGTCGCCGGAATCCTTCATGGCCAGCAGCGCCTCGAGATCGGCTTTCTCGGCGTCCCAGGATTCCCCGTTCGCGTACAGGCGCGAGCGGCGGTACAGGGCATCGGCCTTCGCGCTCCCCCCGCGCCAGCGGATGATGAACGAGCAGGCGTCCACAGCCGGCTTGCCCATGGTGCCGAAACAGGCGTCCTTCTTCGCTCCGGCCATTATCGTCATCCACACATAACCGCCCGCCGCCGTTATGACCAGCATAATAAGCGGCTTCAGTATTTTAGTCATGGTGCTCTCTCCGCTTTGGCAGCATTCTCGTAGAGGCAGTCGGCCTCCTGATCGCGCCCCTCCCTGTCGAACAGCGCGGCCAGCTTCCGCAGGCCGGGACCGTCCGAGGTCAGGTCGTAGAGGAAAATGGAATTGCCGGCGTCGAATAGCGGCTTCCTGTCCTTCAGCCAGTCGTAGGTGCTCTTGTCCGCGTAATACGTGCTCTGTAAATTAGTGACGGAAACGGCCAGCAGGACCTCCTTCATGGAGCAGACCTGCGCCCCCGTCCCCTTCAGCTCCACGTTGGAGACCACGCCGAGCGGGACATAGCCTATCCCGCGGCTTTCCGGGCGGGCGACGCCAAAATAGGAGAAGATGAGCGGCGGGTTCCCGCGCGAGGCCAGGTAACGCGCCAGCGCCGGCACGTCCTGTCCCCAGTCCAGGTTGGAGTCGGTCAACAGCCGGTAACCGCTGGACGGGCCGCCGGCCGCCTCGTTGAAATATGACAGGTAATAGGGGTTGACGCGCAGCACCGACGCGGCGTTCAGGAGGAGGAGGCCGGAAGCCAGCCAGGTTCCCTTCTTGCCTGGCAGCCTGGAAAGGGCGAGTCCGGCGAGCACGGCCAGGAACGGCATCACCGGCATTATGTGCCTGTAGCCTATCTGCACCTTGGCGGTCAGCGCCGCCGCGAAGAATGCCGCCGGCGGGACCAGCAGCCAGAGGTAGTCGCGGCGAAAGTTCTTCGCCGTCAGCCAGATCCCAGCTGCGGCCGCCCCTAGCGCCACCAAGGGCGTCTTCACCAGCAGCGCGGCCGGGAAATACCACCAGACCCCGCTGACGGAATGGCTTCCGAAGGCGAACGAGGAACGCCCCTGGTCCAGGCGGGTCAGAGTGGCGTAAAGCCCCTTCCAGTAGAGCCCGAGGTCGAACTTGTAGACCAGCGCGACAGCCAGCACGCAGGCGGCCGCGTAGACGGTGATATAACCCGCCAGCCTGGCTGGCGGCATCCGTCTGGAAGCGTAATTATCCGCCAGCCAGAGAGCGGCGACCATCGGCGGCACTATGAACATGCTGAACTTGGAGACCAGCGCCAGCCCCGAGAGGACGCCGGCCAGGACCGCGCGCCGCCACAGAGAGGCCGCTCCGGGACCGCCCGCCGTGAAATACCAGCCGGCGGCGAAGGAGGCGAAATAGAAGGCCGCGGCGGCCGCGTCGGTGGTCACTAGGGCGTCGTTGGAGATGAAGACCGGCATCAGCGAGAAGACGGCCAGGCTGAACGCGGCGGCGGGACCGGGCTCCAGCCGCGAGGCCAGGAACCAGATGAAGAAGGCGAAGACGGAGGTCCAGACCAGGAAAATGAAGCACCTGGCGGCATTGAGGATGCGCTCCGGCGGAACGGTATTCTCGTACAGGAACAGGTCGCCGTAATGGTACGGCATGGAGTTCGCGAAATAAGGATGCGCCGTGAACGACTTCAGGTTCATGAAGGTCAGCGGCAGGGCGGAGAGCATCTCGGCCAGCGGCGGGTGGTCCATGATGTTCATCGCGTAGCGGCCCGTCTTAAGGTAAGAGTAGCCGCTCGCCAGGTGGACCGTCTCGTCGTAGGTGGCCGAGGAGGAGAAGATGAAGGAAAGGCCGGCGAAGAGATGCACGGCCAGCGCAGCGGAGGCGAGCATCACGGTGAAGCCTGGTCTCTTCGCCATATATATCTATATGATACCAAAACTCGGCCGGGCCCGCTCAGGCTACGGGGCCGGACTTTTTGCTAAAATATACGCATCGGTCAGCATTCGACCCGGAGGTTATCCATGAGGATGTTCATTGCTTTTATGTTGATTGTCTCGGCGGCGGCCATGGCCCGCGCGCTGGACCTGAGCGCCATTTTCTGCGGGAGCGCCAAGGCCGTACCGGCGGCGTCCCTCTTCGCCGCGGCGCCGGAGGCCCCCCAGCCCTCGGCCGCGGACCCCAAGCCCGGCAACTGCGACTTCCCGGTGGAGATAAAGCCGGACGAGGCCCACTACTTCATAGAGGCCAAGAAGCCGATAGTGATAGACATCAGGACGCCGGAGGAATACGCGGCCGGCCACCTGGAAGCCGTCAGCATGACCATGGACTACTACGCCCCGGACTTCAAGGACCAGCTCGCCAAGCTGGACAAGAGCGCGAAATATCTGATCTACTGCCGTTCCGGTCACCGCAGCGGCATAACCCTGGGCATAATGAAGAACATGGGTTTCACCGACATCCACCACATCGAGGGCGGCATCAACGCCTGGATAGCGGCGGGCTGGCCGGTGGTCAAGTAGCTCGGCCCGGGCCAGAAAAAGGAAAAAGCCCGCCTGTGCGGGCTTTTTCTTTACTCCCCGAACGCAGGTTCAGGCGCCCTTCCTCTCCCCCTCCTCGCACCAGCGTTTGTGGCCGAAAAAGCTGCGTTCCTTGATGCATTTGGCGACCTCGGGGGGCACCATCTCCTCCCAGGAATCGTCCCCCGATACTATCTTGCCAACTATCTCGCCCGACACGGCGCCCCGGCAATCCTTGTTGAAGGCCTTTATCGGGACGATGCGCCCGTTATCGGACAGGTAGCGGAACAGGTGCTCCAGGTCGCCGGCCATGGAGAAATCGTCGCAGGTCACCACCTGGCCCGGCTCCGATCCGATCTGCGGATAGACGTAGACCTTCAGGTCGTTCTTGAACAGCCGGCCGAAAGACTCGAGGATGCCGCCGTCGAGGGACTCGTAATACTTCTCGTCGAACAGCTTCTTCAGGCTGGGCAGGCCCATGACTATCCCTATGCGCTTCTTCGTATAGCGCTGCAGGTAGTTGGCCAGCTTGTAATACTGGGCGTAGTCCGAGATCAGCACCATCTTTCCGACGGCGTTTATAGTGTCGGCGCGGGCCAGGAAATCGCAGTGGTCTATCTCGCCGGAGCTTAGCAGGTTGCTCATCGTTATCTCCATGAGCTCCACGGTATCCCCGGCTCCCACCCCCACATCTCCCTGGAACTGGCAGCGGGCCCCCTCCAGCATGTCGATGTTGACCTTGGTCACGGGGCGGAAGCTGCCGCGCTCTATCAGGATGTTCTTCTTGCGGAGCACCTCGTAAGGCTGCAGCACGCCGCCGTCGGCGCCTATCAGCGCCGCCCCCGTCAGGCCCTGCGCCACCAGCTGCAGCGTCATCAGCCTGTTGTCCACGCTCCTGAAGCGCGGCCCTGAGAAGCGGATCATGTCCACCTCTATCCTGTCCCGCGACAGACCGTCCAGCAGCGAGGCTATCAGCTTCTCCGGCTCGCGGCTGAGGTAGAAGGCGCCGTAGGTCAGGTTGACGCCGATTATCCCGAGGGCCACCTGCTGCTGCACGTTCTCCTTGTCCAGCATGTTGACGTGCAGGATTATCTCCGAAGGCTCTTCCTTCGGAGCGCCCTGGAACTTTATGCCCATCCAGCCGTGGCAGTCCTTCTTCCCGAGGTAGCTGCGGGCGGCCACGGTATTCGCGAAGGCGAAGAAGCAGTCCGTCCCGCCGCGGTCGGCCGCCAGCCGTTCCAGCAGCAGCGCGTACTCGTACTCCAGCATCTTCTCCAGCCGGTCGCGGCTGACGTAGCGCTCGGCCTTGCCGTAGATGGCGTCGGAGAAGGCCATGTCGTAGGCGGAGATTGTCTTGGCCAGCGTCCCGGAGGCGCCTCCGACCACGAAGAACCAGCGCGCCACCTCCTGGCCGGCGCCTATCTCGGCGAAGGTGCCGTAGAAGCGCTTGTCCAGGTTGATGCGCGTGGCCTTCTCGTGCGGAAGGACCGGCTGTGCGTCGCTGTTATGCTCCATATCCATAAGCCCCATAGAACAGTCTATACCGCCCCGGGGGGAGGTGTCAAGCACTCCCGATGCCGCCTCCCCGGTCCTCCGCGCCTGGCCTCGGAGCGGCTTTATCCTGCTCGGCAAATCTGCTATATTTAGTCGAAATCCAATCCGCTGTTCAGGAAGCCGACCAATATGAAACTTTGCGAATTTATCCGTCCCTCTACCCTCGCCGAAGCGCGAAAAGCGTTGCGCGCGCTGGGGCCGAAAGGTATGCCGTTGGCCGGGGGCACCGCGCTGCATTTCATGCAGGGCAAAACCCCCATAACGGCGGTGGACATAACGCGCCTGGGCCTGTCCTTCATAAAGCAGAAAGGAGATCTCTTCGTCATAGGCGCCGCGACCCCGCTTTCCGACATCCAGCGCCACCGCGGCCCGCGCTGGGCCATGCACGAGATCTGCCGCCGCATCTCCACCCATCAGGTACGCAACGTCTCCACGATAGGCGGCAATATCGCGCGGGTCTTCCCGTGGGCGGACCTCCCCGTGGTCCTGCTAGCGATGGACGCGCGCATGGTCATCTACTCAGGCAAGGAGAAGGAAATACCCGCCGATGAATACTTTTCCTCCCAGCCCGCCAGGCTGTTCAGGGACGGGGAGATCCTGACCGCGGTGAAGATCCCGGTGCTGAAGGCGCACCACGGCTTCGGCTCGGTGAAAGCCACACGCAACGCGGCCGCCTTCTCGCTCGTGACCATAGCCGCCCTGCTGGAGCTGGACGGCGGGACGATAAAAAAAGCGCGCGTGGCCGCAGGCAGCGGCATACCGTTCCCGCAGCGACTGAAGGCCGTGGAGGCGGCGCTCGCGGGGAAGGAGGCCTCTCCCGCGACCTTCGAGGCGGCCGCCGCGGCGGCTGGCGCTTCGGCGAAATGGGTCGGCGGGGAAGGGATGAGCGCCGATTATATAAGACAGCTGGCTGAAGTCTCCGTGCTGGACGCCCTGGAACGGGCGGCGAAGTTCGCCCGCGGGAGGGTAGAATAATGCACAAGATAACGCACCCCGTCAGCTTTACCCTTAACGGGGAAAAGAAAACTTTCCTTACCCGCCCCGACGAGAAGCTCCTCTCGCTGCTGCGCCGCGAAGGCTACCGCGGCACCAAGTACGGCTGCGGCCAGGGCACCTGCGGCGCCTGCACCGTCCTGCTCGACGGACGCGCCACCTACGCCTGCCTGCTCTACGCGATGCAGGCCGAGGGCCGCGAGGTGCGCACCATCGAGAGCGCCGGCACTTTCGACAACCCGTCGGATTTCCAGAAGGAGCTCGTCGCCGCCGGGGCCGTCCAGTGCGGCTACTGCATCCCGGGCATGGTCATGAGCGCCACCGCGCTGATGGAGAGCGAGAAGACCTTCGAGGACGAGATCGTGAAGGAATATATGGACGGCAACCTGTGCCGCTGCACCGGCTACGAGAAGATCTGGGTTGCCCTGCGCAGGACCCTGGACAGGCGCGCCGCGGAAGGCGGCAAGCCCGCCGCCAAGAGAACCTCCGCCAAGGGGGCCGGGAAATGAACAGGCACGAAAAAGCGAAGAACTTCAAGCAGGTCAACCACTCCGTCACCAAGATAGACGCGCTGCAGCTGGCGCTCGGCAAGGATTCCTATGTCGCGGATTTCGTACCGAACGACGCGCTTGTCATTAAAATGCTGTGGAGCCCCCACGCCCACGCCCGCATCAAGAAGCTCGACGTCAGCAAAGCGGAGAAGATGCCCGGGGTGAAGGCCGTGCTCTGGCACGGCAACGTGCCGCGCATACCGCATTGCACCGCCGGGCAGGGATTTCCGGAGCCGTCGCCGTACGACACCTTCATGTTCGACACGAAGGTGCGCTTCGTGGGCGACCGCGTGGCGGCCGTCGCGGCCGAAACCGAGGAGCAGGCCCTCGCCGCCCTCGAGGCTATAAAGGTCGAGTATGAGCTGCTCAAGCCTGTATTCTCGCTGGACGAGGCCATGGCCCACGGCGCCCCGGTCATACACGACGAGCCGGAAGCCCACGTGCCGATACCGATACCGTACGAGCCGAAGAAGAACCTGGTGGCCCACGTGGCCTGCGAGGCCGGCAGCTTCGAGAAGGGCATGAAGGAAGCCGACTTCACTTTCGACCAGACCTTCGAGACCCCGTACGCCCAGCACTGTCCCATAGAGCCCTACACCTCCATGGCGGCGATAGCGCCTTCCGGCCGTATAGTGATCACCACCTCCACGCAGGTGCCGTTCCACTGCCGCCGCATAGTGGCGAAGACCCTCGACGTGCCGGTACAGAAGGTCCGCGTGATCAAGCCCCGCATAGGCGGCGGCTTCGGCTGCAAGCAGGAGGTGCTGCTGGACGACGTGACCGCGATGTTCGCGCTGCGCACCGGCCGCACGTGCATCTGGCAGTTCGACCGCGAGGAGACCTTCCGCACGGGGCGCACCCGTCACCCGTTCCGCATCCGCCTGCGGGCCGGCGTGAAGAAGGACGGTACTATCACCGCGATAGATATGGAAGCCATCAACAACACCGGCGCCTACGGCGGCCACGGGCTCACCGTGGTCTCCTGCGCCGGCTCCAAGGTGCTGCCGCTCTACCATTGCGAGAACATCAGGTTCGACGGCAAGTCCTACTACACCAATCTCCCCGTAGCCGGCGCGTACCGCGGCTTCGGCGCCACGCAGGCCTTCTTCGCGATGGAATCCCTGATGGACCAGATGGCCGAGGCCATAGGCATGGACCCGATGAAGTTCCGGCAGATGAACCACATCCGCGAGGGCGAGGGCTCCCCCATCTTCGCGGCGCTGGGCGAGGGCCGCGAGGGCACGCCGATGACCGTAGGCTCCAACGCGCTCGCCGAGTGCATACTGCAGGGCGCCGAGGCCATAGGCTGGGACAAGCGCCAGGACTGGCGCGGCAAGACCGGCCGCTACCGCCGCGGCATCGGCATGGCCTGCCTGATGCAGGGCTCGTCGATACCGGACATCGACATGGGCGCGGCCTCCATCAAGATAAACGACGACGGTTCCTTCAACCTGCTGATGGGAGCCACCGACCTGGGCACCGGCTCGGACACGGTGCTCGCGCAGATAGCGGCCGAGGAACTGGAAACTACTACGGACAAGATGATCGTCTACTCCTCCGACACCGACATCACGCCGTTCGACGTGGGCGCGTACGCGTCTTCGACCACCTACCTCTCCGGCGAAGCGGTGCGCAAGGCCGCGGCCGACGCCAAGAGGCAGCTGCTGAAGAGCGGCGCCGAGATGCTGGGCCTGCCGGTGGAGGAGGTGTTCTGCGAGAACTCCGCCGTCCACAGCAAACAGGATGAGAAAAAAAAGGTCAGCTACGGCGACATCGCCAAGTACACGCTGTACCAGAAGGACCAGTACCAGATCATCGGCACGGCCTCGCATATCACGAAGAAATCCCCGCCTCCGTTCGCGGCGCACTTCGCGGAGATAGAGGTGGACACCTGGACCGGCTTCATCAAGGTCCTGAACTACGTCTCCACGATAGACTGCGGCACCGCCGTGAACCCGGCGCTGGCGGAAGGGCAGACCGAGGGCGGCACGCTGAACGGCATCAGCTACGCGCTCACCGAGGAGTACCTGTTCGACGAGAAGGGGCGCATGAAGAACGCGTCCTTCGCCGACTACCACATCTACTCGATGCGCGACCGGCCGCCGCTCAAGATCATCCTGGTGCCCTCCTACGAGGACACCGGGCCTTTCGGCGCCAAGAGCGTGTCCGAGGTCTCCATCAACGGGGCGGCCCCGGTCTTCGCCAACGCCCTGTACAACGCCACCGGCGTGCGCCTGCGCGAGTTCCCCCTCACGCCGGAAAAGGTGCTGAAGGCGATAAAGGCCTCCGGAAAGAAGTAGAAACCCGGCACAGAAAGGCGCCGCCTCTCCGGTTCCGGAGAGGCGGCGCCTTCATTTCCGCACAGCATTATTACCCGCCGGAGAAAGGCGACATCAGGATGACTAGATCTCCGTCGTTTATCGAGGCGTCCCAGTCCACGAACTTGTCGTTGACCACGGCGCGGGAGATGTTGGTAGTCAGCGGCAGCGCCTTGTTGGCCTGCAGCTCGTGCAGCAGCTGCCTGGCGGTCCCGGCCTCGGTCTCGTAGGTCTCGTTCTGCGTGCCGCGCTTCTCGCCCATCATAGCGAAGTAGCGCACCGTGATCTTCTTCTTCATTTCCCGCCCTTCCCGTTCAGATACATGAAGGTTTTCTCCGGGGTCAGCGGGAGCGGCGGCAGCGGCCCGGCGGCCCCGGCGGCGTTTAGTGCGTCGGCGAGGGCCAGGTAGGCGCCCAGGCCGTGTATCAGCGGCGGCTCGCCCACGGCCTTGGAATTGCAGACCGCGAAAGGATTGGAGGAATCCCTGAGCAGGGTTACGTTGAAATTATCCGGCACGAACTTGATGTCCGGCACTTTATAGGAGTTCGCCCCGGTCAGCACCCTGCCGTCGGAGGCGTACCTTATCTGCTCCAGCGTGCACCAGCCGATGCCCTGCACTACGGCACCCTGGACTTGGCCCAGGTCTATCTCCGGGGAGAGGGATTCGCCCACGTCCTGGACCACGTCCACGGACTCCACAGAATAAGTGCCGCGCGCGCAGTCCAGCAGCACCTCCGTCAGCGAGGCCCCGTATGAATAGTAGGCGAAAGGCCGGCCCAGCTCCGTCTCGGGGTCGTAATGCAGGTTAGGAGTGGCGTAGAAAGCGTGCTCGGACAGGTCCACGCGCGCCCACTGCGCGGCCGCGACAAGCCTGTCCCAGGTCATGACCGGGTCCTTCTCTCCGACGAAGACCTCGCCGTCGCGGATCGAGACCTTGGCAGGGTCGTCGCAGCTGAGATGCCTGGCGGCGAACTCGAGCAGGCGCTCGCGCAGGCGCTCGCAGGCGTACTTGGTAGCCATGCCGTTGAGGTCGGCGCCGGAGCTGGCCGAGGTAGGCGAAGCGTTCGGGACGCGGGACGTATTGGTGGTATCGACCCGCACCCTTTCCACCGGCACGCCGAGGGTCCTGGCGGCGACTATGCGGATCTTGGCGTTCACGCCCTGGCCCATCTCCACCGCGCCGGTACTGACCGAAACGCTGCCGTCGACGTAGATGTTGACGAGCGAGCCCGCCTGGTTGAGGGCGGTCTGCGCGAAGGAGATGCCGAAACAGACCGGCACTACCGCGAGGCCTTTCTTTTTGCCGGAATGCGTCCGGTTGTACTCCGCCACCGCGGCGCGGCGCGCCGAGATGCCGGTCTGCTTATCAAGGGCCTCCCAGCAGCGCCCGGCGTTCACTCCCTCGAGCTTCACCCCGTAGGCCAGGGAGTCCCCGTCCTTGAGCAGGTTGCGGCGCTTCAGCTCCTCGGCGGGCACGCCCATCAGCCCCGCCGCGTGGGTCAGCGCCGCCTCGATAGCGAACACGGCCTGAGGCACGCCGAAGCCGCGGAAAGCGTTGTTGGGCGGGATATTGGTGCGGCAGCTGGTTCCCGAAACCCTAAGATCCGGGATATTATAAGAGCCGGAAACGTGGAGGAAAGAACGCCCCAGCACCGCCGGAGAAATGTCGGCGCAGGCGCCGGCATGCTGGAAGAGATCCACCTCGTAGGAGAGGATTTTCCCCTCCGCGTCCAGGCCCAGCTTATAATCGTACTCGTAGGCGTGCCGCTTGCCGGTGGTGGCCATGTCCTCGGCGCGGGAAAGGGCCAGCTTCACCGGCCGCTTGAGCAGGAAAGCCGCCAGGGCCGGCGCCGTTATCCAGACGGCGGTGGACTCCTTGCCGCCGAAGCCGCCGCCAAGCCGCCGTATGTCCAGCTCCACCTTGTGCATCGGGATACCCAGCACCTCGGCCAGATGATGGTGGAAGGCGCCGGGAGACTGCGCGCTGGCATAGACCTTGATGGTATCGTGCTCGCCCGGCACGGCCAGCGCGCGCTGGGTCTCGAAATAGAAATGTTCCTGCGGTCCGCTCGAAAGCCGGCCCTGGGCGACGTATTTGCACTTCGCGAAGACGGCCGCCGGGTCCCCGGTCACGCGCTCGCGCCTGCGCCCGTGTATCAGGCCTTTGGCGGCCGCCTCGCGCGGGCTGAACACCGCCTCGAGCGGTTCTATGTCGGCCTCTATGAGCTTCACGGCCTTCCGCGCGGCCCGCTGGGTCTCGGCCACCACCAAAGCGACGGGCTGGCCGATATATTCGACGCTGTCCACGGCCAGCAGCGGCTGGTCTTTCAGGATATGGCCGACTTGGTTCAGGCCGGGCACGTCCCTGTGCGTATATACCGCCGCTACCCCTGGCGCCGCGACGGCCTTGGAAATATCTATGGAGCGGATCCTGCCGCGCGCGACCGGAGAGGTGAACAGAACGGCGTGAAGACAGCCGGGGGCCGGAATATCGTCCACGAACAGCGAGGCGCCGCGGACGTGCATCAGCATATCGTCGTTCTTCACGCGGCCTCCACGGAAAAGTGCGCTTCCACGATGCGGCCCAGCAGCAGCTTCTTGTACTCCGCCGAGCCCCTGATATCGTCTATGGGCTTTACGGCATCCTCGGCCGCTCTGGCCGCGGCTTTGGCGGTCCCGGCGTCCGGCCTGCGGCCCTTGAACGCGCCGAGCTCCAGCAGCAGCGGAAAAGGGGCCACGCCGCCGGCGGAGACGCGCAGGTCGGATATAGAGCCGTCCGGTCCGGTGGTCAGGCGCAGGGCAGAATTGACCGCCGCGATGTCGAGCGTGGTCCTGTTGGAGACCTTCTCGAAACTGTAGCGCGCTCCCGGAGGCAGCAGCGGTATGACTATCTCGCTGACGAGCTCGCCGCAGACGAGGTCCGTCTTCTTATAACCGAGGAAGAACTTTGAGAGAGGCGCTTCCCTCTTCCCGCTTTCCCCCGAGATAACCAGCCTGGCGTCCAGCGCCAGCAGTATTATGGCGGCGTCGCCGATAGGGGAGGCGTTCACGACGTTCCCGGCCAGCGTGGCCTTGTTGCGCAGTATGGCGGAGGAGTGGAGCAGCAGGTCCTTCTCAAGGGCCGGGAAATGCCGCCGCACCGGGGCGGACAGGCGGAAATCCTCTATCGTGACAGCCCCGCCTACGCGCAGGACATCCCCGTCTTCCTTCACATAATCCAGGTCGGCACGCTTAGACAGGAAGCAGAGCTCGCTGTCGAACAGCTGCTCCGGCCTCTGCACGAACAGGTCGGTACCGCCAGCCACCAGCACGGCGTTCTTCCCTGGAGCGGCCGCGGATGCCTTAAGTTCCGCCAGGCGGGCGGACATCTCCCCGAAATAACCAGGCACTACGCCGGCGGCGATCAGCGACTTCAGGCGCTTCTGCGGAGGAACGTCCACGTTAGAAAGAGCCTCGCACAGGGCGCGCACGGCGCCGCGTATGGCTGCATAGCCCGTGCAGCGGCAGATATTGCCGTCCAGAGCGTCCAGCGCGGCCTCGTAAGAGAGCTTTTCAGCGCCGAGGCAGAACCCTGTGAGCGAAAGTACTATGCCTGGAGTGCAGAAGCCGCACTGCGAGGCGCTGTTATCCACGATGAGCTTCTGCACCAGCGTCAGGGCGGGGCCGGTGAGGCCTTCCACGGTAACGACGTGGCAGCCTTCGACGTCGCCGACGGGAAGCAGGCAGGAGGCGCAGGCCTTGTATGAAACAGTACCGTCGGGCCGGCGGCGGCCTATCAGCACGGTGCATGCGCCGCATTCCCCTTCGCGGCACGCTTCCTTGGTGCCGGAAAGGCATTTGACGTCGCGGATGAATTCCAGCAGGACCATCCCCGGCCGCTCTTCGGTCCGGACGATTTCCTTGTTGAGGATGAAATTCAGCATTTTGAGCACTTTCCTTCGGGTCAGTCCCGGGCGGTTTTGGCTCCAGCCGCCGCGTCCGGGCTATAGCAGGAATAAGAACGGCCGGGCGCCCCGTCAGGGACGCGACCGGCCGTTTGCAGTCTGGCAGAAACTCTGCCGCCCGGAAGGCCGGGCGCCGGGGATTTTCGGCTCCCCGGCGAAAACAGCTACAGGACTAGAAGCCGAAGCCCATGCCGATCAGGAAGCGCACGCCCTGCGCCACGATCGTGTCGCTCTCACCGGAAATGCTGCCGCGCGTGAAACTGACGCGGTTGAGCTCGTAGCGCAGCTCGGTCACGATCTGGGTCTTCGGGCTCAGCTTGAAGCGCGCGCCGAAAGGCACGCGGAGCATGAAGCCCAGGCCGAAGTCGTCCACCGGCCGGGAGAATACGGAAGAGTTGGTGAAGCCGTAGGCGAAAGGAAGCTGTATCCTGTTCAGCGACATGCCCAGGCCTATGCCGAAGTAGGGGTCCACCTTCGGGGTCGTGACACGGAACAGCAGGTCTCCGCTCATGCCGAACGAGGTCATCGTCAGGTAATTGTCCGTAGTGGGCAGCCGGAACGTAGTCGTGACACCGTTGCGGGTACCGGACACCGTCTGCGGTTGCACTACGTTCTGCGTCACCGAGAACTCGAAGTCCCCGCCCACGGGGCCGTTGCCGAAGCCGCCTACGCGTATACCGAAGGGCCCTATGCCGGTGCCGGTCATCTTCGGCAGCTCTATCTGCGAGTAGGGGCCGTTGGAGATGCCTACCGGGGCGAAGCCGATCTCGGTCATGTAGACGCCGCGACTGGAGTTCTCGTAGGTAAGGTCTATCTTCTTGGAGCCGCCGCCGAAGAAGACGTCGAAGAAGCCGTACTCGTTAGGACCGCGCGGACGGCGGTAGACCTGCTTGGCCACAGGCTGCTCGTAGGCCGGCTGCTGGTAGGTCTGGGGCTGCGCCTGGGGGGCGGCTGAAACGTCGCCGATCCAGTTCTTCTCCACCGTCACCTGGGAGGCGCCGATCGCCTGGGCCGTCTCGGTCTTGATCATGCGGGCATTGACCTCTATCTGGCCGCCGGAGGTCTCCACCAGCGTGCCGGTCACTATGGCCTCCACGCCCAGCACTTTGCCGAGCTGCTGCGCGCTGGAAGCGTCTATCATCCCGGAGGACTGGAGCTTCAGCTCGTTCATGACCTTGTCCAGGACGCTGCGCTCGATGATCTCGAACTTGTGCATGTTGATCATCTTTATCGTCAGGCGCTCGGCTATGACCGAGCCGTCCTTGCTGGCCTTTTCGCGGGCGTCAGCGTACGAGAACGGTATGATGGCGATCTTCTTGCCCTGGATGGAGGTGCCGGCCTCGGTCAGCTCTTTCGCCAACTGATCGTACTTATCCTCCGCGTACGCTCCGGCAGCCAAGCCGAGCAGCATTACCGCTAACAGCGCTTTAGTGATTTTTTTCATATCCCCTTACCCTGGATCTCCGCTTTCTCTATACGGACCTTAATTTGGCTGCGAACCGCCAGCCGCGCGCCGGACTGCACATGGCGCGGCTTTTCATACTATATCATATTTAGGGTTCATAAGGCGGGCGTCAGCTCGAAACGTGACCGTCAGGCGACGGCCTTGTCCCTCATATGGGCCGCGTCGCGCTTATAATGGACCATCATGATCTCGGCCAGCACGGAGACCGCTATCTCACCGGGGGTCTTGCCGCCCAGGTTGAGGCCTATCGGGGAATGCACCCGGCGGTCCTTGAGAGGATAGAGCTTCTTCTTGGCCAGCAGCCTGAAAACCTCTCCCACCTTGTCCTTGCTGCCTATCATGCCTATGTACGGAGCGGAAGTGCTCATGGCGGCCTCGAGGCACTCGCGGTCCAGCGCATGGCCGCGGGTAACGATGACGATGTAAGTCTCGGCGTCGACTCCCGCGGCCTCCACCGCTTTATTCGGAAGCTCGTTTATCACCGCCAGCGCCCCCGGGAAGCGCTCCCCGTTGGCGAACTCGCTCCTGTCGTCGGCGACCATGAACGGATAGCCTGCCAGACGGCAGGCCTCCGCGATCTTCACCCCGACGTGGCCGCCGCCAAGTATCAGTACCCTGAACGGGTTCTTATAGACGTCCACGAAAACCTCCATCCGCCCCATGCAGATCATGCCGGTGTTGCCGGTGGGCTTCAGGTCGAAGACGAACCTGCCGCCCTCCCCTTTGCGCAGGCAGTCGACGGCCTGCCTTATCACCAGCGCCTCCACCGAGCCGCCGCCTATGGTGCCCTCTATGGCGCCGTCCGGGAAGACCAGCATCTTAGCGCCGGCCTCGCGCGGGGTGGAGCCGTCCACGGAGATGACAGTGACGAAAGCTGCGGCACGGCCGGAATCTATAGCCTCGGAGAGGAGTTTTATGATGTTCTTCTGTTCTTTCATGGATCAGACCCCGCTTTGGTTCTTCCAACCTGCCAGACGCTCCCTAATGGCGGTCTCCAGCGTGGCCGGCTCGTCGGTACCGATCCTGGCCCGGCCGCCTGAGGCGAAACGCAGCTCCACGGCATCGTGACCGTCCACGTTGTAGAGCCAGCCGCCGCCGATATAATGGATGCCCCAGCCGCTGAGCCAGCTGTTGCGCACCTGCGTCACAGCCGTTATCGAGGAGAGCCGGAACTCCTTCCTGAAGAGCCCTGCTCCGAACCTGATACGCACGGCCTCGTGGTCCACCTCTACGGTCAGGTCCCGGAAGCCGAAGTAGACGAAAGCGGCCGTGGCGGCCAGGACGTAGAAGACCGCGCGCTGCCCGGTGGCGGCCATCGCCGCTATCCCGCCGGCCAGCAGGCCGATCGCGGACAATATCATCAGCTTTCCGTTCTGAGTATGTCTGTACATCAGGCTACCTTGTAGAGCTCTATCATTTCCGCCTTGCCCTTCAGCGACACTTTCCCCAGCGGCTGAAAGGCGGCCGAGGCCCCGATGGAGCCCTTGGCCTTTTCCATGGCGACCGCGCTTATCACGATGTCGGTGGCATAGTCCTTGGTCTTGGCCTGCAGCCTGGAGGCGCTGTTGACCGTGTCGCCTATGAAAGTGTACTCGAGGCGGGAGAATGTGCCTATGTTTCCGGCCACGACCTTGCCGGAATGTATCCCGATGCCGAATCGTATCTCCCCCGGCGCCTTGCCCGAGGCGTTGAACTCGGCCAGCGCCCGGCGCATGGCGAGGGCCGAGCGCACCGCGTCGGCCGCGTAGTCCGAAGAGCCGAGGCGGGGCGTATAGACGGCCATCACCGCGTCGCCGATGAACTTGTTGATGACCCCGTTGTGCAGCGTTATCGCCGGGGCTATGTAGCGGAAGTAGTTGTTCAGGAACTCCACCACCCCGGCCGCGCTCATGCTCTCGGAGAGGGTGGTGAAGTTGCGGATGTCGCAGAACATCACCGCGGCCTCTATGGTCTCCCCGCCCAGGTCCACGCGCCGGTTCTTTATCAGCTCGCGCGCTATCTCTATGGACATGTACTTGCCGAAGGTATCTTGCAGCTCCTGGCGCTCCTTGAGACCGTCCGACATCTCGTTGAAGCCGGCCTTCAGGCGGGCTATCTCGTCGGAGTAATAGATGCGGGTCTTGGTGAAGTCCCCGGACGCCAGGCGCCGAATGCGCTCAATAAGGCCGTTGATCGGGCGCTGTATGCCGTAAAAGACTACGCCCAGGCCCATCAGCAGGGTAACCGCGCACATCAGCATGAGGTTCGTGAACGGGCCGGACCAGAGCTTCGGCGGGACGCCGGACCACAAGGCCCACCCGGCGAGGGCGAAAGGCAGGAGCGCGCAGGAAAAGATGAGTAGGGATACTTTCAGCGCCAGCGGGATCGAGAAGCCCTGGCGCAGCGAGTAGAGGTCCTCGCCCTCGTAAAGCAGCTCCATCGTCTGGCTGCTCCTGGCCCTTATCCAGTCGATGATGATAGGCAGTACGCAGAGCTGCGCGAAGAGGGAAAGCGAAAGAGCCGGGAATATCCCTTCCGTTAACGATCCCCTGAAGGCCGCCGCGAGCGCCAGCGCGGGCAGGGTCGAGAACAGCAGGAGCACGGCCGCGTGGAGGTGGACCCTGTTCATCCGACTGAGCACCTTTTTCCTAAGCTCCGGGGTCGGGTTCCTCTTGTACAGCATGGCGGGACGCGCCCAGATATAGCCGAGCAGGATTATCGTGCCGAAGCTGAACGAACTGGAACCGTGCAGCTTGCCCGGATCCCCGGTTCCGAAGACGGCCATGTAAGTCTTCGCGAACCCCTCGCCGACCGTGCCGAGCCAGTACGGGATGGCCGCGAAGGTCATCAGGCCTACGGCCAGCCGCTTTTTGTTCTTTTCCTGTTCTGTTTCAGCCATGCCTCTCCTCACCTCAGGAACAGCCAGTATATTATGGCATTTATGGCGGTCAGCGGGACCCCGACCCTGGCGAATTCCAGGAACGTCACCGTTTCTCCGGACTTCCTCTCCGCGCCGCTGATGATGATCACGTTGCTGGCGGCGCCCAGCACGAA
>JAKAMO010000144.1 GCA_021812825.1 bacterium | reverse complement strand
TACTTCTCATCCTCTCACTTACGGCGCTGCCGGCCAGGCCCGCCCTCGCGGGGGCTTTCGAGGAGCTGGCCGGCCCGGGCTTCGCCGCGGCCGCTCTCGAAGCGCCAGCCGCGAAGGCGGTCTCCGGGGAGCAGGAAGCGATGCCCGCCTGCCCCGGGAGCATGAAGGGCGACCGTTCGGCGCCCTGCGTTATCACCACCCGCAAGACCACCGTCTGCTCCGACGGGCAGAAGATCGACGCCTCCAAAGTGGCCAAACAGGACGTGAAGGCCGGGCGCTTCGACGGCTCGGAGCTCGGCAGGTACAAGGACCCCGACCTGCGGGCCTGGGCCGAGCATCAGCGCAAGCTGGGCAAGAGCGACCGCTGGGGGGACGGCAGCCACCAGAGCATGCTGGCCAGCGGCAAGGCCAACCCGCTCACCACGGCCTACGTGGTGCTGCCGAACCGGCAGTGGCTGGGGCGGGCCGTCAGGGTCTGCCTGAAGGGTACCAAGGTCTGCACCGAGGCGCGCGCGCTCGAGGTGGGTCCCGGCAGCACCTTCAGGGACCATTCCGAGATCTCGGTGCGCGCCCTGATGGACCTGGGGCTGGACGCCCATCCGGAAAGCGGCACCTACAACGGGGAGATAGTCTTCACCTTCCACTGAGCGCCGGGCGTCAGCCTCAGCGCTTGAGCCTGGCCAGCAGCCTGTAGCAGGCGCCTACCACCGCTTCTATGCAGGTCATCATCGGGGAGGGCATGGTGTTGTCCATGCCCAGCGGCATCTTGCCGACGGCGCAGAAGCCCGCGACGCGCTCCCTTGCCTTGTTCAGCAGCTCCTCCACGGGCCTGCCGGCGGCGAATTCCTTCTCCAGGTCCTCGAAGCGCATCCTGGCGTAGGCGTCGCTGGTAAGTTTATCCACGGACGGCTCGCGGTACTCTCCGGGGCGCTTCTTCTCCTCTTCCGAAGCGGACACGGGCGTTACGCGGGACAGCCGCTCCGCCAGCAGCTCCCTGGTGCCCAGGCCGGCCGCGGCCTGGGCGTAGTCCTTGCCGCTGACCAGTTGCGAGAGGGAATCCCTGAACCTGGAGGAATCGGCTTCGGACAGCGGCCCCCTGGCCATCCTGGCCAGGACCCACTCGACGAGGGCGGCCAGCTTCTCGCGCTTGAACTCTTCGAGCGTGTCGCCTATTATCTGCAGCTTGACGATGAAAAATTCCTTCTGCGTGAACTGGCCCGCCGGCACCGGGCCGGTGAACTCCTTAAGGGCCGCGATGAGCCGCAGCTGGCTGTTGAGCTTCTCTTTGCGCCTGTCCATTTTTGCCCCCTTCGCCGCGGCGGCTCAGGCCGGCCGCGTCATCTTATTCTACACATTTTCCCGCGCGCCGCAATAAGCCGTACCTATATGTCCGCCGCTATTGTAGAATATGTCGGTAGGGGGGGAGCGGGAACGCGGCTGGAGCCATGATGTCACCGGAGATAACTTTTCAGGCGGTAACGCTGCTGACGGCGGTGGTCCTGCTCGACGCGCTGGAGCGCCGCCGCCCGCGCTTCCCGGTGGACAGGCGCCGCCACCTGGGCCTCAACCTGGCGGCGCTGGCCGTGGTGGCCCTGGCCGGCGAGCTCTGGAAGCCGGTGATAGAGCGGACTTTCGACGCGCTGCGCCTGCGGGCGCTGCTGCACAGCGACGCGCTGCTCTCGCTGCCCGGGGCGGCGAAGATACTGCTGGGCCTGGCCGCGGCCGACTTCGCCCTCTACTGGGTGCACCGCGGCATGCATACCTTCAGGCCTCTCTGGCTCACCCACGTCTTCCACCATTCGCCGGACCAGCTCTGGTGGCTGTCCGGCTCGCGCACCAGCGTCACGCACCTGCTGCTCTTCGCCGCGCCGCAGGCCCTGGTGGGCTATTACGCGCTGGGCTTCACCCCGGCGCAGGCCGGCGTGGCCTATTCCATAGGCGTGGTGGTGAACCTCTGGATACATACCAACGTCTCGGTCAGGCTGGGGCCGCTGGAATGGCTTATCATAACGCCGGACTTCCACCGGCTGCACCACGGGGCGGGGCCGCTGATGCGCCGCAACCTGGCCTTCATCTTCACCGTCTGGGACAGGATGTTCGGCACCTACCAGGACCACCGCGCCCTCGGCGACGGCTACAAGCTGGTCGCGATCCCCACCGAGGGGCGGCTGCTGCGCATGGTGGGAGGCTTCTAGCGCCGGCCGCCGGCACGGAGGAAAAATGAAGGTACTTATCGTAGACGACAACGAGGATATCCGGGGGCTGATCAGGGCCATCCTGGAGAGCAAGGGCCATACCGTGGCCGGCGAGGCCGACGACGGGGAAAAGGCCGTGAAGGCCTTCAGGGAGCTGAAGCCGGACGCGGTGCTGCTGGACATCATCATGCCGGGCAAGTCCGGCGTGGACGTGCTGGGCGAGCTGCGCGCGATGGACCAGTCCGCGAAGATCATCATGGTGACGGCCGTGGAGCAGGACGAGGTGAACCGGCGCCTGCTGCTGATAGGGGCCAGCGGCATCATCTACAAGCCTTTCTCGGCCTCGGATTTCGACCAGTACTTCGCGCCGGTGCGGGAGCTGGCGGCGCCGCCGCGCGGCGGCGCCATCAAGCGCCTGGCGGCCGGGGGGCTGAGCAAGTGCATGCTGAAGGCCTCCGACGCGACGGCTTCTTCCTGGGAGCTCTGCGAGGTCGCCGTGACCTCCGGCGGCGAGGCCGAGCTGGCGAAGCTGGCCGACCTGGGGCGGGAGACCGCCTCGGTGCACGTCAACGTGCGCGGCGGCGCGCTGTTCTCGGCGGCGCTGGTGTTCCGCGCCGACCACGCCGGCCTGATAGCGCACAGCTTCGTGAAGGGCCCGGTCTACCTGGCCGAGGAGGTGCGCAGCCTGGAGGAAGGCCTGATGCTGGAGATGGGCAATATCATCGTCAATTCCCTGGCCAACGCCCTTTTCAACGCCCTGAAGAGGAGCGCCATCCCGTCGGTGCCCATGCTGGTGAAGGGGGGGGCCGGCGCGGTGACAGCGGCGCTGGTCTCCTGCATGGAGCCGGGAAAGCCCGTGCGCATCATCTCGGCCAGGCTGGCCATGAGGCGCGAGGGCCGGGTGGCCGGCACCTCCGTGATAGGCGTCCTTCCCGAGGAGATCGCGGCGGAGCTGGACGAGCTGGGGACGGAGGGCTGAGCCCGGGCCGCTTCTGGCCGATACCGCCGGGTCCGTCCGGCGGTTTTTTTTCGCCCCGGGAGCTAATTGATAATTATTTGACATTTTATTGGGGTATTCTTTACATGGCGCGAGGTAACCTAATTTATATGCGGGAGGTATCATGAAGAGGGTGTTGGCGCTGGCGCTGCTGCTGCTGCCGGCCTGCCCCGTCCGGGCCGAGGTCCCTACCGGCAAGCTGCTCAGCTTCACCAACAGCGTCCTGCTCAGGCGCACCGGCTCCTCCGACTGGGGGCGGGTGAAGGCCGGCGAGGACCTGTACCGCAACGACACCATCTACACGATGGCGGATTCCTACGCCGGGGTGCGCTTCGAGACCGGCGAGTCCCTGAACCTCACGCCGAACACTCTTGTCGTGCTCCGGCCTCCGTCCGGGGGCGCGCCGGGCGCCGAGATGCTTTCCGGCGAGCTGCGCAGCTGGCGGTCCAGGGTGGTGACGCGCACCGCGACGATATTCCCGAAGAGCGAGGACGCGGAGTTCACGACCAGGATGAAGAGGGACTTCACCACCGTGGTGAAGGTGACGCGCGGCGTGGCGGAGGTGGAGGCGCAGGGGAAGAAAGTGGAGCTGCGCAAGGGCTACGTCACCGAGGTGAGGCCTAACATGGCGCCTTCGGCGCCGGTGATGGCCCCCGACGCCGGGGAGCCGGCGGCCCCGTCGGCCGCCGCCGGCGTGCCGGAAGCCGTGCTGCCGGCGGGAGCTCTGGCCTCTATCAAGGTGATGAAGGCCTACCGCCTGCAGGCCGCGGGGGACCCGTCGTTCTCCAAGGTGCTGCTGGACAGGACCTTCGACCCCGAAGCGAAGCCGGACCTGGCGGGCCTGCTGCCGGCCGGCGAATATTTCGTCAGGCTGGCCGCCATAGACCTGCTGGGCTACCAGGGGAAGTTCAGCGCCCCGCGCAGGGTGCGGGTGGACCCGAAGTAGCCGGCTAGCAGGCCAGCACTATCTTCCCAGCGGCGCCGGAGCGCATCACCGCCTCGTGCGCGGCCGCGGCGTCGGCCAGCGGGAACTCCCGGCCGACCAGCGGCTTCAGGGTGCCGAGCGCGAGGCCTGCCCCCACGGCGGCGTGTATCTCCTTCTCCTCCTCCGGGGTGACTGCCCACAGCGTGAAAGCCCGCACCGAGCCGCGCCTGGCCATCAGGTCGCGGGGGTTGATAGTGGCCTCTCCGCGGCTGCCTATTACCACCACCCTGCCGCCTTCGGAGATCATCTTCAGGTCGGCGGCCAGGTTGACGTTGGCGAGCATCTCCAGCACTATGTCGGCGCCGCGGCCGCCGGTGGCCTCGAGCACTGCCGCGGCGTGCCCCGGCGAGGAATGGTCGAAGGCCGCCCTGGCTCCCTGTCCCAGCACCAGGGCGCGCCCTTCCGGAGTGCCGGCCGTGCCCAGCACGGCCAGCCCCATGGCCCGCGCGAGCTGCACCGCCGCCACGCCCACGCCGCCGCTGGCGCCGTGCACCAGCACGGTCTCCCCGGGCCTGGCCCCCGCCTGGTGCGCCAGGGCGTGGTAGGCGGCGCCGTAGGGCACCCAGACCGCGGCCCCCTGCGCGAAGCTCAGGGCTTCTGGAAGAGGGTGGACCTGCTCCTCCAGCGCCAGCGCGTACTCGGCGTAGGTGCCGCTGAGGCTCTTGGCCAGGTAGACGCGGTCCCCGGGCTTCACGGAGACGACGCCCGGCCCTGCCGACTCCACCGTGCCCGCCCCGTCGGAGCCGGGGGTGTATGGCAGCTCCGGCAGCGAGGCGTAGGCCCCGGCGCGGATGTAGGTCTCATAGGGATTGACGCCGGCGGCACGGACCCGCACCAGCACCTGCCCGGCGGCCGGCGCCGGCGCCGGCACTTCTTCGGGGACCAGCACCTCGGGTCCGCCGAATTTCCTTACGCGTATAGCCTTCATGCTCCCTCCCCCCGGCGCGGCGCCGGGCATTAAAGGCATGATATAAAAAGGGGCCGCCCCGCACCAGCGTCAACTTGCGCGGGGCCGGAGTTATGATAGAATGTCGGCAGGGGGGAAGTATGCAAAAACTCAGGGAGATGAGCCTCTTCGTGGAGTCCGAAGAGCTGTCGGACCGCGTCTGGCGGCACGTCGCGGACTGGGACGACTTCTCTAAGGACACCATGGGCAGGGAACTGGTCAACAGCGTAGACTCTATCAGCACCAGCATAGCGGAGGGCCGCAGCCATATGAGCCGCCACGGCAGGATGCATTACCTCTACACCGCGCGCGGGCACCTGTTCAAGGCCTTCATACTGCTGGAGAGATCGGCGAGGCGCGGGCTGGGCGCCGGCGGCGGGCTGGCAAGCGCGCTGGAGCGGCTGATGCCGCAGATCAACGACTACATAGCCGCTGAGGAGCGCTGCGGGGAATAGGGGGAGCCTCCGCGGGCCGCGGGGGCAGAGGGCCGTCAGATAGGGGGGGAAATGAAAAAACTAATGTATTGCTGCCTGGCCGCGGCCGGGCTGCTGGCGTCCGGCGCGCTGCGCGGGCCGCTTTCCGCCGGGGAGGGGTTCCTGTTCAACGGGCTCCTGCCGGCGGTGAGCGTTCCCGCCGACAACGTGCAGACGGACGCCAAGATAAGACTGGGCAGGCAGCTG
>JAKAMO010000143.1 GCA_021812825.1 bacterium | reverse complement strand
CAGCGAGACGCCGCGGCGCCGCAGGGCCCCGCCGCGCAGCAGGGACCTGCCGCAGACCACCACCGCCGGCTTGCCCAGCCGCTTCGCGGCCGCCAGCGCGGCGCCCGGAGCCTTGCCGTAGAAGGTCTGCTCGTCGAAGCGGCCCTCGCCGGTTATCAGCAGGTCCGCCGCGGCCAGCTTCCGCTCGAAACCAAGCCTCGAGAGGACGAAAGAGGAGCCGTCCTCCAGCGAGGCGCCGAAGAAGGCCGCGAGGCCCGCCCCCAGCCCGCCGGCGGCGGCGCCGCCGGGCAGGGACGAGATGCTAACGCCCAATTCCCGTCTTACCGCGGCCGCGTAGTCCCTGAGCGCCTTTTCCATGGCCGCGACCTCCCTCGGGCCGGCCCCTTTCTGGGGGCCGAAGACCCGGGCGGACCCCAGCCGGCCGCAAAGGGGGTTCCTGACGTCGGCCAGACCGGTGACCTTCACGCCGCGCAGCCGCGCTGCGGCGCTCCCCGGCAGTATCCTCTTCAAAAGCCCGGCGCCAGCCGCGCCCGGCGGGACGGGCCTGCCGGCCGCGTCCAGCAGCGAGAAGCCGAAGGCCTGGGCGCACCCTGCCCCCCCGTCGTTGGAAGCGCTGCCTCCTAGCCCTATCACAAGTTCCTTGGCGCCGCGCCTTACCGCCTCGAGCATAAGGCTGCCGACGCCGGCGGTGGTGGCTTCCATCGGCCGCAGCGCCCTCCCGCCCATCCTCCTCAGCCCGGCGGCCTCGGACATCTCTATGACGGCCGTACGGCCGGCCAGCAGCCAGCGCGCGGCCAGCTTACGCCCCAGCGGACCCTCGACGCGGCTGGTCACGAGCCTGCCGCCCAGGACAGGCCGCAGCGCTTCGAGCAGGCCGTCCCCGCCGTCAGCTATAGGCAGGACCTCGGCGCGCGCCGACGGCAGGACCTCTCTCACGGCTCCGGCCGCGGCCTCTCCGGCCTCCCCGGCGCTGAGCGTTCCCTTGAAGGCGTTGGGGGCTATCAAAATCCTCATTTCTAAATGATAGAATAATAGCGGGAAGCAGAAAAACACTTCATTACTATGGCCCCTACCCCCAAGATAGTCTACCGCTACCGGGACGCCCTGTACGTGAACCTCACCAACAGCTGTCCCACCGCCTGCGTATTCTGCGTCAAGAACTCCTGGAAGATGGACTACCGCGGCAGCAACCTGAACCTGGGCGGCGCGGAGCCGTCTCCGGCCGAGGTACTGGCGGGCGCGAAGGCGGAATGGGCCGCCTCCCCCTTTTCCGAGCTGGTCTTCTGCGGCTACGGGGAGCCCACCATGCGCCTGGAAGCCATGCTGACCTGCGCGCGGATAGTGCGCTCCGGCAGGGCCGCCCCCATACCGCAAAACCTCAGGATACGCCTTAACACCAACGGCCTCGCCAACGCGGTCTGGGGGCGCAACGTGGTCCCGGAGATGAAGGGCCTGATAGATTCCGTGCACGTCAGCCTGAATACGGCGGACCCGGGGCAGTGGCTGGAGCGCATGCGCCCGCTGGAGCCCTGGCGGGCCGGCGGCTTCGAGAAGGTCAAGGAATTCATCAGGGAGTCCGTGATGCTGCTGCCGGAGGTGGTGGCCACCGCGGTGGAAGCGCCCGAAGTGGACATACCGAAGTTCCGGGAGCTGGCGGGAGCGCTCGGCGCCGAGGTCAGGATACGCCCGGTGCTCGAAGAGGAGGCCGGCCTGTGATGGAGCGCAAGTCCATGCTCCTGCTGCTGGCCGCCGTGGTCTTCGCGCTGGTCAGCGTTCCCAGCGTGCTGTTCAACAACGCCATCAAGAAATACTTCAGCTTCGTCGGGCAGTGGAACGTGGCCACGGTAAAGCCCACCCGTACCGTCTCGATGCCGCTGATGCATCCCCGCCCGGACAGGCCGGTGGAGGCCCCGCAGCCGGAGCTTCGCTTCGTCCGCTTCAACATAAAGATAGCCGGGGCCAGGGACGTGCGCATAGCCGGGGATTTCAACAAGTGGAACCCCGACTCGCTGGTGCTCGTGAAAAAGGACTCCAAGACCTGGGAAGCCCTGCTGCCGCTGCCGCCCGGGCGCTACAAGTACATCTGCCGCATAGACGGGCAGGAAGTGCTCGACCCGCTCAACCCGGATACCGACATCGAGGGCGGCAGGAAAGTCTCCGTGATGACCGTAAAATGAGGCGACTGAACGGATTCTACGCGGCGCTGGCGGCCGCGCTCTGCCTGGCCCGCCCCGCGCTGGGCGCCGGCCGGGCCCTGCTGTGGATTCCCGACGGCAACTCGGCCGTGCCCGAAGTGCTGGCGCTGCTGGAGAGCAACAAGAACGCCCGCCTAACCGCCGCGCTGCCGCTGCCGGTCAAAGGCCTGGAAGCGCGGCTCAGGACGCTTTCCGACGAAGGCAGGCTGGAGCTGGCCAGGCGGCCGGCCGGCGACCCGCCCCTGCCGCTCCTCTACTACGCCGGCGAACCGGAAGTGACGTGGCAGGGAAAGCCCGAAGGGCTGCAGAACCCGGACGCGGCCTCCTACTTCCTCTCGCTCAGGCTCGGCATGTCCCGCGACGAGGCGGCGGCTGCCTACGGCAAGGCCCCGGCCGGCCTGGTCTCCCCGCCCGGGGGGCTGGTCCCGGACTATTTCCCGCTCGCCGGCGCCCTCGGGGTGAAATGGATAGCCTGCGGCCCGGCGGTCTCCACCGGGACCCCGCTGATGCAGCACGGGGGGGTCTACGCCGCGCCTTTCACCGCCTACACCTCCTCTTTCTCCGCGGCCGGTGAGCCGTTCGTGGTTTTCGACGAGACTTCGGCTCCGGACCCCGCGGCGGCGCGAGCGGAGCTGGAGCGCGTGCTGGCCGCGGCCGGCGCCGGTGAACTGGATACTGTATCCGCGGCGCTGGAGAAGACGGTCTCAACTCAGACAGCCCCGGCCGCTATAGCCGCGGCCTTCGGGCCCTGGACCGGGGATTACAGCCGCTGGGCCTCGGTCCCTCTCCAGTCCGGCGCGCTGGCGGCCCTGCGCCGCACCCGCGCGGACCTGATGTCGTACCTCAACTCCGAGCAGGGCAGCTTCGCCCGGGCCGAGCCGGCCTTCCGCGAATATTTCTCGGCGGAGACTGGCCCCGCCCTGACGGTCCTGGCCTCCACCGACGCCGCCGGGGAAGCCGAGCTGGACCTGCGCAACACGCTGTCCAACGTCTACCGGCTCATGCGCAAGCCACCGCCCCCCTGGGCCTTCTCCAGCCTGGAGGAAGCCGCGTCCGCGGGCCGGAACGACGAAATAACGGTCGCCGAAGCTCCCGGCGGATTCGAGCTGACCAACGTGCGGCGCGCCCCGGCGATTCCGCCTGCGCCGGACGGCTCGCCGGCCCCGGACGCGGACGCCCCCTACTGGACGCTCGAAGCCCTGCGCGTGACGGTCAGCACGGCCGGCGCGCTTTTCGAGTTCAAGCCGGGAGCCATAGACATGTCCCCGTCGTCTCCCTCCGGCTTCGGCCGCATAAGGCTGGACCTCTATATGGACGTCAACCACCGGGCCCGCGCCGGCGTGGCCCGCCCGCTGGAGGGCAGGCCGCTGCGCATCTACCCGGACAGCGCCTGGGAATACGCGCTGGAAGTCTCCTCAGAAGGAGCCTCTCTTTACAAGATCACCCCCGAAGGCCCGCGCCGCGCCGGACAGTACAAGGCGTCGGTAAAGGACGGTTGGATACAGGCCGCGCTGCCGCCCGGCGCGCTGAGGGGCACCCCGTCGCTCTGGAGCTACGCCGCGCTGCTGCTGGCGCCCAGGGACGGCGGCTACGCCATCGCGGATTATCTCGCCGAGGATATTTCCAACGGCTACATCTACGCTTTCCGCCCCGGCAGGCAGTAGCGGGAACGACGCGGTAGGGGGCGGCCAGGGAGCGCTTATGCCGAACAGGGACACCATAGTTTCTTTCGTGGACGACTACCTCGCGTCCCGCGATTTCAGGGATTCCTCGCAGAACGGCCTGCAGGCCGAGGGACGGCCCGAAGTGCGCAAGATCGCCTTCGGGGTCTCCGCCTCGCTGGAATGCATAAAGCGCGCGGCCGCCTGCGGCGCCGACATGCTGATAGTGCACCACGGCCTGCTCTGGGGCCGTTCGCAGGCGTTCGCCGGCCCGTTCAAGCGCAAGCTGGAGGCGCTGTTCGGCGGCGGCCTGTCCCTCTGCGCCTGGCACCTGCCGCTCGACGCCCATCCAAAGGTGGGCAACAACGCCCGCCTGCTGGAAATGCTCGGGGCCAGGTCCCTCAAGCCTTTCGGGCATTACGACGGGCAGCACATCGGTTTCCGCGGGACCCTGCCGAAGCCGCTCTCCATCGGAGATATCGCCGCGAAGCTGGCCATCAAGCTGGACGCCGAGCCTCTCTGCTTCAGGTTCGGGACCGAGAAGGTGCGCACCGTAGGGGCGGTCAGCGGGGGCGCCGCGCGCATGTTCGACCAGGCGGCCGAGGCCGGGCTGGACCTTTTCCTGACCGGCGAGACCGGAGAACCGGTGCAGGAGTACGCCCGCGAGGCCCGCTGCAACTTCATAGCGGCCGGCCATTACAACACCGAGAAACCCGGAGTGCAGGCCCTGGCGGCAGTCCTCGAGAAGAAGTTCCGGGTGAAGACCGAGTTCATAGACATTCCCAATCCTTCCTGAGACCGGCCCGCAGAACGGAGATAACATGGATACGCGCAACCTCGCCATAATGCTGACGGACATAAAGGGCTTCACGTCCAAGACGGCGAGCTTCTCCCGGGCCCAGACGCAGGAGCTGCTGACGCGGCACCGCGAACTGGTGCTGCCGGTCATCGAGAAGTTCGGGGGCAGGCTGGTCAAGACCATTGGCGACGCCTTCCTCGTGGTCTTCAACAGCCCGACCGACGCCGTCATCTGCGGCATGGAGATACAGGCCGTGCTGAAGGCCCATAACGCCGAGAAGGCGGCCCCGGACAAGATAGAGATACGCATCGCGATCAACGCCGGCGAGGTGGCGGTGCACGACGACGGCGACATCTACGGCGACCCGGTCAACATCACGTCCCGCCTCGAGAGCATAGCCGAGGCCGGCGAGGTCTTCTTCACCGAGGCCGTCTACCTTTCCATGAACAAGCGCGAGGTGCCGTCCAGCGAGATAGGCTACCGCCAGTTCAAGGGCATACCTGAGAAGATCAAGGTCTTCCGCGTGCTGCGCGAAGTGCCCGTAGGTTCCCAGCCTCCCGGCGAGGCCCAGGAAGCCCCCTCCCACGGCAGCCCGGTACCACCCGCGCCGCGGCCGCCGGCCGTTCCGGGCACGCCCGCCCCTATCTCCCAGCGCGCCGTTTCACTTCTGCTCGACCTGTTGCTTTTCATGAGCGTTGCTTCGATCCTGACCAGGCAGATCCTCTTTTTAGGCGCCGTTCTGTCTCCGATAAAGATCATGATCTGGGTGTTCTGCATTTCGTTCTTCCTTAAGCGCAAGGGCGCCACCCCGGGCATGATGATAATGAAGCTGAAGCTGGTGGACGCGGCGACCGGAGAAACGCCAAAAAAAACGCTCTGGCGTGCCGCGCTGGGAGTGGTATCGGCGGTGCCGTTAGGGCTGGGCTACATCTGGGCTTTTTTCGAGAAGGACGGACTGACCTGGCATGACCTGCTGACGAACACCAGGATCGTCCGGGCCTGACAGCGCCACTCGAGGAAACAAAAAAACCGCGGAATCGCGGGTTTCTTTATGCCTTGTATTCGGCCCTGGGCAGCAGCAGGACGAGGAAGGAGAGAAGCAGGACGGCGGAAGCGTTCATGGCTATGCAGAAGCCCACGGAGTATTGCTCCGCGAGCATGCCGTT
>JAKAMO010000027.1 GCA_021812825.1 bacterium | reverse complement strand
TGGCGTCGGAGACGACCTTGATGGCGGAGATGCCCTTTTCCGGGGCCACTCCGGAGTGCGCGGCCGCCCCGTAGACCTTGATCTCCATCTTGTCGGCCGCGGGGGCGCTGGTGATGACGTTCTCTATGCCTTGCTCGTTGTCGAAGATGAGGCCGTAGCGCGAGCGCAGCGAGGCGTAGTCGAGGTGCTTGGCCCCCATCAGCGCCATCTCCTCGCTTATCGTGAAGACCGCCTCGATCGGCGGGTATGGGAGCTTGTTCTCCTCCAGTACCTTGAGGACTTCCAGGATCACGGCTATGCCGGCCTTGCAGTCAGCACCCAGCACCGTGGTGCCGTCCGAGGTTATCCGGTCGCGGTGGACGCGAGGCTGTACGTTGGCGGCGGGGCCTACGGTGTCCATGTGGGCCGATAGCAGGAACGGCTCGCAGTTCACCGTGCCCGGGAAGCTGGCCACGAGGTTGCCTGTCTCGCCGCCTATCTTCCTGCCGGCGTCGTCCACCGTCACCTCTGCGCCCATGAACTTCAGCAGTATGGATAGCCGGCGGGCCACGGCGCCTTCCTTGCCCGAGAGGGACGAGATCCTGGCGAGCTCGCAGAAGAGCTGGACCATGCGTTTTTCGTTTATCGCTGGCGTCATTGGAGTATTATTTAAATTTTAAAGGCCCTAGACAATAGTTATATAATTTCGCGATGGAGAACCTGCGAAAGAACCTGCTGCTGGCCGCCGCCGCGCTCTCGCTGGGAGCATGCGCGCACAAGGCCATGATGACCGCGGAGAGCCGGACCGCCCCCGCGGCCGCGCATTACGTGGCCCCGGCCTACTTCGCCGACGCCGCTTTCCCTCCCCCTCCGGCCCCGGACTCAATGGAGCAGGCCGCCGACATAGCCGGCGTGCTGGCCTGGCAGAACAAGCGGACCGAAGAGGACTGCGCCAGGGCCAGGCGCACCGCCGACGAGGAGTACTACGACTATTGGGGCAGCACCAGCCCGTTCGGCGGCGCGGTCCCGGCCGAGTTCAAGGACCTGTTCGCCGGGCTGGCAGAGGACTTCGAGGCCGCGCTGGAGGTCATGAAGGACAGGTTCCGCCGGCCCCGCCCGTTCGTCACGTACGAGGAAGCAATGCCCTGCGTGAAGAAGAAGAGCAGCTATTCCTATCCAAGCGGCCATGCCTCGGCTTCCCGCGTCACCGCGGACGTTCTTTCCGACCTGGTGCCGGAGCGCGGCGACGAGTTCTTCGCCAAGGCCGACGAGATCGCCCAGGACCGCGTGGTGGGCGGGGCCCATTATCCGGCGGACGTGGAAGCCGGCAAGAAGTTCGGCGACCTGTTCCACGAGCAGCTGCTGCGTTCCGAGAAATACAGGGACGACCTGCAGAAGGCGAAGGACCTGCTGAAGAAATAACCGGTCCGCGGTCAAAGAAAGAGCCGGAGGTCTTTTGCCCTCCGGCTCTTTTTCGTTCACCGCCTGCCGCGTCCGCGTCCGGGGCCCCGCTTCTGCCTGGAAATTTTCCAGCGTTCAGGTCCCGAGGCTTTCTGGGGCCGGCTTTCCAGCGAGAGGTCTATCTTCCCGGTGGCGCTGTCCACCGAAACTATCTTCACCTTCAGCCTGGTCCCGGGCTTGAGCCCGGAGAGGCGCAGCAGGCCCTCTGCTCCGGTGTCCCCCAGGGAAATGAACGCGCCGCTCTCGATGACGCTGGTGACCATGCCGTCCATATCCGAGCCGGTCATCTCCCTGATGAGCTCCCCCCTCAGGATGTCCACCGCCTTGTGCTCGGCGTCGCCGGCCGCCCTTTCCCTTTCGGAGCAGTGCTCGCCGGCCTTGTCCAGCGGGTGACCGGGGCTGCCGGCCTTTCCGCCGGAGAGCAGCGACTTCACCGCCCGGTGGGTCATCAGGTCCGGGTAGCGGCGTATCGGCGAGGTGAAGTGGGAATAGAAGCGCGCGGCTATGCCGAAATGCCCCTGCGAGACCGGCGAGTAGACGGCCTGCCTCATGCTTCGCACCATAAGGGAGTTTATCAGCTGCTCCAGCGGGTGTCCGGCGGCCTGGCGCAGCACGTCCTGCAGGGCCTTGGCCGCGCGCGGCCCCTGTATATGGCCGGCCGAAAGACCGAGGCTGCCGAGCGACTCGGCGAGCGCCTTGAGCTTCAGCGGGTCTGGGGTGTCGTGGCGCCGGTGCAGGAACGGTTTACCCGCCCTGAACAGCTCGGTGGCCACCGCCTCGTTGGCCAGCAGCATGAACTCCTCTATCAGCCTGTGGCTCTTCAGCCTGGGGCGCAGCGAGACGCCCAGCGGCCTGCCGTGCGGGTCGGCGTTGACCTTGTACTCGGGCAGGTTGAAGTCCAGCGCGCCGCGCTGTACCCTCCGGCGGTAAAGCACGTCGGTCAGGGCTCCCATGCGCTTCACCGCTTCCTCGATGCGCCTGGGCACGTCCGGGACCCGGCCGCCTTCCAGCATGGTCTGTACCTCCTCGTAAGTGAAGCGGCGCCAGGAGCGTATCACGGTCTCGGCCAGCCTGCGCTTCTTCACGGAACCGTTGGCGTCGAGGTCTATGAAGACGGACATCGTCAGCCGTTCCTGCCGCGGCACCAGGCTGCAGAGGTTGTCGGAAAGCGACGGCGGCAGCATAGGTACTACGCGGTCCGGCAGATAGACGCTGGTGGCCCGCGAATAGGCCTCGCGGTCCAGCGCCGTGCCCGGCTTCACGTAATGCGCGACGTCGGCTATATGCACTCCCAGGCGCAGCAGCCCTCCGGGAAGCGGCTCGAGGGAGACGGCGTCGTCGAAATCCTTCGCGTCCGCGCCGTCTATCGTGCAGACAGGGAGGTCGAAAAGAGTCTCCCTGCCTTTCCAGGCGGCGGGCTGCAGTCTGACGCCGAAAGCGGCGGCCTGGTCGACCGCTTCCTTCGGGAAATCCTCGTTTATGCCGCGGGCGCGCAGAACGGCGTCTATCCTCGCTCTCATGTCCGAAGGATCGCCAAGCACCTCGTTGACGGGGCCGGCGGCCGGCCTGCCGGCCTCGGGCCAGCGGCTGACTTCCAGAACGGCCAGGTCTCCTTCCGACGGCGTCAGCCCGGGCCCGAAGCCGGTCACTTCCGCCGGTGGCGCGGAGCCTTTCTCCGGGAACAGCGCCCAGCGGCCGCCGGTCCTGCGCAGCACCCCGACCATGGTGGTCCGGGCCCTCTTCACGACTTTTACTATCTCCCCGGCGAGGCGCCCGCTCTTCTCCGGCCGCACGCGGGCGAGCACCCTGTCGCCGTCCATGGCCAGGTCCAGGCTCCGGCCCCTGAGGAAGGCGTCCCCGGTCCCCTCCTTCTCCGAGAGCAGGAACGCGAACGTCCCATGATGCTGTATCGCTCCTTCCAGCAAAGCTTCGTGTCCGCCGGCTGAGGGCCGGCGCTCTTTCTTCTTCCAGTGTTTTCTCATTTTTTCCTTCGCGCGTGTCAGCGCAGTGTTTCCCGCCCGTCGATCTGCAGGCTCTTGAACCTCATATAGGCGCCGGCGGGGTCGCCGCCGGAAAAGCCGCCGAGGAAGAACTTCTGGGCCGGCGCCTCCGACGCCTGGGAGGCGTCCACCCGCAGCACGGGCTTGAAGGTCTTGCGGTTCATCGCGTACGAGACGGTAAAAAAGTTCCCCTCCCGCTCGAAGCGCAGCACTTTCAGCTTCTTGGGGAGCTCCACCGGCTTTCCGCCGGGCAGCATTATCACGATAAGGGTATCGTCGGCCGGCACGGGGCCGTTCTGGCGCTGCACCAGCAGCTTCATTACGGCGGAAGCGTTGCCGATGGACGGCCTGGAGGAATCGCCTCCGACCCAGATGCCGTAGGAGAAGCGCTTGACCCGCCCGGGCGGAATGACGTAGTTCGCCTCCAGGTCCACGCGCCACCGCGGCCCGAAAAGATCGCGGGAAAGTATCAGGCCCGGATAGTAGCCGTCCGACGGCTCGTCGCGCGTGTCGTCCTGGTTCGCGCTGAGGAAGTAATACAGGCCGTCCCTGCGGACCTCGTTATGACCGTACGCGTCGTTCCAGCCGGTCCAGGAGTCCCAGTCGTCCATCGCGAAAGCGCCTTTCCTGAACATCTCCGGGTTGACGCAGCCGGCCGCCAGGGCGGAGACGGAGAGCAGCAGCGCCAGCAGGGTCCTTCGTCCCATAGCGGTCATCCGCCCTTCCCGGCCAGGCCCGCCGTGTCCAGCCAGATGGTCACCGGCCCGTCGTTGATTATCTCCACTTCCATGTCGGCCGCGAAGACGCCGGTCTTCACCGGTACTCCTTTCGAGCGGAGGGCCTCGACGAAAGCCAGGTACAGCCTGTCGGCCTCCTCCGGCCTGGCGGCGGCCGTGAAGTCAGGCCTCCTCCCCCGGGTGGAGTCCGCGTAAAGCGTGAACTGCGACACGACAAGAGCTTCTCCGCCCACGTCCAGCAGGGAGCGGTCGAACTTGCCTTCGTCGTTGGAGAAGATGCGGAGGTTGGCCGTCTTTTCAGCTAGCAGGGAGGCTTCCTGCGGCGAGTCCCCCTTCCCCACTCCGAGCAGGACCACGAGGCCGGCGCCGATGGAGTTGTGGACGTCCACGGTCTTGACCCCGCCGCGCTTGACCCTCTGTACCAGTGCTCTCATATCCTGATTATAGTTAATTTACGCTTCGGCTCCTATTGAACCGCGGCGGCGGCGGTTGTATAATAGGCATACGGCGGGTGTACATAACGCGCGCGTAAAAAAGGAACATACCTATGGTAACAGGACTGGTACTAGTGAAGCTGATGCCCGGTAAGGAGAAGCAGGCCCTGGCCAAGCTCAAGGCCCTTAAGAGCGTAGTCCATATGTCGGCCGTCTTCGGCCGCTGGGACCTCGTGCTCGACATGGAGACCGACGACCTGCCGCAGCTCTCCAACATAGTGGTCCAGGAGATACGCGGCATCCCCGGCGTCCTTTCCACCGAGACGCTGGTGACCACCTCTCTTTAAAGGCCCGCCATGAGATCCGCGGCGCTGCTTCTCTGCCTTATGGCAGGGGCCGTCCCCGCTTCCGCCCAGGTCTTTCTGGGCGCGGAGGTCGGCCCCGACTCCTTCCTGAAGAACGAACCGGGAAGGATAGACACCTCCGGAGAGGACGCCTATTCCTGGGCGCTCAGCGCCGAGGTGAGCAGCTCCACTCTGTACGCCGTCTTCGAGTCCACCACCCCGGAGCGGGAGATGCTCTCCTACCTGCGCGGCGGCATCTACAGGCAGGAGCTGGCTTTCATCCTGCTGCTCTCGGAGCGGTCGAAGGTCCCTTTCAAGAAGCTGGCGGCCGAGCTGCCGAAGGCCGGCGGCCTGCGCGGGCTGGCCAAGGCTCACGGCGCCGACGCGATGGCCCTCTTCGGGGAGGCCGGCAGGCTGAAAGCCGACGCGGACGCGAGGGCGCCGCTGTTCCTGCCGCCTCCGACCTCGACTTCCACGGCGGTGAACGTCTCCTCCTCCCCGCCAGCCGGCACAGAAGATGAAAATTAACGGGATCTTAGCGCTCCTGCTCCCCGCGCTGTTGTGCGCCGCGGACGCGCCCGGGTTCCGGGTCCCCAAGGACGCGGCGGCGGCGCTGCTCACGCTGCCGGACGGTTTCAAGGTCACCGCCGAGCTGGCGCTGACCCCTGGGGAAAGGGAACGGGGGTTGATGTTCCGGAAGGCGCTCGCGGAGGACCGAGGCATGCTGTTCGTCTTTTCCGACGGGAGCCTGAAGACGTTCTGGATGAAGAACACGCTGATCGACCTCGACATGGTGTTCCTGGACGGGGAGATGAAGGTCGTGCGCGTTTTCCACCGCGTCCCCCGCTCCTACGAGGACCAGCCCGAGAGCGAGATCGCCAGGGCCTCTTCTCCCGCGTGGTGCGTGCTGGAGCTGGCCGCCGGCGCCGCCAGGTCCCACAAGGTCCGGCCGGGCTCCCGGCTGGCCGTCTCTTTCCTCGGGCGCGAAAAAGCTCCCGCGGACAAAAAACAGCCGCCGCCGGTCTCCCGGAAGTCGGAAGGCCGCCGGGAGAAGTAGCCCCGCGTCCCAGCCGCTCCGGAGTAAACCGCCGGCTGCCCGCCGCGTTCCCTTCACCCGCGCGAGTTCATGCCGTATTATTTTTTATGTTAAAATAAATGCCGATGGGTATCTGGGACAACGCTTTCAAGATCCCCGAGCCTCCCGATCCCACGCCGGAAGAGAAGAAGCTGCTGGACGCGCTGGCGAAGAAGGTGAGGGAACGCGGAATGGGCGACGTGGCGGCCTTTACTCTGGAAGGCACCCGTCCCATGCACGGTCTCGGGGCGCAGGGAGTGACGTTCCTCGAGCCCATGCTCGCGATGGTTTTCCGGAAGGAGGAGGTCGAGAAGTACAAGGCCCTCCTCGAGAACAGGAAGGCAGTAGACTACTTCGTAGAGAGGCTTAGCGCCGAACCACCTGAAAAGGACGATCCAAATGTCAAAGAAAGACCTTGAAACCATAATAGCCACGGACTGCGGGAGCACGACCACCAAGGCCATCCTGATCGAGAAGAAGGGCGATACTTACCGCCAGACCTTCCGTGGCGAGGCCCCCACCACGGTGGAAGCTCCGTTCGAGGACGTGACCAAGGGCGTCCTCAACGCGATAACCGAGGTCGAGGAACTGTCCGGGCGCAAGCTGCTGGACGGCGAGAAGATAATCACCCCCAACGTCGGCCTCACCGGCGCCGACATCTACGTCTCCACGTCCTCCGCGGGCGGCGGCCTGCAGATGATGGTGGCGGGTGCCGTGAAGGCTATGACCGGCGAATCGGCCCAGCGCTGCGCGCTCGGCGCCGGCGCGATAGTGATGGACGTGCTGGCCTCCAACGACGGCCGCGCCGACCACGAGAAGATCGAACGCATCCGCCAGCTGCGCCCCGACATGATGCTGCTTTCAGGCGGCACCGACGGCGGCACCGTGACGCACGTGGTGGAGCTGGCGCAGTTCCTGAAGGCCGCGGACCCGAAGCCGCGCCTGGGCGCCTCCTACAAGCTCCCGGTCATCTACGCCGGCAACAATAAGGCCCACCAGCAGATAAAGGACATCCTGGGCGAGGGCACCGCTCTGATCCTGACCGAAAACCTGCGGCCCACGCTGGAGCGAGAGAACCTGATGCCGGCGCGCCACAAGATCCACGACATCTTCCTCGAGCACGTGATGCAGCAGGCGCCCGGCTACCCCAGGCTGATGAAAATGGTAGGCGCCCCGATCATGCCCACGCCGGCAGCCGTCGGCACGATGACCGAGAAGTTCGCGAAGGCCAATAAGTTCAACGTGCTGGCCGTAGATATCGGCGGCGCGACCACCGACGTGTTCAGCGTCTTCGACGAGGTGTTCAACCGCACCGTCAGCGCCAACCTGGGCATGAGCTATTCCATCTCCAACGTGATGGCCGAGGCCGGCCTGCCGAACATCCTGCGCTGGCTGCCGTTCGATATAGACGAGCAGGACCTGCGCGACCGCCTGAAGAACAAGATGATCCGACCCACCACGATACCGCAGACGGTGGAAGACCTGCAGATTGAGCACTCCGCGGCCCGCGAGGCGCTGCGGCTGGCCTTCGAGCAACACAAGGCCCTCGCCGTGGGCCTGAAGGGCGTGCAGCAGGAGCGCTCGATCTCCGACGCGTTCGAGCAGACCTCCTCCGGCCAGAGCCTGATCAACGTGATGCGGCTGGACTACGTGATAGGCTCGGGCGGAATCCTCGCCCATTCCCCCCGCCGCACACAGTCTATGATGCTGATGATAGACGCCTACCAGCCCGAGGGCGTCACGCGCATGGCCGTGGACTCCATCTTCATGATGCCGCACCTCGGCGTGCTCGCCCAGATCAGCGAGAAGGCGGCGCTCGACGTGTTCTACCACGACTGCCTCGTGCGGCTCGGCACCTGCCTGGCCCCGAAGGGCCTGGCCAAGGAAGGCCAGGTGATAATGGAGTGGGAGATCACCTGTCCCGACGGCAGCCGTGAGAACGGGCAGCTCCGCTTCGGCGATATGCAGCATGTCCCGCTGGCCGCTCCGAAGGCCAAGCTGGTGGCCAGGCCCGCCAAGGGCTTCGACATGGGCGCCGGCCCCGGCAACAAGCTGGAGGCGGAGATAGAGGGCGGGGTGGTGGGCCTGGTGCTCGACGGCCGCGGCCGGCCGTTCAACCTGTCCAAGGAGCCCGCGAAGCGCCGGGCCGACCTGGCCAAATGGTACAAGGCAATGGGGATGTACCCCGTCTGACGCGCAGAACTTCTACTAGGAGATAAACTATGGCTCATGCGTATACTCCAGGACTCAAGGTAATGCCCAGCACGATGCTGCACAAGAAGCGCCTGCTGCCTATCCCGGGAAAGGTGATGGCCGAGATGGGCGCCTGCGTGGACGCGCTGGACGTGGTGGCCCAGACCGAGCTGCCCGGCAAGGTGTTCTCGGTCAACGTCGCCAACCGGCTCGCCGTGTCGCCCGAGGAGATCCCGGGCTTCATGCTGAAGAGGGAAGGAGATACGGTCGCCGCCGGAGAGGTGATCGCCGAGAACAAGCCTTTCCTGAAATGGTTCAAGACCTCCATAGAGTCGCCGGTCGCCGGCACGGTGGAATCCATCTCACCGGTGACGGGCCAGGTCCTGCTGCGCGAGCCACCGAAGGTCCTGCCTGTGAAGGCCTACGTGAAGGGCAAGATCGTCGAGATCACTCCCGGCTTCGGAGTGACTGTGGAGGCCGAAGGCACCTTCATACAGGGGATCTTCGGCATCGGCGGCGAGACCAACGGCGAGATCTGCGTGGCTGTTGAAAGCCCCGACGAGGAACTCGAGGCGGAGGCCATCAAGGAGCACCACCGCGGGAAGATCGTGGTGGGCGGCAAGCACGCCAGCCTGGCCACCATACAGCGGGCCATCGAGCTGGGCGTCAACGCGATAGTCGTCGGCGGCATACACGACCGCGACCTGCGCCAGCTGCTCGGCTACGATATAGGGGTAGCCGTCACGGGCTCCGAGAAGATCGGCACCACGCTGGTCGTGACAGAGGGCTTCGGCATGATCCCGATGGCCGAGTACACCTTCAAGCTGCTCAGCTCCCGCAACGGCGAGCATGCTTCCGTGTCCGGCGCCACGCAGATACGCGCGGGAGTCATGCGCCCCGAGATCATCGTCCCGGGCATGCCGAAAGGCGTCAGCGAGGTGAAGCGGGACCAGGGGCGCGGGTGGATAGAGCCCGGCGACCCTATACGGATCATCCGGGAGCCGCATTTCGGCGTGATCGGCACCGTGAAGTCGCTGCCTCCGGAGCTCACGGTCATCGGCAGCGAATCGCACGCCCGCGTGCTCGAGGTGAAGTTGGACGGCGGCGAGGTCATAGTGGTCCCCCGCGCCAACATAGAGGTGCTCGAGAAATAACCACGCCAGGCGACCGGCGGACGGACGGGAGGGGCTTACCTCCGCCGGCCCGCCGGTCATCTTTTTGATATGGCCAAAAGACACAGGAAAGAACGGCAGCCCGTCCCTCAGCCTTCCGCGCGGCCGGCGGAGGAAAAGCCCCGTTTCCCCTCCTGGCTGGTCTGGCCTGTCGCGGGCGGCTGGGCCGCCTTCGTCCTGAAGTCCTACTATTCGAAGTTCATGCCCCGGCTGGACGCGCTGTCGGCCATGCTGGCGCCGGAGCAGTACACCGCCGGGCTGGTCTCCGTACTGCCCGGGCATCTGCTCAACCTGCTGGCCGCGGCCGCGTTCCTTTTTTCCTGCTTCTCGCTGGGCCGCGCCGCGCTCAGGGCCGCCGGCCTTTCCTTCCGCGGGGCGCTGGAAGAGTCGGTTTTCTCCTGCGGGGCCGGGTTGGGCCTGCTGGCCGCTTATGTCTTCGTCCTGGCGACGCTCAAGGTCCTGTATCTCTGGCCTGTGGCGCTCCTGATGCTGGCCGCCCTGGCCTTGGGGGCCTGGCAGCTGCGCGGCAGCCCGCTGCCGCCGGTGGAGGCGGCGCCGGGCGAGCTCGGCCCGTGGGACCTCGCGGCGCTGGGAGTCCTGCTGCTGGCCATGCTGCTCAACCTGGCCGGCGCGCTGGCCCCGGAGATCTTCTACGACGCGCTGGTCTATCATCTGGCCGTCCCAAACTTCTTCGTGATAATGCACGGCTTCGCGCCGATGCCGTACAATTTCTATTCCGACCTGCCGTTCACGCACGGCATGATCTATGCCGCGGCCCTGCTGCTGAAGGGCGCGCCGCTCGCGAAGTTCGTCAACTATTCCGCCGGCGTCCTTACGGCCGCCGCGGCCCTGGCTTTCGGCGTCCGCTTCCTGTCGCTGCGGGCCGGCCTCTGGGGCGCGCTGATATCCTATACGGTATGCCACGCGATGTTCGCTTCCTGGTCGTCCGGCACCGAGTCGCTGCTGATGCTGTTCTCGACGCTGGGCCTGTACGCGGCGCTCTTGCGCGCGGCCGGTGACGACAGGCCGCTCTGGCTGGCCGCCGTGTTCTGCGGCCTGGCCATGGGCGTCAAATATACGGGTTTTTTCCCGACCGCAGGAGTCATGCTGGCCTACGCCTGGTCCGACCGTTCCAGGCCCGGTACGGCTTTCCGCAACCTGGCGCTCTTCACTTTTATCGCCACGGTCTTCACAGGGCCCTGGCTGGTCAAGAACTGGCTCTATACCGGCAACCCGGTGTTCCCTTTCGGCTCGGGCCTGTTCGGCACCGGGTCGAGCGCCGATCCGCAGAAGCTGAAGGATTTCATAAGTCAAGCGGCCCAGATGGGGCACCTGACCCCTTCGAGCTGGCTGCTGACCCCGTGGAAAGTGACGATGGGTCAGGTCCCGAATTCGGAGTTCTTTACCCCCCTCTTTCTGGCCTTCCTGCCGCTGCTGTTCCTGCTGGGCGCTCCTGCCGGCGCGGCCGTCGCCTCCCTCTGGACCTTCTTTCTGACCGTCTGGGCCGGTTGGTCGGTATCCACCACTATGGTGCGCTTCATGATGCCTGCCTACCCGGCCGCGGGTCTGCTGCTGGCCGTCTACTTGTTCTCCGGCGGCCATAGGGCGCTGAAAAACCTGCTCAAAGGGGCGGTCATAGCCTCCTGTCTGGCGGCGCTCTACTGGGCGGCCTACATCTTCTACACTCAGGGCCGCTGGCGGCCGCTGACCGGGGCGGTATCCGCCGAGGATTATCTCTCCCACAGCCAGCCGACCTATCCTTACAGTTGCTATTCCGGGATAAAGTTCATCAACGAGCATACGCCGCCCGGTTCAAAGGTCCTGATGATAGGCGATGAGAAGAGCTTTTACCTGAAGCGCGACTTCATCGTCAGTTCCGTCTACGACCGGACGGCGATAGTGGAGTATTCCTCTGCCGCCGTAAGCGGCGACGACCTTTACGCCAGCCTGCGCAGGGACGGCGTGACCCACATACTGCTCAATCCCGCGGACTCGATCCGGCTGGGCCGCGATTACCGTATGTTCTACTGGGATGCCAGGGCCCGCGCCGTCTTCTCCGACTTCTGGGCCAGGCACGTGCGCGGCGTCTTCTCCTTCAGCGAGACCGAGGGCGGGCGCGTCTTCAACCGGATAGAGGTGTACGAGCTGGCCGACAAGCTGCCTCCCGGGACCGCGCCGGCTTTCGACGTCATGAAGGAGATAATAATGAAGAATATTGACGCCAGACCCTAGGAGACCTCCGGGATATTTGCTATTTTATACGGGACAAATGCCGAGAACCAGGATAATTCTCTCCGCCCTGCTTTTCTTCAGTGCCGCTTTCGCCGCGGCCGATGACTTCAACCCCGCCGGCTGGGAGACCAGCAGGGATTTCCCGCTGATAGGTTCACCCCAAGCCGTGAAGGGCGGCACGCTTCGTTTCTTCTGGACCTCCTTCCCCCCTACGCTGCGCACCGAGGGCCCGAACTCCAACCTTTCCACGCTCAGCCAGATGCAGGGTCTTGTCTACGAAGCGCTGGTCGGGCTGCATCCTGAAACTCTGGAATACATGCCGGGTCTGGCGGACTACTGGAAGATCTCCCCTGACAAGCGCACGTTCTATTTCCATATAAACCCGAAGGCGCGCTGGGCGGACGGCAGTCCTGTCACCGCAGAAGACGTTGTGGCTACGTGGGAATTCCGTACCCGCAAGGACATCAAGGATCCTTATTCCCTGATGATGTGGGGCGGCAGCTACGACAAGCCTGTGGTGGTGAGCCCCAGTGTCGTCACCGTGCACACGAAGAAGGTCCACTGGCGCCTTTTCCTTTATTTCGGCGGCATGGCCATCTATCCGGCAAAGGAAATGGGGAAGCTGACCGGCGAGAAATACCTTTCGGACTACAACTGGAAGATGCAGATGGGTTCCGGGCCCTACGAACTGAAGCCTGAGGACATCAAGAACCAGGAATCCGTGACCCTCACCCGCAGGAAGGATTACTGGGGCTGGGGCGAGCGTCACAATACCGGCCTCTATAATTTCGACAGGATCACCTGGCAGGTGATCCTGGACGAGGAGTTGGCCTGGGAGAAGTTCAAGAAGGGCGAGCTGGATTACTACGTGGTAAGCAAGGCGCAGCGCTGGGCGCAGGAATGCGACTTCGACAAGGTCAAGGACGGCTGGATACAGAAGCGCAAGATAATCACCGGCGCCCCGCAGGGCGCCACCGGCTTCGCGTTCAACATGCGCAAGCCCCCGTTCAACGACCGCAACGTCCGCAAGGCCTTCGCCTACCTGCTCAACCGCAAGCGCCTCAATGAGAAGCTTTTCTTCAACCAGTACACTCCGATAGACAGCTATTTCCCCGGCAGCATCTGGGCGAACCCGGACAACCCGAAGGTGCGCTATAACCCGCGCATGGCCCGCCTGCTGCTGGCCAGGGCCGGCTGGAAGAAGCGCAACAAGGACGGCTGGCTGGTCAACGACAAGGGCGAGATCTTCGAGGTCACGCTGGAGTACGGCTGGCCCAGCTGGGACCGGATCTTCAAGGTGATCCAGGAGGACTACCAGCGCGCCGGAATAAAGTTCAACCTGAAGCTCATCGACCCGGCCACGCTGATGAAGAAGATAGGGGAGCGCAACTTCACCATAGCGTTCCAGCCCTGGGGCGCGATACTGTTCCCCAACCCGATCAGCTCCTGGGGTTCGGACCTGGCCGATACCCTGAACAACAACAATACCCCCGGCTTCAAGAACAAGGAGGTCGACGAACTCTGCAGCGAATACGACCTGGCCACGGACAGGAAGACGCAGATAAAGCTCGTTCACAAGATAGACGGTCTGATCTTCAGGGCCTATCCCTACGCCCTGGCCTGGACCTCCAATTTCAGCCGGGTGATGTACTACGACAGGTTCGGCCACCCGGAGCGGTATTTCTCCAAGATAGGGGACGCTTCGGATATAACCACGATGTGGTGGCTGGATCCCCGGAAGGAAAAGGCCCTGGACGAGGCGATGGAGAAAGGCGCCAAGCTGCCGGTAGGGGTCACGGACCAGGACCCGTGGGCGGAAGGTAAATAAGACCTATGCACGGAATGACGACTTATTTCATCCGCCGGGTGCTGCTGATACCGGTGACTTTCATAGCCATAACCTTCATGGTCTACGCCGTGTTCCGCGTCGTTCCCGGTGGTCCTATCGAACAGGCCCAGCTGCAGATCAAGATGCAGATGATGGGAGAGGGCGGCGCGGCGGGCATGGCCAGCGAGGAGTCCGAGCAGCAGATCCCCGAGGAGGCCATGAAGGAACTGAAGGAGTATTACCACCTGGACAAGAGCATCCCGGTGGGCTACGCCGGCTGGCTCTGGGGAATAATGCGCCTGGACTTCGGCCGCTCCTACGTGCACGGCGAGCCTGTGCTGGACGTGATAATTTCCAAGTTCCCCATTTCCGTCTATTTCGGTCTCATCGGCTATTTCGCCTCGTGGCTGGTCTGCGTGCCGCTGGGCGTAAGCAAGGCGATCAAGCACAAGACGGGCTACGACACCGCTACGTCGGTGCTGGTGTTCATGGGCTATTCCATCCCCGGCTTTGTGGCCTGCCTGCTGCTGCTGGTGCTGTTCGGCGGCGGCAGCTTCTGGAACCTCGTGCCTCTGGGCGGCTTCAGGTCCGCCGACTGGGCCCAGCTGAGCCTGGCGGGCAAGGTGCTGGACCAGTTGCACCACACCATAGTTCCCATCATCGGCTATCTGATAGGCAGCTTCGCGTCGATGACGATACTGATGAAGAACTCCCTGCTGGACAACCTGGGCGCGGACTACGTGCGCACCGCCTTCGCGAAAGGCCTTTCCGAGAAGCGCGTCATCTTCGTGCACGCGATGCGCAACTCCCTGATACCTCTTACCGTGGGTATAGGCCAGGCGCTGGGCGTCCTGTTCGCCGGGTCCTTCCTTATCGAGAAGATCTGCAATATCCCCGGCATGGGCCTGCTGGGCTACATGTCCATCATCCAGCGCGATTACCCCGTCCTTCTGGGGATCATGGTCTTCGGGGTGCTGATACGCCTGACCGGCAATATCTTCTCCGACGTTATCTGGGCGATGATAGACCCGCGGATAAGGTTCGGCAAATGATATTAAAAGTTCTGGGCGCAGCTCTTGTCCTCGCCGCCGGCCACCTGTTGACGCACAGGGCGCTCCCCTTCCTGTTCGTTGAGGCCGGGAAGAAGCTGGGCTTCGACATGAAGCCCTCCCCGCACTGGCAGAAGCGTTTCAAGCGCTTCAGGACGATGAAGCGCGGCCACTATTCCTTCCTTATCATCACCACGCTGTTCGTTACGTCGTTCTTCCTCGAGTTCCTGGTCAACAACAAGCCGCTGGCGATACGCTACGAGGGGCATATAGCCTTCCCCGCTTTTCGCGACTGGGCCAACACGATGCTGCCTTTCAGGGATTTCAGCCATATAGACGTGGAGTCCGATTTCGGCCAGGTGGGCGACGGCCAGGTGGATTACCGGCTTTTCGCTGCGGAATTGAAGGACCCTTCCGTTTTTGACCGGCGGATAGCTGAGCTCAACGAGGAGCTGGACGGTTTCAGGAGGCAGGTAGCCGGGTACGGCGCCCGGCCAGGCTCCACGGCGGACGAGAAGCAGGACTATGCCGACCTGAAGGAGATAGTCCCGGCCGTAGAGACCGACATCGCTCTGGTAAATAAGACCAGGGAGGCTTTCGCCGCCGGCAAGGCGTTCATATTGATGCCGCTCTACCCTTATTCGCCGAGCGAGCATCTGCTCGACCGGGACGGCAGTCCGCCCTATCCCCCCGGCCGCCAGCACATACTGGGGGTGGACGATTCCGGCGCCGACGTCTTCGCGCAGCTGGTCTACGGGTTCCGTATCTCCCTCTCCTTCGCGCTGATGGTGGCTTTTATCGGATACGTCATTGGCATTATCGTAGGCGGCGTCATGGGCTATTTCGGAGGCTGGACGGACATCCTGATACAGCGCTTCATCGAGATCTGGGGCTCCATCCCGTTCCTGTTCATGATAATGATCATCGCCTCCATAGTGCAGCCCGGCTTCTGGATGCTGGCCGCCCTGCTGGTGGCGCTGCAGGCCTGGCTGGGCATGACCTACTACATGCGCGGCGAGTTCTACCGCGAGAAGGCCAGGGACTACGTGCACGCCGCCGAGGCGATGGGTGCCACGGACTGGTCCGTGATGATGAAGCATATCCTGCCCAACTCGCTGGTGCCGGTGGTCACTTTCGCGCCTTTCTCCATAGTCGCCTTCATCGGCTCGCTGGTCTCGCTGGACTACCTCGGCTTCGGCCTGCCGGTCGGCACGCCCAGCTGGGGCACGCTGATGAGCCAGGGCATGCAGTACCTGAAGTATTACCCCAATCTTATACTTACGCCGTCGATAGCGCTGGCCGCCACGCTGTTCCTTGTGGTGCAGATAGGCGAAGCCGTGCGCGAGGCTTTCGATCCCAAGGTCTTCTCGAGGTTGCGCTGATGACGGCTGAAAAGAAGAAGCTGCTGGAAGTGAAGGGCCTGAAGACGGCCTTCCGCGTGGAGGACAGGACCGCGCGCGCGGTGGACGGCGTGGACTTCCATATATTCGAGAACGAGGTGCTGGGCCTAGTCGGGGAGTCCGGCTGCGGGAAATCCGTGACCGCCCTGAGCATACTGCGCCTTATCCCTAATCCGCCGGGCGAGATCACGCACGGCGAGATAAACTTCCGCGGCAGGGACCTGCTGAAGCTCTCCTACCCGGAGATGCGCAAGGTAAGAGGCAAGGACATCTCGATGATCTTCCAGGAGCCGATGACCTCGCTGAACCCGGTCTTCTCGATAGGCTGGCAGCTCAAGGAGGCCATCCGCTTCCACCAGGACCTGACCGAGAAGCAGGTGGAGGAGCGGGCCGTGGAGATGCTGGGGCTGGTAGGCATCCCTTCCCCGAAGGCCCGCCTGAATGATTACCCGCACCAGTTCTCCGGCGGTATGCGCCAGCGAGTGATGATCGCCATGGCGCTGGCCTCGGACCCCGCGCTGCTGATAGCCGACGAGCCCACCACCGCCCTGGACGTGACGATACAGGCCCAGATACTCGACCTGATGCTGGACGTAAAGAAGAAGACTCATGACGCGGCGATACTGCTTATAACCCACGACATGGCCGTAGTGGCCGAGACTTGCCAGCGGGTCGCCGTGATGTACGGAGGCAAGATCCAGGAGGTCTCCGACGTCAAGCCGCTCTTCGATGAACCGCTGCACCCCTATACCAAGGGCCTGCTGCGCTCGCTGCCCGGCTTCAAGAACGAACCAGGCAAGCGCCTGCCTGTCATAGAGGGCATGGTACCGGACATTTTCAGTTTCCCCAGGGGCTGCAAGTTCAATAACCGCTGTCCGGAGGTCATGAACATCTGCCGCCAGGAGGAGCCGGAGCTCGTAGAGGTCTCCCCCGGAAGGCAGGTGCGCTGCCATCTCTGCAAGGCGCGCGGGGAGGACAGGTCATGACGAAGTCCCGGTCCGGCGGCGATCTGCTCGACGTGAAGGACCTCAAGGTCCATTTCCCTATACATGGCGGCCTTTTCATGAAGAAGGTGGGCGAGGTTAAGGCCGTGGACGGCGTCTCCTTCTCCCTGAAGACCGGCGAGACGCTGGGCCTGGTGGGCGAGTCGGGCTGCGGCAAGACCACGGTGGGCAAAGCCCTCATCAGTCTCGCCCCGGTAAGCTCCGGCAGCATAATGTTCCCGGACGCCGCCGGCAAAATGGTCGATATCGCCAACCTCGGCCGCGCCGCCATGCGCCCGTTCCGTTCGCGCATGCAGATGGTCTTCCAGGACCCTTATTCCTCCCTCAACCCGCGCATGTCCGTGGAGGCCATCATAGAGGAGCCTCTAGATATCCACAAGCCGGAGATGAAGCGCAGGGAGAAGAAGGCGAAGGTGGCCTGGCTGCTGGAGAAGGTGGGCCTGCAGGCCGCCTACGCCTCCCGCTATCCCCATGAGTTCTCGGGCGGGCAGCGCCAGCGTATCGGCCTGGCCCGGGCGCTGGCCACAAACCCGGCCTTCATAATAGCCGACGAGCCCGTTTCCGCCCTCGACGTCTCTATACAGGCCCAGATCATCAACCTGCTCCAGGACCTGCAGGATGAGTTCGGCCTTACCTACCTTTTCGTGGCGCACGACCTGGCCGTGGTAGAGCATATCAGCGACCGGATAGCCGTAATGTACCTGGGCAACATGGTGGAGATAGGCAGCAGCCATGACGTAAATAAGAACCCTGTCCATCCGTATACCAAGGCCCTGCTTTCCGCCGCCCCCCAGCCCGATCCGTACAAGCGCAGGGGCGAGCGCATCATCCTTAAGGGAGATGTCCCCAGCCCGCTGAACAAGCCTTCCGGCTGCGGCTTCAGGACGCGCTGCCCGATAGCGTGCCCGGAATGCGCGGACCATGTCCCCGAGCTTCAGGAGAAGTCCCCGGGTCACTTCGCCGCCTGCCCCTACGTTTAAACCCGCCCGCCAAGTCCCTGTCCCGCCGTAAAGAGCGGCGATTTTCCTTGCCTGCGCTTATAGTTAATTTATATTATAAGGGCAGTCTATGAAATATAACCGATCCATCTTCATGCTGCTGCCGCTGCTGCTGGCGGCGGCCCCGCTGAACGCGGCCAAGCCGGCCGCTCCGAAAGCTCCGGACGCGCCGCTGCTGGGCGTTACCGCCGCTGATATGCCGTACGACGTAGGCAACGCGCTGCTGCTGCGCTGGCCCGTCAATCCCGCCGACGACGCCGACGCTTCCTACCAGGTGTTCGTCTCCTCGCAGGAGAACGGCGGCTGGATCAAGGCCGCGGATTTCGCGGCTTCCGCTAATAAGGGCAAGGATATCGATCTGCCCTTCTGGGCCTGGAACGGCGGCGCCGCCGAGCACGCCGTCAAGGTGGAGCTGGCCGATTTCTTCGGGGAATTCAAGCCCGGGACCGTCTTCGGGTTGAAAGTGGCCGCTCTCAGGAAAGGCAAGCAGTACGCGGAGTCCGAGCCGCTCAAAGCTTCGCCGCGCGGCAACTGGTTCCGCCTGGACCGTCTCAACAACCTGCTGCTGCTCATCGTCATTGTTGTGGTGTTCTTCATGGCCGTTTCGCACGCCAAGCGCAAGGGCCTGTTCATCCGCCGCATCGCCGGCCTCGACGCCATCGACGAGGCCATAGGCCGCGCCACCGAGATGGGCAAACCCATCTATTACTGCCCCGGCATAGGCACTATGAGCACCATCTCCACCATCGCCTCCACGTTCATCCTGGGCGAGGTCTCCAAGAAGGTGGCGCAGTACGACAGCTACATCAAGGTGCCGCATTACGACCCCATCGTGATGACCGTCTGCAAAGAGGTGGTCAAGCAGTCCTACCTCGAAGCCGGCCGGCCGGACTCCTACCGCGAGGACCTGAACTACTTCGTCAGCGCCGACCAGTTCTCCTATGCCGCCTCCGTGGACGGCATGATCTCCCGTGAGAAACCCGCGGCCTGCTTCTTCATGGGCTACTTCATGGCCGAGTCCCTGCTGCTGGCCGAGGTCGGCGCCACCACCGGCGCCATCCAGATAGCCGGCACGGACATCGAGCACCAGCTGCCGTTCTTCTTCACCGCCTGCGACTACACGCTGATCGGAGAGGAGCTTTACGCCGCCGGCGCCTACCTGTCGAAGGAGCCGATGCTGATGAGCGCCCTCAAGGTGCAGGACTTCGGCAAGCTGGTGGTGATGCTCGCAGTGTTCTTCGGCGCCATCGTGCTGGCCGCCGGCACCTGGCTGCACTGGGATTCCTTCGTGCAGGTCATCCTCAACCTCTTCAAGGCCTACTGATATGAAACTGATCAAAAAACATATTCCCCTGGCTATAGTGGTGGTGACGGGCCTGTTCACCGTCGCCTCCTACTATATACCTAACAAGACCTCGGTCGATTATCTGGAGATGATAAACAAGTGGGAGAACATCGTGTCGGCCTTCGCCTTCCTGCTGGGCCTGATAAGCCTGTTCTACTCCCACTTCAGCAAGATCAGCCGCCGGACCGACGGCTGGGGATACAGCCTGTTCGTCTTCATCGGCTTCGCGGCGATGGTGGTCCCGGCGGTGCTCATGCACGGCAAGCAGATGGAGGCGGGTCAGGTCACTTCCCTCGGCTGGGCCTTCCGCTCCATCTACAACCCCCTCAGCGCCACGATGTTCGCGGTGCTCGCGTTCTACATCGTCTCCACCGCTTACCGCTCTTTCAGGATCAAGTCGGGCCAGGCCCTGGTCCTTTTCGTGGCGGCCTTCATCCTGATACTCGGCAAGGTGCCGCTGGGCCAGATCGTCTGGGACAAGGCGCTGGGCTGGACCCACTACGGCGTGGACCAGGTCATAGAGTGGATCATGAGCGTGCCCGCGGTGGCCGGCAAGCGGGGCATCATGATAGGCATCTCTATAGGCACCGTGGTCACCTCGCTGAAGATCATCTTCGGCATCGAAAGACAGTACATGGGTAAGGATTGAGTTCATGAAGGAAATACTTCAGAAATTCTTCAAGATAGACCGCCGCTGGATCTTCCTGTTGCTGGCTATAGTGCTTTTTACTCCTATCATCAGGCCGATAGGGCTGCCGAACAAGACGATAGCCAGGGACACGCGCAACGCCTACGAGGCGCTGGACAAGCTGCCTAAGGGCTCGTTCGTGCTGTTCTCTCTCGACTACGACCCGTCCACCCGTCCGGAACTGCAGCCCCAGGCGACGGCCGTCATCCGGCACGCTTTCCGCAGGGACCTGCGCGTAGGCGTGGTGACCTATATAGCAGGCTCCACCGGCCTGATACAGCAGATCTTCGAGAAGGTGCCCGGAGAGTTCAAGAAGGTGAACGGCACCGACTACGCGATCTTCCCCTACATGGCCAATCCTACCGCCGTGATGACGCAGATGGCTTCCGACTTCTACGGCATCTACGACAAGGACCAGGACGGCAAGGACGCCCGCTCGCTGCCGGTAATGAAGGGTATCAAGAGCTATAAGGACATGGCGATGGTCGTCAACATCACCGGCACCAGCATCCTGGACAGCTGGGTGGCGCTGGTGGGAGACAAATACAACGTGCCGCTGGTGGCCGGAGTGACCGCCATCAGCCAGCCCGGTTACGGTCCCTACCTGCAGACCGGCCAACTCAAGGGGCTGATCGGCGGCATGAAGGGCGCGGCGGAGTACGAGTCGCTGATACAAGAGCCGGGCAAGGGCACTTCCGGCATAGACTCGCTTAACCTCGGCCACCTGCTGGTGCTGGCCCTGATATTGACGTCGAATATCATACTTCTCGTTATCAGGTATCTCTAAGAGGTGACTATGTCAGAAACATGGATGATCGCCGGCGTCTGGATAGCGGCCGGGCTTACTATATTCCTCTTCAGCTTCCTCTATAAGGACAACCCGTTCTTCAAGATAGCCGAGCACCTCTACCTCGGCGCCGGAATGGGCTGGTGGTTCCAGGTCTACCTGTACAACATCTGGATCCCCAAGGTCTGGGACCCGCTCGCGCACGCGCCGCATGACTGGGGCGTCCTGATCCCGGCGGTGCTCGGGCTCTCCCTGGTGACGCAGTTCATCCCCAAGATCTCCTGGGTCTCCAGGTACGGCTTCACGTTCCTGATGGGTTACGGCGCCGGCCTGGTGGTGCCCGCCAGCCTGGCCACCGACTTCATGAGCCAGATAGTCGGCACGATAAAGCCGTTCTCCGCGCTGGGCTCCATGTCGGCCTTCAGCATCTTTAACGCGCTGCTGATAGCGGTCGGCGTCATCAGCGTGCTCTTCTATTTCTTCTTCTCGGTGGAGCACAAGGGCGCGGTAAAGAAGGTCTCCAACTTCGGTATCTACTTCCTGATGGTCTACTTCGGCGCCGCCTTCGGCAACACCGTGATGGCCCGCTTCTCGCTGCTGTACGGCCGCTTCGACGAGCTGAACGCCGCGGCCAGCGCGCATAACTTCTACGCCACGCAGATAATACTGGCCGCGATGGTGCTCTACTTCCTGGTGCACGGCATGATCGGGAAGAAGCCCTCCGCGGAGGAAGCGCACTAGGCTTCTCTGCGTCCACAAAGAAGAAGGGCCCGGCTGAATACCGGGCCCTTCTTCTTTTTCCTTCAACCGCGCTGGCTACTGCTGGCTTATCTCTATCTTGGCCTTCTTGCGCAGCTCGGAGACGAGGACCGGCAACTGCTGGCTGATGGCCTGGTTGATCATGGCCGCCTTGAGGTCCGCCTTGACGGAGTCGAAGGAGGCCTCCTGGCGGGGCCTTATCTCCTCGGCCTTGAAGATGCTATAGCCGGCGCCGGTCTGTATCGGCTTTGTGTATTCCCCCGGCTTCAACGCGAAGATCTCCTTCTCCAGGTCTGGCTGCAGCATGCCGCGGGCTATGAAGCCCAGGGCGCCGGCGTTCTTGCGGAGGGCGGCGTCGGACGATTTGAGGCTCGAGAGCTTGGCGAAATCCGCGCCCACGGTGGAGAGCAGTTCGTATGCGTCATCAGCTTCCGCCTTGGAGGGAACGAATATCTGGCTCAGCTTCACGGCCTCGGGGCTGCCGAGCTTGTCCTTGTTGGCGTCGAAGAAGGCCTTGACGTCGTCATCGGTGAAGGCGATATTCTTGGCGGCTACGACGGTGCCGCGCATTACCAGCTGGTCGGCGATCAGGTTGCGCAGGTCCTTTTCCGACCAGCCCACCGACTTCAGGTTCTTGTCGAAGGCGGCTTTGTCGGGGTAGTTGGCCTGCAGCGCCGCGAAGCGGGAATCCACTTCCGTCTTGTCCGCTTTCACGCCCAGCCTGGCACCCTCCTCGAGCAGCAGGCGCTCGTCTATAAGGTCCGAGAGGTCCTTGGCGGCGTGCTGCCACCAGAGCTTCTTGGTCAGGTCGTCCGCAGTGATCTTCTCTCCGTTCACTGTCGCCACGTTCTTCTGCGCCGCCTGTGCCCCGCCGGCGAACACGGCGACCAGGGCCAGGGCGGCAATAAGCTGCTTCTTCATATCCGTTCTCCTCCTGTTCATTTCTGAACGTAAAGCGTCTGGGTCGGGTAGGCGAATTCGATGCCCTCCCGGCCGAAGCGTTCTATCACGGACTGCAGGAGCTTCTCCTGGACCGCCATATGCAGGGCGTAGTCCGGCTTCTCCAGGTAGTAGACGGTCTCGAAGTCCACGGAGAAACTGCCAAGAGCGGAGAGGTTGCAGCGGTCGAAGGTCGTGTCGCCGATCGCCTCCACGGCCTCTTTTATCATGGCCGGGACGCGCTTCAGCTTTTCCAGCGGCGTCCGATAGACCACCGAGGTCTTTATCACCACCCTGCGCCGCTGCATGTGCTGGTAGTTCTTCACCTCCATCGCTAGCAGCTTGGAATTCGATACCACCAGTATTTCCCCGGAAAGATTGCGTATGTGGACGGATTTCAGGCCCAGCTTCTCCACCGTGCCGCAGACGGCGGTGTCCGTTATTATGAAGTCCCCCACCGTGAAAGGCTTGTCCAGCAGGATGACGAAGAAGTTGAACAGATCGCCGAGGATGGCCTGCGAAGCCAGGGCCACGGCTACGCCGCCGATGCCCAAGCCGGCCAGGACGGAGGAGATGTTTACCCCCATGTTGTCCAGCACGAAGAGCGCCGCGGCCACCCAGACCAGCGTGCGCATGATGACCTGCGTGCTGTTGACGACGGAGGCCTTGGCCGCGTCGGAAAGCTGGCGCTGGGCCGCTATCTTGTGCAGCCAGTATGTTATCAGCGCCTGGGCCATCGTTATGGCCCGATAGGTGAACACGAGCAGCAGCACCACCAGAAGGGCCTTGTCGAAGGCCGCGCTGCGCTCCAGGTAGCGGGTCGCTATGTAAAAGGCCAGCAGTTGGTAATCCGGCCACTTGAACTTGTCCAGCAGGTCCACGGCCAGGTCGTCCAGGTCCGTGGCGGTCTTCTCGGCCATCGCCCTCAGGCGGGCCACCACGACGTTCTTGACCAGGTACAGCAGCGCCAGGGCCGCGGCGAAGGCTGCGGCCGCATAGAGATAGGCCACCGGCGTGTTGCCCATGACCAGTCCGTAATCGAACCAAGTTCTTATCCTGTCCATAAGTCCCATTATAAAAGATTTTCTGCGCTGTTAGGAACGGGCGCCTGCCCCGGAAGAAGAGGGCCGGCCTCGCGGCCGGCCCTTCCCGGAGCTACAGCGGTATGTTGCCCGTGCGTTCGTTCTCCCCCGGTTTGCGCTTATCCGCGAGCAGGCGGAAGGCGGAGATCAGCCTGGCGCGGGCCTGTACGGGCTCTATCACTTCGTCGATGGAGCCGGTGGAAGCGGTCTGGTAAGGCGAGGCGAACTTATCCGAGTACTCCTTGGCGAGCTTCGCCCTCAGAGCCTCCCTTTCCTCTTCCTTGGCCTCCTTGATCTGGCGCGAGTAGAGGATCTCTATGGCTCCGCGCGGGCCCATCACGGCGATTTCCGCGGACGGCAGGGAGAAGTTGATGTCGCCGCCCATCAGCTTGGAGCTCATCGCGATGTAGGCCCCGCCGTAAGCTTTGCGCAGCACCAGCGTTATCTTCGGCACGCTGGCCTCCGAGTAGGCGTACAGCAGCTTGGCGCCGTGGCGGATGATGCCGCCGTGCTCCTGCGCCACGCCGGGCCAGTAGCCGGGCACGTCCACCAGCGTCAGTATCGGGATGTTGAAGTTGTTGAGGAAGCGGATGAAGCGCGCCGCCTTGTCGGAGGCGTTGATGTCCAGCGCGCCGGCCATGTGGGCCGGGTTGTTGGCTATCACGCCCACCACCTGTCCGCCCAGGCGTATGAAGCCGATCACGATGTTCTTGGCGTAGTCGTGGTGCACTTCGAGGAACTTGTGGTCGTCTGCCAGCCACCAGACTATGTGGTTGACGCGGTAGGGCTTGCGGGGGTCCACCTCGCAGAGCTTCTCCATAAGGGACACGCGGCGGTCTGACGGGTCCTTGGTCTCGTGCGACGGGGGCGCCTCGAACCGGTTCTGCGGCAGGAAGCTCATCAGCTCCTTCACCTGGCGGTAGCAGTCCGGTTCGGAGTTGGCCACGAAATGGCAGACGCCCGACTTGGAGGCGTGCGTGGAGGCGCCGCCGAGGGTCTCGAAGTCCACGGTCTCTCCGGTGGCCGCCTTCACCACCTCGGGGCCGGTCACGAACATGTTGCTCATGCCCTTGACCATGAAGACGAAGTCGGTCAACGCCGGGGAATAGACCGCGCCGCCGGCGCAGGGCCCGACTATGATGGAGATCTGCGGGACCACCCCGGAATACTTGGTGTTGCGGTAGAAGATCTCGCCGTAGCCGTCCAGCGAGTCCACGCCCTCCTGGATGCGGGCGCCGCCGGAGTCCAGGATGCCTATCACGGGTATCCTGGCGTCAGCGGCCATGTCCATCAGCTTGGCGATCTTGTCGGCGTGCGTGCGGCCGAGCGAGCCGCCCAGCTGAGTGAAATCCTCCGAGAAGATGGCGGCCAGGCGGCCGTTGACCTTGCCGAAGCCGGTTATGACGCCGTCGCCCTTTATGTGCTTGTCCTTGATGCCGAAATCGGTGCAGCGGGACTCCATCAGCAGCCCGAATTCCTGGAAGGAATCCTCGTCCACCAGGTAGGCGATGCGCTCCCTGGCCGTCAGCTTGCCCTTCTTCCGCTGGGCCTCCACCTTGTCCGGCGGCCCTCCCGCCTCGGCCGCCGCGTGTATCTCGCGGAAGCGTTTCAGCGATTCCGGGACCACCCTTACCTTCTTGGGATGGGGCTTCTTGGCGCCCTGCTGGGACGCTCCGGCTATGGGATCTTCCATTAGATCTGACATGGGCGGGGTAACCTCTCTTTAACTGATATTTTACCTTTTTAGATGGGGGTCCGAACCTTATAATAAGAGGCGCCTGGACCGAGATTTTCTACCGCTGGATTATGCGGCTACCGCGGCCCAGAAACCTTCTGGATAGCTCCTTGTCTCAACGGAATAATGGGGGCCGCCCATCTCGCGGTGGCGTTCCAGCGCTTTCCCGGAAAGCATTATCCTCTCCCCGGTCCTGATGTCCAGCGGGTCGGCCATCAAACCCAGTCCCAGCGCCTTGAGCAGGGCTTCTTTCATGGTCCAGATCCTGGTGGCTTCGGAAGGGTCGCGGGAGGCGAGTTCCGCCGGATGGAAATAGTCGCTGTACCAGGCCGGGTGGCGCTCCTCTATCCTCTCCAGGTCGGCGCCGAGGAAGGTGGAGCCAGGTTTTATGGCCGCCATGGCCCAACCGTTGGAATGGGATATGGATACCAGCGACTGCCCGCAGCAGGGGCGGCCGAACTTGTCCATGCCTATCTCGCAGGCGGATGGGGCGAGACCCCCGGCGGAGAGAAGCGTTTTTGCCGCCAGCCGGCCGGCCAGCCATTCGCGGCGCCGCTTCTCCAGTTGGAACGCAGAGTAGACAGCGTTTTCCCGTGCCGAGAGGAAGCCGCCGGGCACCTGGCCCTCCACGGGCAGGTAAATAACGCTGGCGCCCGTGCCAGGCCAGACCTCCCGGAGCTCGCGCATCGCCGCCGTCATCAGATGGGCGTCGGGATCATCGCGTAGTCCCTCAGCTCGGCGAACAGGTTGTAGTCGCCGTCGAAAGCCCACGCGTCGTAGAGGCTCCTGTTGTCCTCCGTCCTGCCCTTGAACACGCCGTAGAGGAACAGCGTCTCGGGGTCCAGCGGCTCGTGGTCGTAGGCGATGGCGGCGCCTATAGCGTCCGGCAGGGCCATGGTCCTGTCGAACTGTATGTCCCTCCAGCCGCAGGCCTGGAAGAGCGCCTCGAACACCAGCGGATGGAAGACCAGTTTCTGGGCGCCCTGCTTCCAGAGCGGCGCCTGCGGACGCTTGAAGACGGCCAGCACCGAGCCCTTGTCCAGCGACAGTATCCCGTCGAGGACCTGGAAACTGGGACCGTGGAAGTAGGTCTTGTAGATCACCGGCGCTTCCGTCTTGTACTTGGCGGACTTGGGCAGGCGCGGGCGCATGCCGGTGTTCCAGGCCGAAGGGGCATCCTCCGCTGAAACTGCCTTGAAGTGGGTGCGGGTCTGTCCGAGCCTCTGTCCCTTGGGGCTGATGAAGTCTGACTCTAGGCGCATGTCCACTGCCCCGCCCGAGGCCTCCGCCTTTATCCGGACCTCGGCGTCGCGGTTGCGCAGCAGCTTTATCGGCACCGCGAAGCGCACTCCGGTGAGGGCCTTCGGAGGCTTGCCGGTCACCAGGGCCGCGGCCTCGGCGAAGGTCTCGAGACCCATCACGCCCGGCACGTACGGGGTGCCGTTTATGGAGTGGTCGGCCAGGTACGGGTCCGCGGCCAGCGTGAAGTCCTTCACCCCTGCCAGCATCTCCCCCTTCAGCAGGTCGACCAGCTTCGGCACGAAGTGGAAGCCGGTGGAGGCCGACGGGGAGAAGTTGGGCTC
>JAKAMO010000142.1 GCA_021812825.1 bacterium | reverse complement strand
CCTGCACACCTGCGGCAGAGACGTTGGAAGCAACTACTCCGGTAAGAGCGGAACCATCGATGGCGGGCAGCGCGCCGCTCAGCTTGGCAGCGGCCATACCTACGATGGAGGCATCCTGTACGGCACCAACGGCCACGGATGAAGCGATGACAGAGGAACCCAGCGCGCCGGAAGCCACCTGCGAGGCGGCCAGGCTGCCGGTAATGTTGGCTGCGTTGCCGGTGATGTTGCCGCTCACCTTGGAACCGCTCATTCCGACAATAGAGGCGTCTTGCACAGCGCCCACCGCTATGGATGAAGCGATGACAGCAGAGCCCAGCGCGCCGGAAGCCACCTGCGAGGCGGCCAGGCTGCCGGTAATGTTGGCTGCGTTGCCGGTGATGTTGCCGCTCACGTTGGCGCCGGTCAGGCTGGTGATGGCGGAGCCGTTGAGAGCGGGATAGCTACCGGTCAGCTTGGAGGCCGCCATGTCGTTGATCTTAGCATCTGTTATGGCGAGATCGGAGATATTGAGCGTGGTTATGCCGCCGCTGGCTATGTGCGTGGAGACTATCGGGAGTATTATCGAACTGCCGCCGGCGCTGATGCCGGTAAGCAGGGAGCCGTCGCCGACGAACTTGGCCGCGATCACGTTGCCCGAGGCGTTCACATTTCCCGTCACGTTTACGCCGGTGGAGATGTCCACGGTCTGGCCGGCGGAGCCGACGCTGGCGGCGCTGGCGGCGTAGATGGCGTAGGGGACGGAGAGCAGCTGGACGCGCGGGGACATTTCAGCGTCGGAGCCTATGGTCACGCCGAGGTACCTGGTGTCGGAGGCGAACACCGAGGGCGGCAGGGCGGTAACGGAGCCGAGCTTGGCGCTGAAGATGCCGTTATCTACGGTGACGGCGGGCTGGACTTCCGTCCACACCGCGCTGCCGCCGCTGGAGACGCCGTAGATGTTGAACGTGATCGAGTACGATCCGCTCAACGGGTTGCCGTTGGCGTCCACGAGCCTCCCCTGGTAGTTGATGTAGGACGGGGCGGCCGCGGCCATTGCCGGCAGCAGTGCCAGGCCCATCAGTACCGCAAGCGTCGCTTTCAGCGTTTTCATAGTGCCTCCGGAAAATACCGAACGGAAAAATTCTTATTGACTATATCCCCTATCGTTTAAGTATAGCAACGACTTTGCCAAAACCCTAAAGACGGCAGGCCGCCCGGATAATCCCCGGGCGGATTCCGCTATTTCCTTTGAAAGTCAGGCTCGATGCTGTATCGCGGCAGGGCTTCTTCATAGCCGTTTGCGCTTTTAGCATGGCTAGATTATAGGAGATATACAATAAGGGAAATAAGTCCGAAAAGTGAAATTCTTGTTAAGCCCTGGTGTAGATAAAAGTCTACACTGTAGATAAAAATCTACACCATTATTGTAGATTATTTTCTACACTTACTCAAGAGAGTATTCTTTCAGCTTGTTGTACAGGGCTTTGCGGTCTATGGAAAGGAGCTTGGCCGCCTGCAGCTTGTTGCCGCGGGTCTCGGCCAGGGCCGCCGCAATAAGACGGCGCTCCGTGGAGGCGCGCGCCAGGCGGAGATTTTCTTTCAGATCGAAATTTGCCGGGACATCCGCCCCCCCTGCCGGCACCGGGACCGGGGCGCCGCCCAAAGCCAGGTGCTCCGGAAGTATCCTGCCGCCGCTGAGCAGCGCGGCGCGGATGATAACGTTCTTGAGCTCGCGTACGTTACCGGGCCAGGAGTAGGCGGCAAGCGCCGCCATGGCGGGATCCGAGATGGACTCTATCTTCTTGTTGACCAGCTTTTCCGCCTCCCGCAGGAAATAGGCGGCGAGGGTCGGGATGTCCTCCTTGCGCTCGGCCAGCGACGGCACGCGCAAGGTGAACTGGTTGAGGCGATGGTACAGGTCTTCGCGGAAGGCTCCCTCTTTTATGCACGAAGGCAGATCGCGGTTGGCGGCAACTATCACGCGGGTGTCGACGGGGATGTCCTTCTTGCCGCCGAGGTGTCGTATGCGCCTTTCCTCCAGCACGCGCAGGAGCTTAGCCTGGGTTCCGGGGGAAAGGTTCGCTATCTCGTCGAGGAAAAGAGTGCCGCCGAAGGCGGCCTCGAACAGTCCCGGCTTGCGCCTGTCCGCGCCGGTGAAGGCGCCGCGCTCGTAGCCGAACAGCTCGCTCTCCACCAGGTTCTCCGGCAGGGCGCCGCAGTCCAGCGCCACGAAAGGGCTGTCGCCGCGCGAGCTCAGCCTGTGTATCTCCCGCGCCCAGACCTCCTTGCCGGAGCCGGACGGGCCGGAAAGTATGACGGTCAGGTCGGTGGAGGCCACCTGTCGCGCCAGCGCGGCGGTGTTCTTTATCTCGCGGCTCGAGCCGGTCACCGGCTCGGAACCGTACGCCCTTTTCACGTGGCTGCGCAGAGCGTCGAACTCCCGCTTAAGCCGCCGTTCCTTCACCGCTTTCTCTATTATCAGCAGCAGCTCCTCGTTGCCGAAAGGCTTCACCAGGTAATCCAGCGCGCCCAGCTTCATCGCCTTCACGGCGCTCTGCACGTCGGCGTGGCCGGTCAGTATGACCACCGGCAGGCCCGGGTCCTCGCTCTTCAGCTTCTCCAGGACGGAAAGGCCGTCCGAATCCCCCAGCACGAGGTCCAGGATCACAGCGTCGAAAGTGAGAGTCTCGGCGAGGGAAAGGGCCTCGGAACCGGAGGCGGCGGCGGCGCAGTTGTGCCTGCCGCTCTCCAGCGCGGCCTTCAGCACGTAGCGCGTATCCGCGTCGTCCTCGGCTATCAGTATGTTACCCATCGGGAATGACCTAGACGGTCTTCCTGAAGCGCAGGCTGACCAGCGCCCCTCCGTCGGGCGAAGAGGAGACCAGGATGCGGCCGCCGTGCTCGTCCATGATCTGGCGGGCCAGGTAGAGGCCGAGGCCGGTGCCCGTCTCCTTGGTGGTGAAGAACGGGCGGAACAGGTTCTCCAGCATGCCCGGCTCCAGGCCGGGCCCGTTGTCGGAGACGTTCAGGAACACTTCCTTGTCGTCCTCCAGCCAGCCGGTGGAGACCTCGACGGCGCCCTTTTCCGAACCGCTCAGCGCCTGCACGGCGTTGTTGAGCACGTTATAGATGACGCTGTGCATGTAATGCGGGTCGAGGAATACCTTGGGGGTCTTCCGGAACTTCTTCTCCAGCTTCACCTTGGAGGCCTTCGCGGCGCTGTCTATCAGCTCCAGCGCGGATTCGGCGGCCGTTTCCACGGAATACGGCTCGAGGCGGCAGGCCCCGCTGCGCGAGAAGTCCAGCAGCGTCTTGACTATCTTGGAGGCCCGCCTGGCGTTGCGCTCGATCAGCTCGGCGCCGGAGCGCACCGCCTCGGGCTGGCCTTCCTGCGCGCGGAGCAGCTCCGAGGTGGAAAGGATGACGTGCAGCGGGTTCTTGATGTCGTGCGCGAACATCGAGGTGAGCTGGCCCATCGACGTAAGCCGGTTCAGCTTGCGCACGGCGTTGCGGAAAACGTGCGGGTCCTTCAGCGCGGACCACTCGTCCGGGGAGACCTGGGAAAGGTAAAGGCAGAAGCCGGTCAGCTCGCCGGGATCGCTCTTAAGGGCCTGCACGGTGAGGTACAGGCGGACGATGCTCTTCGAGGAGGTGAGCATGTAGAACCGGTAATTGCGCACCGAGCCGCCCCCGGCCGCCTTGGCGGTCAGTTCCTCGAACTCCCGGAGGTCCTTCTGCAGCACCAGCTCGGACACCGGCTTGCCGGCCACCGGCTGGCCGCTCCAGCCCAGCAGCTTCAGCGCGCCGGCGTTGATCAGCGCTACGTTGAGCGCCTTGTCGAGCACGAGCATCGGGTCCTGCGACCTGAGGAACACCGCCTCGAAAAGGCTGCGCTGCAGCGCGTGCAGCGGGCTTTCGTTCGTTTCGCTCATCTGCCGGTCTTGCTCCTGTAGAAATTAACGCTGCGCCTGGGAACGCGGATGCCGCTGCGCCTGAGCGCGGCCGCTATCTCGCTGTCGGTCAATGTTGCGGAGCCGTCCCCTAGTATGGCTTTTATTTTATCAATTATATAATGGCTTTTCGCAAGAAAAAGGCCCGAAAGCCGCACCTCTTCCCCCGCTGGCGTCATCAGCGTGCGCGAAGAGATCAGCCTGGAGACCGTGGACGGGTTAAGGCCCGTCCTGGCCGCGATCTGCCGCTGGGTCAGCGGCAGGAGCCCGGTCTTGCCGAGCAGGAAGCCGGCCTGCGCCTCCAGAAGGGCTGAGATCACGCGGTGGAAACCGGCCCGCCTCCAGGATAGGCGCTGGGCCCTGGAGAGCAGGACCGAGGCCCGCTCAGCCTCGGAGCGGGAGAGCTCGCCGGCCCGCCGCATCCTGGCAAGGGCCCGACGGTCAATGCAGTAAGCGCCCCTGGCGTAGAAAGGGTGGGTATAGGCCGCCGACAGCCGCCCCCTGTCCGCGGAGACCACCGCCGCGCAACGCAAATAAAGCGCGGGAAGCGCCTCGGGCCGCAGCCGCTCGTGGGCTAGGATGAAAGCGTCGGTAAAGCCCTTCAAAGAGGAGAACTCCCCCTCCGTCAGCCCGCAGGCCTTCGCCGCGGCAGGGGAAGCCGGCAGGCCGCCCAGAAAGTACTTCTCGAAATTGCCCTGTCCCACCCTCCGGGCCAGCTCCAGCATGGCCGGCCTTTCGGCCAGCCATTCCCCGGCCCCGGCGCCGCCGGCGGCCGCGGCCAGGGCTTCGTCCCCGCAGGCCGACATGAAAGCGTAGGAGGCGCCCGGCAGCCTCCTACGCAGCACCGGAGCGCCGCCGTCCGGGGCCGGCCGGGAGAGCCGGGCGAACAGGGGGTCCGCCAGCAGCTCGGCCTCCTGCCTCAGCAGGTCGCTTTCCGACGAGGAAAGCGCGGAGAAGAGCCGCAGGTCCTGCCGCTGCGCCTGCCCCTGGGAGAGCTCCAGCGACGTCTTTTTTTTCTTCTCCATAATGAGCCTAGCCGCCCCTCCGGAATTATAACAATTTTGCCCGGAAACGGCCCCGGCGAGAGCCCTTCGTCGGCAGATTTGACAACCGCCCGGAGCTATGTTACATTAGCCTTAATTCCAAAGCTTTTTGGTGTTGGGTTAAGGACGTAAACGTTCGCCTCGTAAGCGCCGGGGGTGGCCGGAGCGGACGGCAGTCAGACCGAATTTACCGAGAAGTCCTGGGAAATACCGACCAAGGACAACGCATGAAGACGATGACACTGGCCAAGAAAGAGATACACGTTAACGAGAACCAGGCGAAGGTGATCAAGGACAAATACCTGCGCGACGACAAGAGCGCCGAAGAGCTTTTTGAGCGCGTCGCCCACAACATTTCGCTTTCCGAGCTTATCTTCCATCCCGACGCCGAAAAATGGGGCGTCTTCGAAGGGGTCTCCGTTCACAAGGTGACCGCCGCCGCGGACGGCACCCCGTCCCGCACGCTCCTCTTCCACGAAGGCCTCGCCGAATCCTCCGAGCGCGAGGCGAACTTCATGAAGTTCGTGGCCAACCTCGAGAAGGCCTACCGCGACGTGCCCGAGGCCCGCGAGGCCGCGGACCGCTGGAAGCTGGACTTCTACAACATGATGGCCGGCTTCGACTTCCTGCCCAATTCCCCCACGCTGATGAACGCCGGGCGCGACCTGCAGCAGCTCTCGGCCTGCTACGTGCTGCCCGTGCCGGACTCGATGGAAGGCATAGCCAAGGCGCTGACCGCGCAGAGCCTGATCCAGAAGTCCGGCGGCGGCACCGGCTTCTCTTTCTGCCGCGTGCGCCCGAAGGGCGACGTGGTCAAGAAGACCAACGGCGTCGCCTCCGGCGCTATCTCGTTCATGAAGCTGTTCGACAAGCTGACCGACGTGGTCAAG
>JAKAMO010000141.1 GCA_021812825.1 bacterium | reverse complement strand
GGTGTAAGCCAGGCTCAGGTCCCGCTGCGTGAAGCAGGGCTTGGTGGAAACGACCTCGATCTTCCCGTGAACGGGAGAGGAGTGATAATCCAGGGCTTCTTTCTTAGAGATGTTCATGGTCTTGCGCGCCCGGCCCGGCGGCAGCGGCGTGGCGCGGTCTCCTTTGTTATTTGGATTTTAGGGAATTCTGGCGACGTCATAGAGTTATGCGCACCCGGAGAACTACCCTTTTAGCCTAACAAATTTTAAGGTGCTTTGACAGCGAGCATGGTCAAGCCGGGGACTGCCTTCAGGCAAGGCCGCGGGGGTTGACTTGTCCTGTTTTTATATTATAATTCCTTCGGGGGTGCGCGGTTCGCCGCGCGATTTTCCCGGCTTGAGGCCCGGGAGCATGGAGAAGGGGACTATCATGACCGACAAAGAACTGCTGTTCAGGCCCTGGGCCGAGCTCAAGGAGCTGCAGAACCGGAAACTGCGCGACTTCGTCACGACGAAACTGTACCCGTTCAGCCCTTACTACCGGGAGATGTTCGACCGCAACGGGATAAAGCCGGACAGCATCCGGACCGCGGAGGACCTGCGCCGGATACCGTTCACGACCAAGGCAGACCTGGTCAAGATGTCCACGGAGGGCAAGACCCGCGACCTCATCCTGCAGCCCAGCGAGGAGCTGATCAAGAAATTCCTGCCGAAGGGCGAGCTGCTGAAGGTGGCCGCCACCAAGCTCTTCAGGGGAGCCGACTACCTGAAGAAGAGCCTGGAGAGGGAGTACAGGCCCATCTTCCTGACCAGCACCGCCGGCACCACCACCGGCACGCCGATGCCGTTCCTCTACACCCGCTACGACCTGGAGAACCTGAAATTCTACGGCCAGCGCATCGTGGACATCTTCGGCATGAAGACCGACGAGACCGCCGTAAACCTGTTCCCTTACGCGCCGCACCTGGCCTTCTGGCAGGTCTTCTTCGCCGGCACCGAGGCCGGCGTGCTGATCCTCAGCACCGGCGGCGGCAAGACGATGGGCACCGAGGGCAACCTGCGCTCCATCGCCAAGCTCAAGCCCCGCCTGCTGGCCGGCGTCCCGAGCTACGTCTACCACCTGCTGAAGGAGGCTCGCGCGCAGAACATGGACATGAGCTTCGTGAAGAAGATCGTGCTGGGAGCCGCGCGAGCCCCGGTGGGCTTCAAGCGCAAGCTGGCCGGCCTGCTGATGGAGATGGGGGCCTCTAACGTCAGCGTCTTCGGCACCTACGGCTTCACCGAGGCCCGCACCGCCTGGCCGGAATGCCCCACCGATATCGACGTGATGAGCGGCTACCACACCTACCCGGACAGGGAGATCTTCGAGGTCATCAACCCGGAGACCGGGCAGCCGGTGGGCGAGGGCGAGGACGGAGAGGTGGTCTATTCCACGATAGACAGCCGCGGTTCCTGCCTGCTGCGCTACCGCACCGGCGACTACGTGAAGGGCGGCATCACCTACGAGCCCTGCCCGCACTGCGGCCGCACGGTGCCGCGCATCTCCAGCGACCTGGTGCGCGCCTCCAACGTGAAGGACCTGCAGATCTCCAAGGTGAAGGGCACGCTGGTCAACTTCAACCGGCTGGAGTTCCTCCTGGACGGCAACAGCCACGTGGACGAGTGGCAGATCGAGATAGCCAAGAAGGACAACGACCCTTACGAGGTGGACGAGATCTCCCTGTACGTCAGCCTGCTGAAGGACGCCGACCCGGAGGAGTTCAAGCGGCAGATCAACAAGCAGGTGCTGGCCGACACCGAGCTCACCTTCAACAAGGTGGAGGTGGTCACGCACAAGGAGATACAGAAGCGCATAGAGATAGAGACGTCGGTAAAGGCGCGCAAGATAGTGGACAGGAGACAGGCGGCCTAGGGGCCGCAGGGGAGAGCTCATGGACAGGATAGCCATAGTCGACGGCGTACGCACCCCGTTCGCGAAGGCCTGGACGGTGTTCGAGGACGAACCGGCGCAGAAACTGGGGGCGGCCTGCACACGCGAACTGCTGGAACGCACCGGTCTGGACCCCGAACTCGTGGACGAGGTCATCTTCGGCTGCGTGGCGCAGCCGATGGAGGCGGCCAACCTGGCCAGGGTGGTGGCCCTCTACGCCGGGATCCCGGAACGCAAGCGCGCCTACACGATAAGCCGCAACTGCGCCTCCGGCCTCGAATCCGTCACCAGCGCGCTGGAGAAGATCACCACCGGCTTCGACGAGATAGTGATAGCCGGCGGCGCGGAGTCGATGTCCAACATCCCCCTCACCGTCGGCAAGCCGTTGACGAAGCTACTTACCCGCCTCTCCAAAGCGAAGACCTTCGGCCAGAAGCTGGGCCTGCTGGCGTCCATAAAGCCCTCCTACCTGAAGCCGGTGATCAGCCTGGCGCAGGGCCTCACCGACCCGTTCTGCGGGCTGAACATGGGCTCCACTGCCGAGCTGCTGGCCAAGGAACTGGGCATCAGCCGCAGAGAACAGGACGAGTTCGCGCTGGAGAGCCACCGCAAGGCCGTGGCCGGGAAGATGAAGCTGCGGGAGGAGATAGTGCCGTATATCACAGGGCGCAAGTTCGAGACGGTGCTCGAGGACGACAACGGGCCGCGCGAGAACCTGCAGCTGGAATCGCTGGCGAAGATGAAGCCGTTCTTCGACCGCGCCGCCGGCAGCGTCACGATAGGCAATTCCTGCCAGGTCACCGACGGCGCCTGCGCGCTGCTGGTCATGAAGGAGAGCCGCGCGAAGTCCCTCGGCTACGAGCCGCTCGGCTACGTCCGCTCCTACGCCTACGAAGGCCTGGACCCGTCGCGCATGGGCCTGGGACCCGCCTATTCCATACCGGTGGCCCTGAAGAAGGCGGGGCTAGACCTGAAGGACATGGGGCTGATAGAGATCAACGAGGCCTTCGCGGCCCAGGTACTGGCCAGCCTCCGGATGCTGGCCTCAAGGAAGTTCGCGCAGGACGTGCTGTCTCGCTCCGAGGCTGTAGGCGAGGTGGACCCGGCGAAGCTCAACGTGAACGGCAGCGGCATCTCGGTGGGGCACCCGGTAGGGGCCACAGGCTCGCGGCTGATACTCACGCTGCTCAAGGAGCTGAAGCGGCGCGGCCTGCAGTTCGGAGTCGCCTCGCTCTGCGTGGGCGGCGGCCTCGGCGGGGCCGTAGTGCTGGAACGCTAGGCCAAGGAGATCGTTATGGGCTCACTCAACCTCAAGACCGAGAAAGACATAGCGGTAATAGAGTTCGACCAGTCGGGCGCCAAGGTCAACACTCTGGACGCCGCGGTGATGAGGGAATTCTCCTCGCTTATCGACGAGGTGGCCGGCAAGGCCGGCGGCGACATCAAGGCGCTGGTTATAACCAGCGCCAAGGAAGGAGTCTTCATAGCCGGCGCGGACATCAAGGCCATCGCGAACCTCCGGACCGAAGAGGAGGCCCTCGCGGTGGCGGCCGAGGGGCAGAAGATACTGGACAAGCTGGAGGCCCTACCTATCCCGACCGTGGCCGCGATAAACGGCGCCTGTCTCGGCGGAGGCTTCGAACTGGCGCTGGCCTGCAAATACCGCGTGGCAGGCTCGGGGCCCAAGGTCAAGATAGGCCTGCCGGAGGTGAACCTCGGCATACTTCCCGGCTGGGGCGGCACGCAGAGACTGCCCCGCCTGGCAGGTCTTTCCGCGGCGGTGGACATGATACTGGCCGGCAAGATCATCTCCGGCAAGGACGCGCTCAAACGCGGCATAGTCGACAGGCTCTGGCCGGAGCTGCTGCTCCGCGCCGAGGCCGTGGCTTTCGCCGCTTCCCTACCCCCCGGGCCGCGCCGGGCCCAGCCGAGGAAGAGCACGCTGATGCAATCCTTCCTCGACGGCACCGCCCCGGGCAGGGCCCTGCTGTTCAGCCAGGCCCGCAAGAAGGTGCTGGAGAAGACCAAGGGCTTCTACCCCGCGCCGCTTAAGGCGCTGCGCGTGATACAGGAGACTTTCGGCGGAGACCTGGCCACCGGCCTGAAGAAGGAGCGGGAGGCGCTGGCCGAGCTGGCCGTCACCGGTGTCTCGCGCAACCTGGTCAAGCTCTTCTTCCTGACCGAAAAGTTCAAGAAACTGGACTGGGCCTCGGGCGCGGAGCCGGCCAAGGTGAGCAAATGCGCGGTCTCCGGCGCCGGCATAATGGGCGGCGGTATAGCCCAGCTGGCCAGCTCCAGGGACATACCGGTGCGCGTCAAGGACATCAACTTCCCGGCCCTGCAGCAGGCCATGAAGACCGCCGACGGCATCTACCGCTCCGCGCTGAAGCGGCGCAAACTGAACAAATACCAGGCGGCGCACAGGATGGCGCTGATCTCCCCCACCCTGACCTACGACGGCTTCAAGAACTCCGACATCGTAGTGGAAGCGGTGGTCGAGGACATCGGGATAAAGCGCAAAGTCTTCGCGGAGCTGGAGAAGAACACCGCCACGGGGACCGTGCTGGTCTCCAACACCTCGTCGCTGACCATAGCCGACATCGGCGCGGAGATGAAGGACAGAACGCGTCTGGCCGGCATGCATTTCTTCAACCCCGTGCACCGGATGCCGCTGGTGGAGGTCATAAGGACAGCCGAGACCAGTCCGAAGACGCTGGCCACCGTAGTGGCTTTCGCCAGGGAGCTCGGCAAGACCGCGGTGGTGGTGAAGGACTCGCCCGGCTTCCTGGTCAACCGCATCCTCGTGCCGTACCTGAACGAGGCCGCCTTCCTGGTGCAGGAGGGGATGGCCATAGAGCGCGTGGACAAAGCGGCGCGCGACTTCGGCATGCCGATGGGCCCGATAGAGCTGGTGGACGAGGTCGGCATAGACGTGGGCGCCAAGGTGGCCAAGATCTTCCACGAGGCCTTCGGCGAGCGCATGAGCGTCAGCGCCGTGCTCGAGGCGGCCAAGCACGCCGGCCTGCTGGGCAAGAAGAAGGGTCTCGGCTTCTACAGCTACGCGGACGGCCGCAAGGGCGCCGTGAACGAGGAGATATACAAGATCATCCCCGAGCGCGGGCAGCGCTTCATAGATGCCGAGGACGCCGTAAAGCGAATGATCTACGGCATGGTCAACGAGGCGGCGCGCTGCCTGGACGAGGGCATCGTGAACGACCCGGAGGCCATAGACCTGGCGATGATAATGGGCACCGGCTTCCCGCCGTTCCGCGGCGGCCTGTGGCGCTACGCCGAGGAGACCGGGCTCGCCGCCATCGCGGACGACCTGGAGCGCCTGGCAAAAGAATTCAACGCTACGCGGCTGGTTCCCTGCGACTACCTGAAAAAGAAAGCCCGGGGATGATCCCCGGGCTTCCGTACCGCTCTCCCCTGAGGCTCAGGCGAAGATGAACTTCTCCGCCTCTATGGCCGCGTCCGCCAGCTGGCGCTTGGCCTTCAGCAGCCCCTCCGCCCTGTAGAGGCAGTGCTTCCCGATAGCCGCCAACAGCTGGTCCAGGTCCTTGCCGTCCTTCACGTAAGCCGCCGACCGGCGGGCGGCCGAGGCCGCCTTCTCCGCGGAAGCGAACGCGAACACCTTCACCGCGGCCTGAGCGCAGGTCTTCTTGTCGCCGCTGAGCTTAGGCAGGATCTTCTCTGCGCGCAGCACCGCGCTCTCCAGGGCGAAGATGTTGATCGCGATGTCGGCCAGCGCCATCAGCACCTCCTGCTCGTCCTTGATGGAGAACAGGAACTTGCGCATCGCGGCCCCGGTCAGGACGAGGAACACGTTCTTCATCCCGGCCAGCAGGGCCTTCTCCGCCCCGAAAGGCCCCGAGCCCGGAGCCGCCGGCTCCCCTTTCAGCGCGTCCACCGCGGCGGAGACGCTCTCCTTCAGCGGGATATCGCCTTTGTGGCCGCGGCCCATCACGGTGCCACTGACCAGCATGCGGTTG
>JAKAMO010000140.1 GCA_021812825.1 bacterium | reverse complement strand
CGACGATCTGCATGGGCATGGCGATGAGCTTCGGCGCGGTGCTGCTGGCCGCGGGCGCGAAGGGCAAGCGCTACGCGCTGCCGAACGCCCGCATCATGATCCACCAGCCCCTGATCTGGGGCGGCGGCATCTCGGGTCAGGCCACCGACATCGAGATCGAGAGCAGGGAAATGCAGGAGAACAAGACCCGCCTCATCGAGATCATGGCCAAGCACACCGGTCAGAAGGCCGATAAGGTGCGCGCCGACATGGAGCGCAACTTCTACCTATCCGCCGCAGACGCGCAGAAGTACGGTATCATCGACGCGGTGCTAGAGCACCGCAAGCAGTAAGCCACGCGTCCGCGCCCGCCCGCCCCTCCCGGGGCGGGGGCGCGGCTGTTTTTTTGCGGGGGGCTTGGGTCCAGGTACGATACAATGGAAGAAACCGTAAAAAAAGAGCAGACCTTCCCGGCGGCGCTGCCCGCCATAGCCATCAGGGACGTCGTGATGTTCCCGTACATGGCCCTCCCCCTCTCGGTGGACCGCCCCAAGTCGGTGGCCGCCATCGAGGCTTCGCTCGCCGCGGGCAAGTATATCCTGGCCCTGGCGCAGAAGAAGCCTTCCGTCAACGACCCCGCCTCCGAGGACCTCTACCAGTACGGGGTGGTCAGCGTCATCTCGCAGTCCCTGAAGATGCCCGACGGCACGATGCGCGTCTTCCTCGAAGGCCGCAGGCGGGCCCGCGTCTCGAAGGTCGCCCAGGACGCCTCCGGCACCTACCTGCAGGCCGAGGTCGGGTATCCGGAGGAGGACAATGCCCGGACCCCGGAGGTGATAGCGCTGATGCGCCACGCCGTCGAGGTCTTCGAGGCCTACGTCAGGCTCGGCACGAAGATAACGCTGGACTCCTCCTCGATGCTGCAGCAGATCGAGGATCCCGCGAAGCTGGCCGACACCATCGCCGCCAACTCGATGTTCAGCCTCCCCGACAAGCAGGATGTCCTCGAGACGGAGAGCCCCTCCGAGCGTCTTGAGAAGCTGATAAAGTTCCTCGCAAAGGAAGTGGAGATACTCGACATCGAGCAGAAGATCCACACCCGCGTGAAGACGCAGATAGAGAAATCGCAGAAGGAATACTATCTCAACGAGCAGATGAAGGCGATCCAGAAGGAGCTGCACCAGAAGGACGACTTCTCCAAGGAGATAGACGAGCTGAAGAAGCGCATCAAGGCCGCCAAGATGTCGAAGGAGGCCGAGGCCGCCGCGGAGAAGGAGCTGGCGCGCCTGTCCAAGATGATGCCGTTCTCGCCGGAGTCCACCGTAAGCCGCACTTATCTGGACTGGCTGGTCTCCCTGCCCTGGAACGCCGAGACCAAGGACGAGATCGACCTCGGGAAGGCGAAGACGATACTCGACGAGGACCATTTCGGCCTGAAGAAGCCGAAGGAGCGCGTGCTCGAGTACCTCGCGGTCTGCAAGCTGACCGAGAAGCTAAAGGGGCCCATCCTCTGCTTCGTGGGCCCCCCCGGAGTGGGCAAGACCTCCATAGCCAGGTCCATAGCGCGCTCGATGGGCCGCAAGTTCGTGCGGATGTCGCTCGGCGGCGTCCGCGACGAGGCGGAGATCCGCGGCCACCGCCGCACCTACGTCGCCTCGATGCCGGGACGCCTTATGCAGAGCATGAAGAAGGCGGGCTCCCGCAACCCGGTCTTCCTGATGGACGAGATAGACAAGATGGGCTCCGACTGGCGCGGCGACCCGGCGGCGGCGCTGCTGGAGGTGCTCGACCCCGAACAGAACTCCGAGTTCAACGACCATTTCCTGGACGTGCCGTTCGACATCTCCAAGGTGATGTTCATAGCCACCGCCAACACGCTGTGGGGCATCCCGGTCAGCCTGCGGGACCGCATGGAGATCATCGACTTCAGCGGCTACACCCACGACGAGAAGATCGAGATAACGAAGAAGTTTCTGATCCCCCGCCAGCTCAAGGAGCACGGCCTCAAGGAAGGCTCGCTGAAGATAGACGACAAGGGCATCGACGCCGTCATCAGGGGCTATACCCGCGAGGCGGGCGTGCGCAACCTGAACCGTGAATTCGCTTCCATGTGCCGCAGGGCGGCCAGGAAGATAGTGGAGGAGAAGGTCTCCTCGGTCAAGGTGACCCCTGACAACGTCGGCGACTTCCTGGGAGTCCCCAAGTTCCTGGCCACGCCGGCCTCGTACAACGCCGTCGGGATAGCCACCGGGCTGGCCTGGACGGAGAACGGCGGCGAGGTTCTGGCCGTAGAGGCGCTGGCGGTGCCCGGCAAGGGCGCCCTCACGCTCACCGGCAAGCTCGGCGACGTGATGAAGGAATCCGCCCAGGCCGCCTTCACTTACGTGCGCTCGCGCGAGCTGGCACCGGCTTCCTACATCAATTCCCATAACTTCCACGTGCATATCCCGGAGGGCGCGATCCCGAAGGACGGCCCGTCGGCCGGCGTGACGATGGCCACCGCGCTGGCCAGCCTCTTCACCGGCCGGCCGGTGCGCAAGAACCTCTCCATGACCGGGGAGATAACGCTTACGGGCAGGGTCCTCCCGATAGGGGGCCTCAAGGAGAAGGTCATCGCCTCTTTCCGCGACGGCATAGACACCGTCCTGTTCCCGAAGGTCAACATCAAGGAGCTCGAGGACATCCCGGAGGAGATCCGCTCCCGCATGCGCCTCAAGCCGGTGGAGAGAATGGAAGAGGTGCTCGACATGGCGCTCGAGCCCGCTCCCGCGGCCCGGCGCCGCGGGAAGATCAAGAGCCGCGGCTGACCCCGGCCGGGGGCGGACCGGTATTGTGAGGAGAGCTATGAGGAAGCTTATTTTCCGACTCGTCGCGCTCGCGCTGGCGGCTTCCGCCGCGTCCCACCCCGCCCCAGCCGCCGCCTACGAGGACCGCCTTACCACCGAGGAGATCGAGGGCACCCTCGAGGACACCAAGCTCAACGAGGTGTTCTCCCAGTACCTGGCCACCATACAGATGTACGACCCGGAGCGGGCCACCACGCTGGGCCTGCACGGCGCCGACTCCTCTCTCACCTCGCGCACGACGGAGCGCGCCGTTCGCCAGCTGGAGGCCTTCCGCCAGCTCCGCGCCAAGCTGGGCGAGATCCGCAAGGACACGATGGCGCCCCGCCTGCGCGTGGACTACGAGGTCCTCGACCACATGCTGGAGGTGGACATCTACGAGCTGGCCAACCTTAACAGGCTGGCCAACCGCCCGCAGTACTACCTGGAGCCTCTCTTCATCGTCTACCAGATGATGACGAAGGACTACGATAACTACAACACCCGGGCCGCCAACGCGCTGGCCCGTCTCAACGCCCTCCCCGACGCGCTGCTGCAGGCCGAGCGCAACCTGTCGAAGCCGCCGGCCATCTGGACGCGGCAGGCCATCTCGCAGGCCGAGGATGCCCTGGACAATATCTCCGATTTCGTCCCGATCTTCCGCGGCTACACCCGTTACGACCCCACTCTGAAGACGCAGTTCGACGAGACGATGGACAAGGTGAAGCTGGCCCTCTCCCGCTACGCCCAGTTCCTCCGCAAGGACGTGCTGCCCAATTCCACGTCAGATTTCCGCTCCGGAGACTACACGTACGGTTTCTACCTGGAGCGCCTGCACGGGCTGGACATGACGCCGGCGGGGGCCCTGCGCTACACCAAGAAAGCCTTCAAGAGCTCGATGTCCGACCTGAAGAAGGAGGCCTCCACGGTGGACGCGATGGAGGCCAAGGCCGAAGGCTGGCAGGGCGTTATGCGCAAGCTGCCCAAGGAGCACCCCGAGTCCGGCGACGTCTTGAAGGTCTTCCAGGACGAGGTCGACCGCGCCTATCAGCACTTCGACCAGCACAAGGTGGTGGAGTTCCCCCGCCAGCGCCTGCTGATAAAGCGGATGCCAGGCTTCATGTCCGCGGTGCTGCCCTACGTCTACTATGCCCCGCCGTTCTCGCTCGACGACAACAGGGTTTCTGAGCTCTTCGTGCTCCTCCCGGCGGACTCGCTGCCGGCCCCGGTCAAGGAAAAGGTGCTCGCAGCCGGCTTCAACTACTCCCAGATGGAACTGCTGACCGCCTACTCGGTCATGCCGGGCCTTCATCTGATGAGCTTCGAGGCCGCCTCCAATCCCTCGCGGATACGCCGTATTTCCCGCCAGCCGGTGACCTCCAACGGCTGGGCCTGCTACTCGGAGCTCCTCTCCGAGGAGATGGGCTACTATTCCTCGTACTGGTCGCGCTTCCTGCGCTGCTACGTCAGGGCGCTCAGGGCCGCGCGCGCCTACGCGGACGCCGCGCTGCATACCAGGAAATGGACGCCGGAAGAGGCCGCCGCGTTCTTCCAGGAGAATCTGGGCATGAGCAAGCCGCAGGCCGAGGGCGAGGTCCTGAAGATATCGCTGAACCCTACCGAGGGCTTCAGCTATATCTACGGCCTCGACCGGATACTCGAGATGCGGCGCTATTACGAGAGGACCGAGGCCAAGTACTTCGACCTCCGCAACTTCCATACAGCTTTCCTTAAGATGGGCGAGATCCCGATAGACCGCATAGCCGATGAGATGCGCAGGATAAAGAGAGAGGAGGCCAAGCACATAAAATGAGCGCCCCGGCAGTCTCCTTTTCCGGAGTAGGGAAGACCTATAAGCGCCCCGGTCTCTTATCCTCCCGCTATACGGTGGGCGTAGCCGGCCTCTCGTTCGAGCTGCGCCGCGGGGAAGTGACCGGCCTGCTCGGCCTCAACGGCGCAGGCAAGACCACTATCATGAAGCTGATAACTGGGCTCCTCTTCCCTACCGAGGGGAAGGTCAGGGTCTTCGGCCATCCCCCCTCCGAGGGCGCGGCGAAGGCGAAGGTCGGCTATCTCCCCGAACTGCCCTATTTCCCGCCTCAGGTCCGACCGGCCGAGGCGCTGGCCTACTACGGGAGTCTCTCCGGGCTTTCCGGCTCTGCCCTGGCCGCGGCCGTGGAGTCCGCGGTGCGCCGCACCGGTCTGGAGCCGCATGCGGCCAAGAAGATCTCGGAGTTCTCCAAAGGCATGCTGCAGCGCCTGGGGCTTGCGCAGGCGCTGCTGCACGCACCGGACCTGCTGGTCCTGGACGAGCCGGTCAGCGGCCTGGACCCGCTGGCCATCCACGATATCCGCGGCCTGCTTTCAGGCCTCAACTCCGAGGGCCGGGCGATCTTCCTCTCCTCGCACAGCATCTCCGAGGTGGAGAAGCTCTGCTCCAGGGTGCTGATAATGGTGCGGGGCTCGCTGGCGAGGACTGTGGAGCGGGCCGAGTGGGAATCCTCCCCGCGGGGCCTGGAAGGGATCTTCGTGGAGGCGGTGAGATGAGGAACGGTCCGCGCGTCATCCTTCACGTGGCCCTGGCGGCGGTGCGCGAGAACGTCAGGAACCGCTTCTTCACCCTTTTCGCGGTCTTCGCCTTCGCCGCTGTCTACGCTTCAGTACTGGCGGGCGTGATGGCCGTAGACCAGGAAGGCCGGGTCCTCACGGACTTCGGCCTCACGCTGATAGAGTTCACCGTTCTGGCCTACGCCCTGTTCAACGCCTCCTCCGTCCTGCTGCGCGAGGCCGAGACTAAGACCATATACCTCGTCTTCTCCCGCCCGGTCCCGCGCTGGGCTTACCTCGCCGGCAAGCTGGCCGGCTCGCTGGCCACTTCCGCCGTGATGCTGGCTCTTATGGGGGCGCTGCACCTGCTGCTGCTCCGGCTGCGGGGCTTCCCTCCCCCGGCCTACTACGCGTGGGCGCTCTGCGGCTCCCTGCTCAAGCTGTCGGTCATAACCTCGCTGGCCCTTTTCATCTCCCTGTTCTCCACCTCGGCGGTTTCCACCCTGGTCATCTCCGGCATAGTATGGACCGCCGGCCATTTCTCGGCCGAGACCGGCTTCCTGGCCGCGCATTCCTCCGGCGC
>JAKAMO010000139.1 GCA_021812825.1 bacterium | reverse complement strand
TGTCCACACGTCAGAACCGCCCGTGTGAAATACCGCTCCCCCGATCACATCCAACGGCATCCTGGGAGTGGCGGTGTTAATCCCGAGATTGCCGCTGATAAAAACATGCGTGGAGATACCAAGGCCCGGCTGGTTGCCGGTGGTGAACGCCGTGGCGGCGTTAATGGTCAGCGTACCCGTCATGGTGTCGCCGGTTTTAAGCACCTTGGTGTTGTCGGTGGCGGTAACGCCGCTAAGCCCGGACCCGTCGCCTATGAACTTGCTGGCCATCATCACGCCGGTGTCGCTCATGGAGGAGATCACCGTTCCGCCGGAGTTACGCCAGATCTGTGTCATCGTGGCTGGCGTAGAACCCGTCCCCAGCACGTCCAGCCGCCCCTGCGGCACGCCGGTGGAAAGGCCGACGCTTCCGTTTGTCTTGATAACCATCCGCTGATTCACGACACTATCAAATGAGACGTCCGCCGTATGCGCAGCACTGGGCTCGGCAAAGAACCGAATGTCACCACCCCCCCCGAACGTTCCCAACTCTATACCTGCCGCTCCGTATGTCCCTGTATATGAATATTTATAGCCGTCAGCCGCGCTATCCAATTTCAGCCCGCCAAGAATGTTAAGGTCGGCGCTGCTGTAGCTTGTTCCGATCGAGGCATAATGATTGTTCCCGCCACGCCCCCCCCAAACCAGGGATCTGCCAGAGGTACCCGCGCCCAAATCAAGAACTGCTTGAGGATTCTCCGTACCAATGCCCACATAGCCTTTCGTGGAAACATATAAATGCGACGTGGCCATGGAAGTGGAAATCCACAGCGAGGACGCTACCGTGTCCGGCGCGATTATCGTCATGGACGACACGTTATTTATCTGGAAGCCGGCCATATCCAGCGTCTTCGTCGCCACGTGCGTGCCCAGGCTGTCGCCGCCTCCGCCTGCACTTATGCCTGTCAGCCCGGACCCGTCGCCGACGAACTTGTTCGCCATCATCACGCCGGTGGCGGACATGGAGCCCACTATGACCCCATCAGACTTGCGCCAGAGCTGCGCGAACTGCGTCTGTACCGTGCCGGTGCTCACCACGTCCAGCGCCGCCTGCGGTACCCGCGTGCTTAGGCCTATCGTCTTTGCCGCCAGGTCCCCGTAAAGCACGCCGCCTATGTTGAGCTCGTTCGAAGCGGTGGCGGCTGACGCGTCCTGGTCATAGCCTATGACGATGTTGCGCGCGCCGCTGGTAAGCGCGTCGCCGGCCTGCCAGCCCAGCAGGATATTGTCAGAGCCAGTGGACAATCCATAACCGGCCCTGTAGCCGACCAGGGTGGAATTGGAGAAGGAATTCGAAGGCACTCCGTAGCCGGCTTCACTGCCCAATATGGCGTTGTAAGAACCGGTCTTAGTATTATAACCCGCGTAGAACCCGGCCATTAGATTGTAGTTGCCGGTGGTATTGTACGCGCCCGCGTTCGAGCCCACAAAGGAATTACGGATACCGATGGTGGTGTATACGCCCGCACCCATTCCAAAAAAGGAGTTCCCGTTCCCTGTGGTGTTCGAGTACCCCGCATTCCAGCCAAAAAACGAGTTGTCGGACGAAGTATTGGAATGGCCGGCCTGGTAGCCGACAAAAGAGTTATACGCGCCCGTCACTGTGGATGAGCCGGCATTCATCCCTATGAAGATGTTCCCGTTCCCCGCGTTCAGCTTGCCCGCATTATAGCCAATCCCCAAACTACCGGCACCCGGGAGTATGGCCAGCACCGTGCTGCCGTTTATCTGATAGCGCGCTGCCGTGATGTCGCTGGAAGTATTAACGCCATAGACGCCCATCTGCAGCGTGGTGGTGGCGATGTGGCTGCCCAGGTTGTCGCCGGAGACCATGTCGGTCACGCTGGACCACTGCATGCCGCCGCCGGCGACCTTGGAAAGAACCTGGCCGACAGCGCCGCCGCCGACGTGCATGTTGCCGGGGATGGTGAAGCTGCTCACGCCGGTAAAGTACGCTCCCCCGGCCGCGAACGTGGAGCCGCCCACGAAGTACGCGCCGGAAGAAACGGCCAGATAACCGTTCACTACGGCGTTGCCAGCTCCTACGACAGCGCCGGTATAGACGGCCTGGGTGGAACCGAAGACGGTGAAACCTTTTATTTCGGTATCGGGGTCCGCGGCGGTACCGTTGATGCCCAGCACCGTCAGGTCGTCCTCGGAGCCCAGCTCGGTCTGGGCCGCTACGCGGCAGGGCGCCGCGAGCGATATGCAGAACATAAGCGAGAGCGCGCCGGCGCGGAATGCGCCGGTCCTTACCGCGGATATCAAGAACCTTGCACGACCCATATTACCGACCTTCACCCCGCCGCCGGATATTTTTAAAACGAATGGCATTATAGCTGAAACCTCCGCCGAGAATCCCGAAGCGCTACTTGTTCCTGAGCCATGCGGCCACTTTGTCGCCCGAATTCAATATCATTATGTACTCTCCCGAGTTCTGCGTGCCCGCCACTTCCATCTTCGCGCGCGGCGCCTCGGTGCCTATGCCTACGGCGCCGGAGGTGGAGACCACTACCTGGCGGGCGGCGCCCGTGGAAACGGAAAAGCTATAGGCCTGGGTATCCGCGCCCCTGACCTCCAGGCGGGCGGACGCGCCCGTCATGCCTATGGCGACGTTGCCGGTGGGCTCCACGGAAAGCCCTTCCTGGGAAGACGAGCCTTTAAGTCTGGCCGTCCCCATGACCTTCAGGGAATTATCCACGTCAAGATCGGTCAGGGTGGCGGAAGAGACATAAGCCACTCCGGGCACTTTAAGGATATTATTAATATTGAGATCGTTGGCGGTGCCGGACGACACATAGAACGTCGCCCCGCTCTGCAACGTATCCTGATCATGTATTGAAAGCGGGTCGACCTCCAGCCCGCCGGCCGCCCCGCTGCCGCAGACCCACTGGCCTCCGCTCAACTGCAGTATATCGCCGTTGGCGCAGCCCGACTGGTTGAGCTTGGCCCTCGTTATCGAATTATCCGCGAGGTCCTGGTTCTGTATCGTCCCGTCGACTATGTGCGTCGAAACTATCACCGCGCCTATCCTGTCCCCCGAAAGGGAGCCGAGAGATATCCGTGACGCGTTGAGATCATATATCCCCGAGCCGTCGCCCAGCAGCCACCCCGCGCTGACCGAAGAAGAAACGCCGATATATCCCATCACCGTATGGGTGCCTAACGAAGTTATAGGGTCCGTGCCCGTACCGGCGTGAGTAAGCGCATGCAGTCCCGGCACCCCGGAACCTGAGGTCGGCACCCAGACCGCCCCGTTCCAGAACTTCACCAGGCCGGAAGAGGAGTCGTACCAGAGCTCCCCAGGCGCCGACGCCGTAGGCGTTGAAGCGGCCGTGGTGTAGCGCTTGCCGGAAAGCATCAGGGAATCTATCGAATACGGAGAGGAGGTGAGCTCCTCCCTAGGCGACATGCGGTTGCCTTCGATCTCCAGCTCAAGCCACATGCTGCCGGTCTCCCAGTCCGCTATGGACGGCTCCAGCGTTACACGGAATATTCCTGTCGAAAGGTCGACATTGTACGCGGGACTGGCCCAGAGCTCCGTGGCGGACGTGGACGAATCATAGATGCGGAAGACCATGGAGCGGCTGCCGTTGACCAGGAACCCGTTCTGGCGCAGGTTGCCCTGGTAGGTGAACTTGACGGGAACTTCGGCCGCCGCGGCAGCGGGGAAGAGAATGCCCCCAGCCAGCAGCAACAGCGAAACAGGCATGGCAAGGCCAAGCCCGGTTAAGAGCCTGCCCAGCGCTTTTTTTGCCGTTTCGACCGTTTTCATATGCCGCATAAAGCCGGTATCCGGCTCTACGCCCCGCTAAATTCCCGGCCCCTCCCGCAACTTCCACCGGGCCTATTCCCGGCGGACCATAAGGAGGAGCATGAACCTGCTTCTTATTTCTTCTTTATCCAGGCCGCCAGCGAGCCGCCGGAATAGAACTTGGCGGCGTAGTTGCCTGAGGTTCCCACGCTGTCCACGGAGAGGGCCACTCCGGCCTCTACCGCCCTGTTCATCGCGTGGGTGTCCGTCACCGCGTTGCCCAGCTGCGCGTTGCCGTTGACGGTAAGGTCGTTGGTGACGGCGGCGTTCCCGCCGGTAACGGACAGTCCGTTCTGGGCCGTCAGCGCGCCTACGGCGGTTATGGCGTCTCCGGCCGCGTCGCCCAGGTTCACGTTGCCGGTGAACTTGGCGGCGCCATTGACCCCCAGACCGTCGGTACCGTCGCCGAGTATGGTCATGGACGAGCCGCTGACCATGGTTATGTTGGTGGCCCCGGCGTTCTGTATGAACTGGGAATCCACCAGGCCGGTGCCGGCCGCGTTCACCATCTGCAGACGGTAGGGACTGCCCAGCGAGGCGAGGCCGGTGTTATCGGTCTCCCAGGTAAGGAAGCCGTTGGCCGAAGCCTTAAGCACCTTGCCCGCGTTGGCCGCGCCGTTGTCGAAGTACAGGTTGGTCAGCGCGCCGGCGTTGTTCATGAACTGCACCGTGCTCTTTAGCACGCCGTAGCCCTGCAACTCCACCGCCTGCGTGAAGGTGGAACTGCCGGCCACGTACATTCCGCTGGATACCTGCACGTACCCGTTGGCGAATATGTTGCCGGGAGCCACCGGAATACCGAGCGCCGGGGCGGACTGGGTGGACCCGAAGACCGTGAAGCCCTTCACCTCCAGGTCCGGGTCCAGCGCCGTTCCGCCGGTGCCGAGCACGGTGAGGTCGTCCTCTACTCCGAACTCCGTACCATTGTCCGCGGCTTGCGCCAGACGGCCCGCCGCCGCGACGCATACCAGGGCAATAATCACTTTCGTTGCCTTCTTCATACTCCCTCCTTAGCAATTACAGGGATAGCGGAACTTCCGCCATCCCCTACCAAATCACCATTAGTTTCCCGGTCTTCGAGTTCGAGCCGGACACCACCCGCCAGATATAGACCCCGCTGGCCGCGCGTTGGCCGCCGGAGGTGCGCACGTCCCAGCTGAGTTTCGGGAGGGGCAGCCCCTCCGGGATGACCAGTTTACGCACCAGGCGTCCGTCGAGCGTGTAGATCTCTATATCCCCGGTTTGGGGAACGTTGGTAAAAGTGATGCCGTCCGCTTCCGTGCCGCTCTGGCCGGCCCCGCTACCGGCTGCCGGGCCGTTAGGCCTGAACGGGACGGGGAAGGCGTAGGTATGCTTCACGGCGTCGTCGACGGAGCCCAGCAGCGAGTATACCCCGGGCGACATGAAGGGGACGGAGACAGTGCGCGAAGCCTTGTCGAATATGGCCCCGGGGACCTTGGTCCACATTGCCAGTTCCTCGTCCAGTTGCCAGGTACGTATGGTGTCCACCCTTACCGACGGGAAGGACCCGTCCAGGACGCCGTCGCCGTCGTCGTCCTGGTAGCGCAGGGAGAGGTTTCCCGCCTTCAGCAGGGGCTTGCGCCAGAAGTCCTGCTCGTCGAACAGCCCCATCTCGGTAGCATTTCCTGTGAAAAGACGCGCCCAGGCCCCCTCGTTGGCCTCCATCTTCGAATTGGCCGTATCTATGGTCCCGGCATCCACGCTTAAAGGCCTGGCGCCCGGATCGTCGTTAAGCGTAATATCGAACGCTTCCTTGTCCACCGCGCCGGCGGGGAGCGTCAGGGCCGCGTTACCGGAGTTGAACTTCACCGCCGCCGGAAGACCTTTCTGGAAGGTGAAATGGGGCGGGTTATAGAAACCGCTCCTGTTAGAATAAGCGCCGGAGCGGGAGTTCCCGATGCCGGCCGGCAGCGAGATCTGGCCCGAGGCGCCCTTGGATGAATACTCTCCGCCGCTCAGCAGCCCCCCCCCGCTAAGCCTGGCGGAGGATTCAAGCTGGTATTCTCCGGAGGAGGAGATAAGGGCCGGGGCGGCCGGAGGGAACGCGGCGCAGAGCGACAGGACCGCGAGCGTGCGAACAGCCGGAGC
>JAKAMO010000138.1 GCA_021812825.1 bacterium | reverse complement strand
CTACTATTTCTACACGCTGCTCTCCGGCGCCGAAGAGGCGCATATCTTCTACAAGGACTCGGCCGACAAGGAGCGGAGCCCCTTCGTGGAGCGGCTGGCCTGGGAGCTCGAGCGCGGGGGCGGCGAGCCCGCCGGCGAGGAGGTGCACCTGCGGGTGAACTTCTCCCAGGGCGAGCCTTCCGGCGCGGCCAAGACGCCCGAGCTGCTGGCCGCGCTCAGGGCGCGCGAGTTCTCGCCTTCGGCCATAGACGCTTATCTCGCCTGCGGCCTGCGCTTCTATTACCGCTACGGCCTGGGCCTCGCCGGGAAGGACGAGGTGTCCGACGACATAGAGCAGCGCGACATCGGCGTCATCGTGCACGAGGTGCTGGAGGCTTTCTTCAAGGGCAGGACCGGCAGGCCGCTGAACGTCGCGGAGAAGGATTACGGCGAGATAGCGGCCGCGGCGCGCCGGGTCTTCGACGAGCGGCTGAAGGGGCACCGGTCCGGCGCGGAGTACCTGATCAAGCGGCAGGTGGAGAAGCGGCTGAAGGATATCCTGGACTACCACCGCGACAACCTCGCCGGCATAGAGATCCTCGCCTGCGAGACGCAGCTCAAGGCTTCGATCATGACCGGGGCGGGCGAGATAAAGCTGCGCGGCTACGCGGACCGCGTGGACCGCCGCGGCGGCGTAGTGCATATACTGGACTACAAGACCGGCGCCGGCGCCGCGGTGCCGAACTGGAGCCGCTTCGACCTGGGTATCCGCGAGGACTGGGGCCGGACCCTGAAGAGCGTGCAACTGCCTTTCTATATCCTGGCCTATATGGCCGAACACGGCCTGGACGCGGGCGGCATGGACGCGTCGCTGCTGTTGCTGGGCGCGGAGAACATCGCCGAAGAGTCGCTCTACAAGGCGCGCTATAAGAAGGTCCCGGACAAAAAGGCCGTATTCGGCGCCTACGAAGCGGCTATAAGGACGCTGCTCGAGGAGATCCTGGACCCGGCGGCCGGATTCAAGCCCGCGGCCGACGAGGCCGGATGCGCGGGCTGCCCGTTCCGGACCATGTGCGGCCGCCAGTGGGCGGAATAGCGGTGACGGGAGGGGTATATGAGAAAGAGGCTTTCCGCGGGTCTCGTCACGTTGGCGCTGTGTCTGTCCTTTGCGTCCGTATCAGGCGGCGAGGCCGATGCAACACTGAGAACCGTAAGTTCCGCTTATAGCGTTCCGGATGTAACTGTCCAGGTGCGGGACATCCCGCTTCCTGCGAAGTTAAAAGCGATATTGCAGGAACGTCTGCCCGCGCTGCGTCTTTGGCGCAACGCGGACTATCCTGCGCCGGCGTTGTCCGGGTATCCATTTTCAGCGGGTTCCTTTCCTTATGCAGTCCGGGCTGACTTCAATGGGGACGGCGTTGAGGACGCCGTGCTGTCCGGGCATGACGGCAAGGCCGATGTCGTGCTTGCGCTTGTTTCTGATGGAACTTCGTACCAGTTGGTAGATGTCCGTTCCCGGCTGGGCGGGACGGATGCCGGCCCGCGCGAGACGCTGGTGTTCCAAAAGAAAGGCTGCGTCTATTCGGTGGGCGATTCCGCGCCCCATGAGCTGGTCCAGGCGCAAGACGGATTTGCTCTGCGCGAGGTGAAAGCGGGGGAAACTGACTTGTCGGGTCCAGGACAGGAGGGTGCCGCGGCCTATTTCTGGGGAGCGGGGGCGGACGGTTTCCGCGGGGAGCTTTTGGATTCCTCCGAGAATGCCGCGGTGCTGGCCTGCGCGGCGCGCTTCGACCCTAAGACCGCGCTCTTCGAAGAAAAGGCCGTGCCCGGGGGAAAGCGGGCCTGGGTGAAAGGCGCCGCGCTTAAAATCGCCGTGCGCGCGGAGTCAGGGGAATGGGTGGATGCCGCGCCGGAACTCGGCGCCGGCGGCTCGTTCCGTTTCAGGCTCCCGGCCGGCGCCAAGGCGCGGAGCATGTATTCCTGCCGTCCTCCGGCGGGAGGTGTGGATTATTGGAAGGTGAAGGCGGTAAGTTCTGTCGGAGGGTTAGCCGACGATATCCCTACGCCGGTGAGTTCCCGTGTCCTGTCTGTCGGGACAGCCTTCGGTTTCTACTGGACAGTGCCGGCCATGCCTGCTGAGACCAGAGCCGTTTTTCTGTATGCCTGCGATGGGGCGGGGATATCCGCGGGCATCGAGCCGAAAGGAAAACAGGTACGCTGATTCCTAAGTCCTGATTGCTTAAAAAGGGCGGCGGACTCCGGGGTCAGGTGCGGCCGAACTTCTTGTAGACGTCGCGGCGGTGGCCGATCTTGAGGATGACGACTGCCTGGCCCTGCACTTCGTAAATGACCCGGTAGTCGCCTACGCGGAGCTTCCGGAAACCGGAGAGGCTGCGGCGCAGGGGCTCGCCGAACTTCAGCGGGTCCAGTATCAGGCGCTCTTCGATGGCTTTGCGGATGCGGGTCTTGATGTTCTGCGGAAAGCCCGATATATCCCGCGCCACTTCCGGGTGATATTTGGGCTCGTAAAGCATCGTTATTTCCAGATGTCCTTGTGCGCGACGGCCTTTTTGGCCGAATATGTGCGTTTCCTTTCGGCCGCTACGATGTCCCAGTAGAGATCTTCCTTCGTCTCCAGAGCTTCCTTGATGAGGTCGCGGGCCTCCAGCGACATGGAGATGCCGTCGCGCGCTGCCAGGCGGCCAAGGACGTCGTAGAGCGCCTGGTCCAGAACGATGTTAACTCTCGGGTTTTTTGCGGGCATATTCCACTCCCTGCCATAGTGTAACACAAGTGTAACACCTTGTCAATGGCGGGCCTGGGAAACCGGCCATTGCCGGGAGCGGAAAAAAGTCAGCAAAAAGGGGAAACCGGCAATGGCGGACCGGGCCGGGCGGGGCTACAATATAGCTGGCGCCGGGTTTATCCTTTCCTTTGAGGCCGTCTATGGCGCCGGGGAGGTAATATGAGGTTCCCCGTAACTGTAATCGGCGGCTGGCTGTTCCTGTCTTTCCTGTCGGCTGCCGCGGCCGAGGATTGGAAGTTCTCTTCCTCGGTCAATTACGATACCGGCAAATACGGCACCAGCGACCGTACCAGCAGCCTGTATATCCCTTTCACCCTTAAGCGCTATTTCGGGGACGCCTCGCTGTCGGTCACGGTGCCCTATCTGCGCCAGACCAGCGTGGGCGCGGTGACGCTGGTGGGCGGCAGGCCTTCGCGCACCGGGATGCGGATGACCCGCACCTCGCTTACCGCGAAGGAAACCACCGAGTCCGGACTGGGGGACATACTGCTCAAGGGCGGCTACCCGCTGGCCTCGGAGAGGCGGAATTCCTTCTACCTGGGCCTGGCCGGCACGCTCAAGCTGCCCACCGCCGACAGGGACAAGGGCCTGGGCACCGGGGAGACGGACGCCGGGGGCGGGCTGGAATTCTCGAAGGACATGCCCGGGAACTGGACGCTGCTGAGCGACGCGTATTTCACTTCGATCGGTTCGCCGCCGGGCCAGGACTACAGGGATCAGGCGGCTTTCGACATCGGTTTCTCAAGGAAAGCGGGCGGGGACCTGGTGTTCACCGCGCTCTACGAGACCAGCAATTCGCTGGTGCGCGGCGCCCCGGCCCCGCGGGACGTCAGCTTCACGCTGGAGGGCCCGGCGGCGGACGGCAACCGCTATTCCGGCGGGGTGCTGTTCGGGCTTTCCGACGGCAGCCCGGACCTGGGACTGAGCGCTGGGGTCAGCCGGAGGTTTTAGGAGGGGTAAAAAGGAGGTCCTATGAAGAACAAGGGTATGAGTCTGCTGCTGGCGGGGCTGCTGCTCGGCGCGGCTTTGCCCGTGCTGGCGCAGAGCAAGTCGCCGGACGAGAAGAAGTTGGACAGGTCTTCGGCGATGCTCGACGAGGACGCCGCCAAGCCCGAAGGAGAAAAGGCGGTGGCGGCCAGGCTGACCGAGGAGTTCAAGGTGGACGCGGCCCGGGTGCAGGGCTTGCGCGACCAGAAGCTGGGCTACGGCGAGGTGGGCATAGTCCTGTCGCTGGCGCAGAAGCTGGAGGGAGGCATCACCGACGCCAACGTGCAGAAGATAATGGACATGCGCAAGGGCCCGCCTGTCATGGGCTGGGGCGAGATCGCCAAGAAGCTGGGACTGAAGCTGGGCCCGGTGGTCAGCCAGGTCAAAAAGGTGTCCGCGGCCGCGCACAGGGAGGCCGCGGCGGGGATGAAGAAAGAGGGCAAGGGGGAGAAGAAGGAGGGGATGAAGCCGGAGCGGCACGAGCATATGGAGCGTTCCAATATGCCCGCCGACCGCCCGGCGCATGGCAGGAAATAACGACGGACGGACGAGAGAGGGCCGGCCTTCCGGGAAGGGCCGGCCCTTTTTTTCCCGGGTTCCAGCCGCCGGCGCTATTCTGTATAATTCAGTTGCCGCGGCGGAAAGGCGCCGGGAGCGGCGGCGGCCGGCAACCATTAAGGACGGGTTCGCGTATAATTGACGATGGGCGGTAACGATATAGAACTGGCGCGCCGCGCGCGGGGCGGCGACACGGAGGCGTTCGGCGCCCTGGTGGAGCTTTACCAGGACCGGATCTACAGCTTCGCGCTGCGCCTGCTGAAGGACCCGGCGGCCGCGGAAGAGGCCGCGCAGGAGGCCTTCGTCAAGGCGTTCCGCGCGATAGCTTCGTACAGCGCCGCCTACCCTTTCTCTTCCTGGCTCTTCCGCATAGCCCATAACGCCTGCATGGACGTCCTGCGCGCCCGCGGCCGCACCGTCTCGATGGACACCGAGGATTTTCCCGACATCCCGGACGCCTCGCAGCGCACCGCCGGGAGCGTGGAAGACGCCTTGGACGCCGAACGCATAGAAGCCCTTTTGGGCTCGCTGCCGCCCATCTACAGCGAGGCCCTGCTTCTGCAGTACAAAGAGGACATGGGCCCGGCGGAGATAGCCCGGGTCCTCGGCGTGCCGGAAGGCACCGTGAAGGCCCGGCTTTTCAGGGGCCGGGAGCTCATAAAGGCTAAATTGGCCGCTTCCGACGCAACCGTCGGGAGGGCTAAGCCGTAGTACAGGAGAGGACATATGAACGCCGACAGGAACGACGAGCTGATAGCCGGGGCCATAGCGGGCCTTCCTTACCGGAAGGCCCCGGCGGGCTTCAGGGCACGCGTAATGGCCCGCATAGAGGCCGAAGCGGCCCGCGCCTTCGACTGGCAGGGGGCGTTCCTCAAAGGTATCGGCGTGCTGACGGCCGGCTGGACCGCCCTGCTTGGCGCGCTCTCGGCCGGCTACCTCTACAGGGGGCTTTCCGGCTGGGGCGAGGCGCTGGCGCGGCCCGGCGGGTTCGGCCAGGCGCTGGACGCGGCCAAGGCTTACGCCGCCCACGCGCTGGGCGGGCTGCCCGGGGCTATTTCGCTGTTCTCGGACCTGGGCAGACTGGCCGCAGCGGCGCTGCCGCCCTGGTATGAAACGGCCGCGGCGGCGCTGGTCTGCGCCGCGGTGATAAAAGCGGTGCCGGGCGTGCGCCCGGCTTCTGGCGGGATCTGACGGGATTAGGAAAGGGGAGAAATATCATGAACGTTAAAAAACTGATGCTGCCGGCCGCGGCCCTGCTGCTGCTGTCGCAGGCGCTGTACGCGAGACGGCCGGAGGTGCGCCACGAGGACATTCTTGTGCCCAAGGGAGAGACCCTGCGGGGCGACGTGGCCACCGACAGGTCCCTCACCGTGGACGGCAAGCTGGACGGCGACGCCACCGCGGTGGGCGGGGCCTCCGTCACCATCAACGGCGAGCTGACCGGGAACCTGGTCTCGATGGGCGGCGTGGTGACCATCCCGGGCCTGGTTGACGGGGACGTCTCCAGCATAGGCGGCCCGGTGCGCGTCAGCGGCCGGGTGGCGGGCAACGTCTCCGCGGTGGGCGGCGGCGTGGCCCTGATAGGGGCGGGCGAGGTGGACGGCGACATCTCCGCGCTGGGCGGCGGGGTGCAGAAGGACGACGGCGCCCGCCACAAAGGCTCCGTGAACAGCTACA
>JAKAMO010000137.1 GCA_021812825.1 bacterium | reverse complement strand
TCCGACCTGAAGTTCCTGCCCGACCTCAGCGTGCTGGCCGGCAAGGTAGTGGGCGAGACGCTGACCAAACTTTACGGCATAAAGACGCGCATCAAGAAGCCCAACGACGTCTACGCCTGGCACCCGCGCCGCCGCAAGTGGCTGAAGATAGCCGGCATACTGACCGAGTCCTCCTCGGCGGGCGGCGAGACCAGCTGGCTGCTGCTCGGCATGGGCGTGAACCTCAACAACCCGCTCAAGCTGGACACGGCCGTCAGCGTGAAGGCCATCAAGGGCGCCGGCGTGAAGCGCGAGGACTTCCTGGAGGAGCTCTTCAAGCTGTTCTGGGTGCGGTATTCCGAGTGGGAATACTCCAGCCGGGCACGCTCGTGAATTCAGCCCGGCTGAAGGAGATCGCCCTCTCGGCCGGGGCCGACGCGGCCGGCATATCGCCGGCCGCCGTCATTCCGGAGATAAAGCGGTTCTCCGCGGCCGTCAAGGACGCCCCCCGGGGCCTTTCCTACCTCGGCCGCGGCCTCTCCCGCAGGGAAAACGTCAAGAACTGGTACGCGGAAGCGCGCTGCGTGCTGATGTGCGCTTTCCGCTATTGGGGGCCGGCGCGCGATCATTCATCCGAACTGGCGAAAGCCGGCGAGCCGATGTCCTACCTGAAGAACACCGGCAGGAAGCTCTACCAGCCGGGCCTGCTGGCCAGGGCCGGGGCGAAGCTGTCGCGCTACGTGCTCAACCGGGACTACCATATAGCGGTAAAGGAAAAGCTGGCGGCGATGCTGGAACGCATACGCGCCGAAGAGCCGGCCGCCGACGGGAAGCTTTTCTGCGACAGCTCGCCGGTGCTGGAAAAGGAGCTGGCGCGCCTGGCCGGGCTGGGCTTCAGAGGAAAGAACACGCTGCTGATCTCGCCGGGGCAGGGCAGCTATTTCTTCCTGGGCGGCATAGCGCTCAATTTCGAGGCGGAGGCCGACGCCCCGTGCGCCGGCTCCTGCGGCTCCTGCGGCGCCTGCGAGCGGGCCTGCCCCACCGGGGCGCTGAAGGGCGGGACGCTGGACGCCTCCCGCTGCATCTCCTATTGGACCACGCAGGCCAAGGAAGAGATCCCTCCCGAGATAGACGCGCTCAACCCCGGCTGGGCCTACGGCTGCGACCTCTGCCAGGAAGCATGCCCGTACAACGCGAAAAGTAGCAACTATCGGTAGTGGGCCGGCGCACTGCAGGTTCGGGGTCCTGGCGAGGGTTTGCCTCGTCAGGCACGGCGTCACGCACACCGTGCGTGCGCCTCCTCACTCGGCCTCGGCGCTTACGCAAGCCTCGGCCTGCGCGAAGGCCTTCCTTGGCAAAACCCTCGCCACCCCTCCAGCTATTCTTGCGCCGGCCTTCGTCCCCGCACCCCACCGCGCCCCTAAAACGTCTCTTCTGTGTTTTGAGCCTGTGGACTGAAATCGTGAAAACAGAAGCCTTTCGCTTTGTGTAGGGATTTTTAGTGCAGCGGGATGGCCGGGAGATGGGTTCTGAGTGCCCTCGCGGAGGGAGGAGCTTGCGTAAGCGCGACGACTGAGTGGAGCGAAGCGACACCGCAGTGTGAGGAGGGGCGGCCACGGTGTGGCCGACCCCGTGCCGAAGAACACATCTCCCGGCCTAGTCCCGCTTAGGTTGGCTGATAATAAAAAAGAACAGGGGAGCTTGGGGCTCCCCTGTTCTCTTGGTGGTGCGGACGACGGTTACGGTTTCTTCGCCAGGCCGTTCTTGACGGCTTCCATCAGGTCGTCGGTGTTGAAAGGCTTGGTCAGGAAGGCCGCCACCTGCGAGAAGCGCTGGAACATCGTGCGTGAAGGCTCCAGGGCGGAGAGCACCACTATGGGCATGCTGCCCAGCGCCTCGTCCTCGGAGATCTGCGTCGCCAGCGAGTAGCCGTCTATGCCGGGCAGCATGACGTCCAGCACCAGCAGGTCCGGCTTGTAGGAGCGCAGCACGTCCATCACCTCGCGGCCGTTGTCGCAGACCTTTATCTGGTGGCCCAGGGACTCCAGCGTGTACTGCACCAGGCTGGATATCTCGGGATCGTCATCAACTACTAGGATCTTGTTCCCCATAGAGTTAATTTAACAAAATCTCACTTGTAAAGCAAGAATTTGGCCGCCTCCGTCCTGAAGGCGGCGTTCTCCTTTCCGAACTCGGCTATGATCTCCTCCGGAGAGGCCCCTGCCTCCAGCATCCTGAAGAGCGACGCCGAGCCGGTCATCTTGCGTATCTCCAGCGGATTCAGGATGAAGTCCTTCGAGTTATATTTCCGCAGCAGCCAGGCCGCATGGACGAAGATGTCCAGCGCCCGGACTTTGGACTTGTCCGTGACCTCCATGCTTATCCCTTTGCACTTCTTGCCGCCGTACATGTCGTAGGAGGGCTTTATGGTCTTGGTATGGAACTTCACGCCTTTCAGGCCGGCCTTGTTCAGCTCACGGGCTATTTTGCCGGCCTTCATCCACGGCGCGCCGAACCAGAGGAAAGGCGTATCCGTGCCGCGTCCTACGGAGATGTTAGAAGCCTCGAAGCAGCCCAGGCCCGGGTAGAGCACCTCGGCGTCCACCGAGCGGATGTTCGGGGAGGGGTTTATCCAGACCACGCCGGTCTGGTCGAAGAACATGGAATGGTCCCAGTTCTCCATCTTCACCACGTTCAGCACCAGGTCCAGTTTCTTGTCCGCCTTGTGGAAGGCGGCCATCTCGCCGGCGGTGAAGCCGTGGCGGGTGGGCACCGGGAAATAGGCCGTGAAGTAGCTGATGTCGGATTCCAGCACCGGGCCTTCCACCGCTCCGCCTATCGGATTGGGCCTGTCCAGCACCATGAAAGGCAGGCTGGCCTTCGCCGCCTCCTCCATCGCGTAGCCCATCGTGGTCAGGTAGGTGTAGAAACGGGCGCCTATGTCCTGTATGTCGAAGACCAGGATGTCCAGGTCCTTCAGCATCTCCGGGGTGGGGCGCTGTCTGTTGCGGCCGTAGAGGCTGTAGACCGGGACGCCTGTCGCGGGGTCCGTGGAGTTGTCTATCATAACGCCGCCCTCGGCCTTGCCCCTGAAGCCGTGCTCCGGGGAGAAGATAGTCGCCAGCCTGAAGTTGCCGGCCTTGCTGAAGACGTCCACCGCGTTGACGCCGTTCTGGTCCACCGAGGTCTGGTTGGTGATAAGGCCCACGCGCTTGCCCTCCAGCTGGGCGAAGTGGTCGCGCTCCAGGACGTCCAGGCCGGTGAGCGTAAGGCTGGCGGCGGAAGCGGACACGGCCAGCAGCAGGGGGATGACGGCGGCGAGTTTTTTAGTCATAGGTTAGTTGGCGGCAACCGCGGGCCTGGACGCGCCGTTCTCCTTGAGCAGCAGCAGGTAGAGCTGGCCCTGGTTCCAGACCTTGAAGGCGAACGTGCGGGCCTTCTTGCCGGCGCCGGCGAAGAAGTCCACGCGGCCCGGGCCCTTGATGGCGCCGCCGGTGTCCTGGCAGAAGACGAAGCGGCTGTCCGGCTTGTAGCCGTGCAGCTCGCCGTCGTCCGTCACGTCCGGCATGTCGGAGCGCAGGAAGGCCAGCGCGCCCATCGGCACCAGGTTGTTGTCTATCGCTATCGAACGCCAGCCGGTCAGCGGCAGGCCGTAGGTGCCGGTGGGGCCGGTCTCCGGGTCGATGTCCAGGTCCAGCTTGAAGAAGGTGTAGCGCTTATTGGCGCTCATCACGGGACGCTCGCGCTCGGGGTGGTCCAGCAGGTACTGCAGGCCCTTCTCGTGGCTGATGCCCTCGCGCGGCAGGTCGCCGGCCTCCACCATGGCCGACAGCCAGCCCTTGAACTTCAGGCTGTTGGTGGCCGCGAAGTTGGCCTTTATCACCTTGCCGTCCGGCAGCTGCAGGCGGCCGGAGCCCTCTATGTGCAGGTCCATGATGTCGGCGCGGTTCTTGAACCAGGCCAGCTCCAGGCCCTTGCCCTCCAGGGCGCCCTTGAAGTCTATCTCGTCGCGCTCCATGTACGGCACCAGCGCTCCGCTCTGCAACTGCCCGCTTATCTTCTCGCCCTTGAACTTGGGATTGAAATCCTCCAGGTTCACGGTTATCAGGTCCTGCGGCTTGCCGTATATCGGATACTTGTACACCTTGGTCTTCTTGAGGCTCGCTTCCAGAGTGGGCTCGTAATAGGAGCTGAAGACCACGGTACCGGTGGAATCGCGGCCAGCCATTTCGTAGATGTCGAATTTCTCCTTTATGGCCCGGTCCAGGTCCGCCGCGGTGGGGGAGGACTGCAGTATCTTTATGAACTCCTCGTTGGTGTCGGACAGCTCCCTGGCGGTCACGATGCGGCCGCCGAAAGGATATGGTATTCCGCCGTTACCCAGGCCCTGGAAGTACTGCCTGTTGAGAAGGGCGGCCTTCATCAGCCTGGCCGTATCCCCCAGATCAGCGAAAACGGGCAGGTCGGCGGTAGCCGGCACGAACATGGCCGGGGGAGCCAGCGGCACGGCCGAGACCGGGACGGTGGAGACCGGCACAGGAGGGCAGGGGGGGCAGGGCGGGCAGCCTTCGGGCCTGGGTTTCACCCCGGCGCAGCCGGCCAGGGCCAGCGCGAATGTAATTAAAGTAACTTTCCTCATGTTGTCCCTCCGCGGGCCGGGAATCCCCTGTACGTGCCGGGCCGCGCCTTCCCCGTCGGGGAGGCCGGCCGGGCCCCGGCTGTGCAGGGGCAGTCTCGGTAACAAAAATCAAAGTTGACCGCGGTTACAGCGGGGACGTTTCCCCTATGAAAACCGGCGGTCCGGATTCACAATTATCCCAAATAACCTTCATTGACACAAGGCGGTTTATCTACTAAACTCTCCCCTATGAGGAACCACATCCTTTCATTATTCCTTCTTTTCGCGCTGCCGGGGGCGGTTTTGGCGGGGGAAGCCAAGATACTCTCTCTTAGCGGCGCCGTGGAGGCCCGCCTGTCCCGCGAGGGGCAGTGGGTTTCCGCTACCGCGGACATGGAGATACCAGAGGGGGGCGGTCTCCGCACCAAGGCCGGGGGCGAAGCCGTGGTACTGATGCCCAATAAGACCAAGGTCTGGCTGAAGGAAGCCACCGGCCTAGAGATAGAGCAACGGCAGACGCTGGCCTCCAGGCTGGCCCTTATATTCGGGAAGGTAAAACTGCGCGTGCCGCACCTGATGCGCAAGGAGAAGTTCGAGGTGCGCACCCCGGCCGCGGTCTGCGCCGTGCGCGGCACCGAGTTCACTATGGGCACCACCGAGGACGGCAAGATGGACCTGCAGGTGCTCTTCGGAGAGGTAAAGCTGAAGTTCACCGTGCCGCCCGCCAAAGGCCCGTCAGAGTTCAGCATACCGCAGGGCCAGGGTCTGGCCAGCGCCGAAGAAGGCAAGGCCAACAGACCCGTGCTGCTGACCGCCAAGCAGGAGCGCGCCGCGCTCGAGGACTGGAGCCCCGGCCTGAAGCCCTCCGAGAGGGAGGCCGGCCTGATCCAGAAGGAGAACGACAGGGCACAGGTGCAGAGCTTCGCCAAGGCCACCAACAACGCCGAGAGCGCGGTGAAGAGCTTCACCAACGTGGTCAAAGAGTCCGACCTCGAGGCCGGCCGCACGCTGACCGATGTGCACGGCAACCTGGTGCGCGTGGACCAGCGCATGGTGCGCCCCGACGCCAGCACCATACAGTTCATGAACCTGGTGAAGAGACCCACCTATAACGCCGCGGTTACCTCCGCGCACGGCTTCGACTATAACGGCGGGGCGGTGTCCAACAGGCTGGACATGGCGCAGATGACGATGGGCTTCAACAAGGACCTTCCTCAGCGCATAGAGGAGTGGCCTTCCTTCTTCAACGGCAACAGCGTCAACCCTACCTACGCCTCCTTCGTCCTGGCGAACAGGACCAACGAGGCAGCCGACGGCATCTTCTTCGTGGCCGAGGGCTATCGCTACGACGCTATCCGTGACGAGCTGGTGGACAACCTCAGCGTGTTCGCCCCCAACAGGACATTCCTGGCCACTGACCCGAACGACAAGCATACCATGAGAT
>JAKAMO010000026.1 GCA_021812825.1 bacterium | reverse complement strand
AAGCTGAACGCGGGCCTCGCCGTGAAGAAACTGCGCAGCAGCTCGCATGAGACGGAGATCAAGGACCTGGGCGGAAATTCGTACCTGGTCTCGCTGGACGAGGAGGACCGCATCCCCAACAAGGACTTCATCCTCACCTACGAGCCCGCGGTCAACATGGTGGGCGCCTCGGTGCTGGCGCACAAGGACGGGAAGGAGGGCTACCTGACGCTGATGGTGCAGCCGGACGCGAAGTTCCCGATGTCGCAGGTGACCCCGAAAGAGCTGGTGTTCGCTATCGACGTGTCCGGCTCGATGATGGGCAAGCCGGTGGAGCAGGCCAAAGCGGCCGCGCTCAAATGCCTGGAAGGGATGAACCCCGGCGATACCTTCCAGATACTCAGCTTCGCCTCCGGCAATATACTGCACTTCGAGAGGCCTCTTAAGAACACGCCCGAGAACGTGCTGCTGGGACGCCGCGTGATAGAGGGCCTTTCCGGCGGCGGCGGCACCGAGATGCTGGACGCTCTGCGCAAAGTGCTGGAGTTCCCCAAGGACCCGGAGCGCCTGCGCATAGTGATGTTCATGACGGACGGCTATATCGGCAACGACGACCAAATACTCGGCTTCGTCAGGGACCACCTGAACAACAGCCGCATCTTCCCTCTCGGGGTGGGTTCCTCGGTGAACCGCCACCTGATGGAAGAGCTGGCGGTACTGGGCAGGGGCACGGTGCAGTATGTCAGGCAGAACGAGAGCCAGGCCAGCCTGGAGAAGATAATCAACAGGTTCTACGACCGCATCTCGAAGCCCCTGCTGACCGACCTGTCGGTGGACTGGAACGGCCTGGAGGTGACGGACGCGGAGGCATCGGTGATGCCGGACCTGTTCGCGGGCCAGCCGGTGTTCATACACGCGAAGTACGCCAAGGCGGGCTCCGCGACGGTGGCCCTGAAGGGCAAGCTGCGCGGCAACCCGTGGAAGATGAGCGTGAGGGTGGACCTGCCGGAGAAGGAGACCGGCAATGCCGCGATGGCGCCGCTGTGGGCCCGGGCGCGCATATCCGCCCTGAGCCGGCAGCTCTACGGCCGCGACGGCGACGACGCGAAGGAAAAGATAACGATGCTGGGCCTGGAGTATTCGCTGGTGACGGATTATACCTCCTTCGTGGCGGTGGACGAGAGCACTACTACCGGCAACGGCAAGCCGCTGCTGGTGCCCGTCGAGAGCGAGCTGCCGGAAGGCACGCAATACGAGGGATACTTCGGCAACGCGGCTCCCAGGACGGCAATGGGCGGCGTGGTGGCGGCGATGCGCGGCATGCTCAGCTTCGACAAGGCCTCATACATGACGTCCAGCGGCTTCGCCAGCATGGCGGGGGAGGCCTATTTGCCCGTGCCCGAGGAAAAAAAAGAGGCGGCGGCGAAACGTAAGCAGGCTATCGGCCATGCCGGCGGCAAGTCTGCTGAAAGTACAGCTGCCAGGCTGGCCCTGGAACTGATGACCACTCCTTCCAGAGCGCTGGCAAGGAAGCTGGTCTCGCTGCAGGCCGGAGACGGTACCTTCCTTGGGGACGACAACAAGACCGTGCCGCTGCACGAGCAGGCGCTGGCCGTGCTGGCGCTGGCGAAAGCCCGCGGCCTTTACGGCGAGGAGATGGAGGGGGCGCTGCAGTCCGCCTGGGGCGTGCTGAGAGACTCTTCCCCGGCCGGCATCGGGGCGGAAAAGGCCTTGAGGGACGCTCTGAAGGGCGGGCCGTACTTCAACAGGTCCGCGGTTAAAACGGAGCTTTCGGCTCTGGCGGGGGAGCTGGCGAAGCTGAAATAGTTCGGGCTCAAGAAGGGAGGCCGCCTTCGGGCGGCCTCTTTCTTTTGGGCCGAAAAACAGTTCCGGCTTGGGACTTTGGACCCCTGTGCCGTTGTGTCCGAAGAAATAGAATATAAGCGTGAAGATATCGCTCCGCCGCTTTACCTGGCTGCTGCTCGGCCTTTCTCTTTTTCCGTATCACGCGTCCGCTTCCGGCTTCGCCCTGGAAGGGTTGAGCGCCGCTTCCCTGCCGGCGTCGGAATTGCGTGTCCCTGCGCCCGCGCCCGCCGCGGCGGCCGCGCCGCTGCGCGCCTACGATTTCCGCGCTCTCTACGGCAAGCTGGGCTACCCGTCCCCGGACTACTTCGGCTCCAGCGCCGAGGCGGTGGAGGACATAGAGACCTACACCAGCAAGGACGATTCCTTCTACGGCGAGATCAACGGCTACCTGCGCTACTATCCCGGAGAGTACGAGTGGTACGGCACCGGCCCGGAGGAGGCGAAGAAGATAGTGGCGCGCATCGATACCGTGTTCGCCAGGGTGCCTGACCTGCCGCGCGACGCGGTGCTGTTCCGCGGCCTGCGTCTGGGCTGGCACGGCAATAAGCCCCTCGCCGAAGGCGAGGAGTACGTCGACAAAGGCTATGTCTCAACCTCTTTCAGCCTCAAGGTGGCCGAGCACTTCGCTCTGGAGATGGGCGATGAAGAGGACGCCGGAGCGCGCAAAGCCGTACTGGCGATCTATTCGGCCCGCGCGGAGAAGGGCATACTGGTGGACCAGGGCGAGGACGAAGCCATACTGCCGCACGGGCGGCGCTTCCGCGTGATGGCCTCCCGTCCCGGCCCCGGCTACGACCTTTACCTGGTGCAGCTCTGCCCGGCCGCCTGCCTTAAGGCGGCAAGCCCCGAGGCAGCGGCCTTCTGGGAAAGCTTCCGTCCCTGACGCCGGCTTTTTCCTTCCGGCCGCAAAATGTTAGATTAAGACCATGTCCACCGGCGATGAGAAGAAGCCGGGCGAGGTCAGCGGCGCGCGGCGCCTGTTCGACCTTGTCCTGCTCGTCACGGTCCTGAGCACGACCATCTGGTTGCTGCTGACCCGCGGGCCGCAACTGCTTTCCGCGGCCAGACTGGTGAGGTCCGGCATGTTACCGTGCAGCTCCCCGATCACCTATTCCATAGGCAGCATAGACCAGCGTTTCGGACTGGACCCCCGGGAGCTCGGGTCCGCCCTGGCCGAGGCGGCCGGCGTCTGGAACAAGGCCGCCGGGCGGGAGGTTTTCAAAGGCCTGCCTTCCGGAGGCGGTCTGGCCGTGAACATGGTCTATGACCGCAGGCAGGAGGCCCTGGACAAGCTGAGGGGCATGGGCCTCAAGACCGACCGCAGCCTGGCCGCCTACAAGTCGCTCAAGGACGCCTATGACTCGCTCTCGGCCGGCCTGGATTCGCGCCAGGCCGCGCTGGAAGCGAGGCTGGACGAGTACCGCCGCGGCGAGGCCTCCTACAACGATACCGTGGCGGGTTATAACCGCCGCGGCTTCGCCAGCCCGCAGCAGAAGCGCAGCCTGGACTCGGCCAGGGCGTCGCTGGAGAGCGATTTCTCCATGATAAAGCTGGAGGAGGGTGCGGTGAACTCCGTGATAGACACGCTCAACGCGATGGCCACCACGCTGAACCAGCTGATAGTCGAGCTGAACCTGGACGTGGAGCAGTATAACCGCGAGGGCTCGGCCATGGGCGTTTACGAGGAGGGGCACTACAGGGTGGATAAGGCCCTGCCAGCGATAGATATCTACAAATATTCGGACCATGACCAGCTGGTGCGTCTTCTGGCGCACGAGATGGGGCACGCTCTGGGGCTGGAGCACGTGCCCGGCAGGGAATCCCTGATGTCCCCTGTGAACTCGGGGACCGGCCTGCTCCTCCGCCCCGAGGACATGGCCGAGCTGCATCGGGCCTGCACGTCCCCGCTGTTCCGCCCCAAGCGCCAGGCCTCTCCGCCGCAGGCCCCGTCGCGGCCGGCGCCTGCCGCCGGAACGGAGCGCCCGGCATGAGCGCCGGCGCTCACTCCCGCTTCGTCCGCGGGATAATACTCTACAAGGCCGTAAAGGGCTTTTCGGAGCTCCTCTTCGCGGGCATGCTCGGCTATCTGTTCTGGTACGGCGCGGGCCCGTGGCTGGCCGGCACGTTGAAAGCCCTGCGCGACCACCTCGTCGGGGCCGGCAGCCTGCGGCTGGCCGACCTGCTCCTGGCTGACGGCCTGCACCGGCACGCCAGCATGCTCTTCTGGGCCCTGCTGGCGGACGGCTCGTTCAACCTAGCCGAGGGCTGGTGCCTGCTGCGCCGCTATTCCTGGGGGGAATGGTTCGTGGCCCTCTCGTCGGGCATTTTCCTGCCGTTCGAGGTGCTCGCGCTGCTGAAGGGCGTGTACGCAGGGCGCGTCATAGTGACGCTGCTGAATCTGGCCATAATAGCCGGGCTGGTCTGGCGTATCCGCGCCAGGTCTAGGGCATGACGATCAGCTCCACCGTGAAGGTGGTGCCCTGCGCCCCGGTAGTGAAGGAGACCTTCCCCTTCAGATACTTCTCGGTCAGCAGCCTTATGCTGTAGGTCCCCAGGCCGCGGCCGGCGCCCTTGGTGGAGAAGGACTTCTGGAACACCTGATAGCGCGTGTCGTCGGGCATGCGCCCGGGGTTGTGCACCGAGAACAGCACGCCCGCGCCGGTCCGTCGGCAGGCCAGCGTTATGATCGCGCCCGGTTTCTCCGCCTCGAGCGCGTTCTTAAGCATGTTGACCAGCACCCGCAGCAGCAGCGTCTTGTCCGTGGAGAAGCTTACGTCCTCGCTGGCCGGGTCCACCGCCACCTTCTTCCTGCGCTGGGCCTCGTGCCCGGCGAACAGCATGGCCACGCCCCCCAGGAACTCGCGCGAGGAGATTACGGAGTTGTGCGGCGCCAGCGTGCCTTTCTCCGCGGCCAGCAGGTCCTTCTGCGACAGTATCTGCTCTATCAGCTTGTCCGAGGCGTCTGAGGCGGAATGCATGTATCTGTCCGTCCTGGCGGGGTCTACCGGGTCTATAAGGTTTATCAGTCCCTTCACGGCTCCGGCGGTGTTCAGGATGTCGTGGAAGAAGACGCGCTCCAGCGCCTCGTGGAGCTTCTCGGCGCTGATGTCGGCCAGCGACATCAGCAGCAGTCTCTCGCGCTTGAATTCGAAAGGCTTGACGCAGACGCGCAGGTTCAGGTCCTCCCCGGCCTTTCGCGACATTATCCGGCATTCCATGACCGAGGTCCCGTCATCCAGGGCTTTGGCGATGGCCTGGCCGGCCCCGCAGCGCAGGCAGGCCTCGGTGGTGCCGCAGCCGTTAGGCGGCTCGGCCGCGTGAGTGCAGTCGGCGAGCCCGCCTGGCCGCTGGCCGAACAGCCTGGTTATGTCGTTCACGGCCAGGAAGTCGCGGAAAGACTTATTGGCGTAGATGGTCTGCCTCTGCCGGTTCAGTATCAGTACGAAATCCACTATACCGTCCAGCACGTCCGGCAGCGGCGAGTTCCCGATAAGCTCCTGCTGGCGCCTGACCGCGGCCGCCGTGGCCCGTTCCGCAGGCAGAAAGTAAGTGAACGCCGGTGTATTGTTCCCCATTGTGCCCCCCTATCCATTACCGGAAAGGAGGCGGCGGCGTAAGCCGCGCCAGCCCCCCGGATAACCCTTCGCTCATTATATTAATCCGCGCCGCGCGCCCGCAACCGCGCCGTACCGCGGTGCGGCGGCGGTTTATCCTGACGACCGCGTTAAAAGGTAGAATCTAGACGTGGAGCTGTCAGGCGACCAGAAGGAAGCGCTGGCCGGGCTGCTGGAGTGGTACAGGGCCCCGGCGCGCTCCCGCTTTATCACGCTGGGCGGCTACGCCGGGACCGGCAAGACCACGCTGATAGCCGTGCTCAGGAACGAACTGGCCAAGCTCAACAAGGCAGCGCGGGTCTCGTTCTGCAGCTATACCGGCAAGGCCGCGCAGAACCTTAAGAACAAGCTGAAGGAGAGCGGCGCGCTTTTCGTCCGGGATTCCGTCAGCACCATACACGGCCTGATCTACACCCCGCGCGAGAACGAGGAAGGCCGGATAACGGGCTGGGACCGCAAGGAGGAGCTGGAGCGGGACCTCGTCATAGTGGACGAAGCCTCGATGGTGGACGGGCTCATCTGGCAGGACCTGCTTTCCTATAACATCCCTATAATAGCTGTCGGCGACCACGGCCAGCTGCCGCCGATAGCCGGCGTCTTCAACCTGATGCAGCGGCCGCAGCTGCTGCTTACCGAGATACACCGGCAGGCGGCGGGCAACCCGATCATCGAGGTGTCGCGGCACGCGCGCACCACCGGCCTGGTGCCGCCGGAGCGCTACGGCCCGGGCGTGGTGAAGTACCTGAAGGAGGACTGCGACGCTCAGGAGCGTTCAGGGGAGCTGCTCGAGTCCTGGAGCCCGGAGACCCTGATCCTCTGCGGCTACAACACCACCCGCAACAGGATAAACCAGTTCATCCGCGCCAACCGCGGCTTCGAGACGCCGGAGCCATCCTCCGGAGACCGCGTCATCTGCCTGCGCAACAACCATAAGAAGGCCGTCTACAACGGCATGCTGGGCACTATAACCCATATAGCGAAGTACCGCTCGGACTGGTACCAGGCCGAGATACAGCTCGACGACCGCGAGAAGCCGTACGAGGGGCTTATCTACGGGCCGCAGTTCGGGGCGAAGACCGGCGTCAATTTCACGAAGGACAGGCAGCTAGCGATGACGGGGGACCTGTTCGACTTCGGCTACGCGCTGACGGTGCACAAGGCGCAGGGCGGCCAGGCCCGGCGCGTGGTGATGTTCGAGGAGCGCTTCCCGAAGATGGACGACGATATGTGGCGCCGCTGGCTCTATACCGGCGTCACGCGCGCGGAAGAGGAACTGTATCTGTTCGGTTGATGATGCCGGAGGACTTCATGAGGACGCTTATCATCTTTTCTCTGTGCGGCTGGCTGGCCGGGGCGGCTCCGGCGGCTGAAACCAAGCAGGCGGAACCCGGCGTCGGACAAAAGGCCCCGGAATTCAGGGCGGTCACGCTCGACGGCCGGAAGATCGACCTGGCGCAGCTCAAGGGCAAGGTGCTGCTTATAAATTTCTTCGCCACCTGGTGCCCGCCCTGCATGGCCGAGATGCCGCGTCTGGAGGAAGAGATCTGGCAGCGCTACAAGGCCGATAAGCGCTTCGTGCTGCTGGCGGTGGGCCGGGAGCACGGCGCGGCCGAGCTGAAGAAGTTCCTGGGCGAAAAGCGCTTCACGCTGCCTCTGGTCCCGGACCCGAAGCGCGGGATCTACTCCAAGTTCGCCGCGTCCGGTATACCGCGCAACTACCTGATAGACGGCAGCGGCCGCATAGTGTTCAAGTCCATGGGCTACGAAAAGAGCGATTTCGACTCCCTTAAGGCGGCAATAAAGAAGGCCCTGAAAGCGCCGAAGGCACATGTGGGGAATTGAGATAATCCGCTTCGATCCGCTGACCGCGGGCGAGGACCTGTGGAAGGCCCATTACGACCACCTGGACGCGATACATTCCGAGGCGGACCCGGACGAGCCGCTGCTGCCGCGCGAAAAAAGGCGCCGGCAGCTGGTCATGTCGATGGACATCCCCTACAACAGAAGGTACTTCTGCCTGGCGATGAGCGGCGCGGAAGCGGCAGGGTATGCCATGAGGGCGGCCGAGACCCCGGCCTCGCCCAGTTACGCCACGAACAAGGCCAAGGCCAATATCCGGCTTTCGGTGCTGCCCGGCTACAGGCGCCGCGGCATAGGACTCTCCCTGCTGCGGCATCTCGCCGCTGAAACGGCTTCCAGCGAGCCGGAGGTCAGGGAATTTATGACGCCGGTCATTATCGAAGCCGGCGACAGGTTCCTGTCGGCGCTGGGCGGCAATGTGGCGCTGGAGCAGTCCGAGAGCAGACTGTACCTGAAGGACGTGGACTGGGATATGGTGGAAGCCTGGGCCGCTGAAGGGACGCGCCGCAACCCGGACACCAGGATGATCGATACGGCCTCCATCCCGGAGGACGACCTGAAGGCGTACAGCGAACTCTACAGCGAGGTCATAAACCAGCAGCCGCTGGGAGGCCTGCGCATAAGGATGGAGATATCCCCGGAGCAGATACGCCTGCACGAGAAAAAGAACCGTGAGGCGGGCGCCGAGGAGATCACGATATACGCAAAGGAGGCCGACGGCGGCCTCAGCGGGCTAACCGAGACCTCCTACCAGCCGGAGGCCGGCCACCGCGTGCACCAGATGCTGACCGGTGTGAGGGAAAGCTGCCGCGGCAGGGGGCTGGGAAGAATGCTGAAAGCTCTGATGCTGCTGGAGATACGCCGCCGTTACCCCGGGGTGAAGTATATCAGCACCGCCAATTCCGACGCCAACGTCCCTATGCTGGCGATAAACCGCAAGCTCGGGTTCCGCAGGCACCTGCCTTTCCGCATCTATTCGCTGCCGCTGGCCTGCGTAACCGAAGCCTGAGTCCCGGCCTTGACAAAACTACTAATTAGTACTATACTATAAGTATGGAACGCAGGCACGTATACTCGCCCGCGGAAGAGCTGGACCTGAAGATGGTCATAGCCCTGCTCCGCACCGTGAAGGCCCTTGAGGCCGGTCTGGCGCCCTGCTTCGGGGGCTGGGGCGTGACGCCGGCCCAGTTCGGGGTGCTGGAGTTCCTCTATCACAAGGGGCCGGCGCGTATAAGCGCGATAATCGAGAGGACGCTGTCCTCCGGCGGCAACATGACCGTAGTAGTGCGCAACCTGGAGAGGTCCGGGCTGGTGCGCCGCCGCCGCGACGACAAGGACGGCCGCGCGGCGCTGGTGGAGCTTACCCCACGGGGGGAGAGATTGATGTCCTCCCTGTTCCCTGAGCACCTGGAGGTGCTGCGGAAGTTCTTTGCCCCGCTTGGGGAGGGTGAGAAGCACGGCGTCATAGCCGCCCTGAAGGCGCTGGGAGGCAGGTGATACCTTTTTTTGGGCTAATAATACTAATTAGTATTAAAAACCTAAAAGTCTATAGGCGGAAGTGGTGACAAAGACGCGCAGTATATGTAGAATGGCAGTAGGGTAAGGAGGGTATATGAAAAAGTATATATTTGCCGCGCTGGTACTGCCGGCGCTGCTGTCCTACGCTTCGGCGGAGACGTACAAGATAGACCCCGCCCACAGCGCCGTCACGTTCAAGGTGGCGCATATGGGCATAAGCAAGGTGGAGGGCCGGTTCGACAAGTTCACCGGCGGCATGGACTACGTGCCGGGCAAGCCGGCCCTGTGGAAGGCCGAGGCCTCCATAGAGACCGCCAGTATAAACACGAACGAGCCCGACCGCGACAAGCACCTGCGCAGCCCCGACTTCTTCGACGTGGAGAAGTTCCCGGCGATGACGTTCAAGAGCGCCGGGTTCACCGGGGTGAAGGGGATGAAGGGCAAGATGCGCGGCGAGCTGACGCTGCGCGGCATCACGAAGAAGCTGGTGCTGGACGTCGAGGCCAGCGGCCCGGTCAAGGACCCGTGGGGGAACATGCGGATGGCCGCCACGGCCACGACCAGCGTGAACCGCAAGGACTTCGGCATGGTCTGGAACAAAGTGCTGGACTCCGGAGGTTTCCTGGTCGGCGACAAGGTGAACATAAACCTGGAGCTGGAGTTCGTGCAGGAGAAGCCGGCCGCTAAATAGCGGCTCCGCCCGCCCCGGAAAAATGTAGAATCTCTGCATGGTCCACCGGGAGCGGGCATGAAGGTCAGGACGCTGGCCAGGGCGTCGGCCTACGCGCTGCTGCTTGCAGCGGCGGCGCTCGCCGTCCTCTATTACACCCTGCCGGTCAACCGCGTCAACATGCGCTCGCGCCTGGTGATGCTGGGCGACTTCAACGGCGACAACAAATGGGACGCCGCCGACGCGGAACTGCTGCGCGCCATAGAGAACGACCCTTTCTCGGCGTCCGCCGAGGCGGCCTACAAGGCGGATGTCAACCACAACGGCCTGCTGGACGAGGAGGACCTCTCCTTCCTGGTCGGCCTTTACGCCTCCGGCGACCCGTACAAGGCCCGGGAGACGGCCCTGGCGGCCGGCAGGGCCTTCCCTTATCCGCGGGAATTCTTCCGTTACGTCCCCGTCACGGAGTACCTGCAGCGCCCCGTGCTGGCGCTGAAGCATCCGGCCGAAGCCGCTTCTCCGCTGCGCTTCCTCGAAGAGGCACGCTCGAAGGCCTCCTCCTCCGGATACGACGCTCAGCTGCTGCGCGAGGTCTACAGCGAGGGGATACGCTTCTCCCTGGCCTATGCCCGCCGCCTGCCCGGCCTGCTGCCGAAGGAGAAGGATTACGCGGAACTGAAGCTCAAGCGCTGCGCCTCGCTGTGGAAGGAGGGGCGGCATTACGAGCTGCTGCTCGAGCTGATGGGCCTTACCGAGGACGCCGAGACGCTCACGGTGAAGGGTCAGCCGGAGTTCGTCGCGCAGAGCCTCTACTTCCGGGACCACCTCAGGCAGCTGCTGGAGTCGAAGCTTTTCAGGGACTACCAGGCGGGCAAGGCCCCGGCGTCGGAAGTCTTCAAGGTGATGGAGAAGCACCTGCGCGAGGACATGAAGATGGAGATGGACCTCGAGCGCCTGGCCTCGCCGCGCAACTTCCTGGAGCTGAAGAACTACGCGGACCGCGCGAAATGGCAGTACTACAAGACCACTTCCACCAGGGCCGATTTCCGCCGGCTGCTGCTGTTCGCGCAGTACGACAGGCGTTACCTGCGCGCGGCCGCCCGCACCACGCGCAAGCTGGCGGACGCCCCGCTCGAGAACCACAACCTGCCGATGGTGCTGCTGTTCCGCGAGGCGCTGGCTATCAGTGGTGGCGACAAGCTGGCCGCAGTAGGCCTGCTGGACGAGGCCGTACGGGTGCCCTTCGCGTGGGTGAAGACCATTCCGCGTAATAAGCTGCCGGCCTCCGTGGCGCTGGAGAACTTCCTGCTGCCCGGCAACAAGGAGGACGGCTCCGACAAGAGCAGGCACTGGAACGTCTTCGGCGGCATCAGCCTGTACAAATCCCCCGAGGAGTCGCTGAAGCTCGCGCTGGCGCGCGAGGTCAAGGATTTCCGCGAGGACCCGTCCCCTGCCGCGATGAGCGAGTTCATCCGCGACACGATGGCGAACCTCAACGGCATATACTACGTGGTGAGCATAGATCCGGACCTGCTGAAGAAGTGAGGCCGGGGGCTGCTCCAGAAAGGAGAAATACATGAACAGGAAACTTACCGCGGCCGTGGCCGCCGCTCTGCTGGTGGTAGGCGGGGCGTATTACCTGTGGGCGCAGATCGGAGGCATGAACGGGCCCAGGCAGGGCCAGCGCCAGATGGGCGGAATGCAGCGGCCCATGGGCCAGATGAACCGGGGCATGATGCCGGGAGGAATGGGCGGCTGCGCTATGGTGCAGCATGGAGGCTTTATTTACGCGCTGTCCGGCGGCACGCTTTTCAAGGTCAACCCCGACACTATGGCCGTCATGAAGGAACTTTCGCTCAGGCCCAAGGCCCCCGCGGCCGGGGCCCCGGCCGGCGGCATGCCGGAGGGCGGGCAGGAGGAGGGCTTCGGGGATGAGGAATAAGGCCGCCTATTTCCTGGCCGCGCTGGCCGGGGCGTCGCTCTTCTGCGGCGCGTGCATAGCCAAGTCCGAGCCGGCTCCGGCCGGCAAGGCCTCCGTCCAGGCCGCCGAGAAGAAGCCCGGGCAGGCCGCGCCCGGTATGGACATGCCTCCGGGGATGTCCACGGCCGCCGCGGCCGGACGCGGGATGCCCGTGTCCACGATGACCGCGCCAGGCGATCCTTCACAGCGCAAGATGACCCCGGCTGAACTGGACGCGGCGCTGGTAAAAATGGCGACCGCCGGGAACGTCAACGGCGTGCAGACCATGCTGCGCCTCGGCGCCCATGCCAACGCCGCGGACCGCCGCGGCCTGCCGGCGCTTTTCATAGCGGCCAGAAAGGGCAAGCCACCTATGGTGACCTACCTGATAAAGGCGGGAGCTAAAGTGAACGACGCCATCGCGGCGCTGCCGGGCAAGGGCGGCCACCCGGACGGTACGCCGCTCGGCTACGCTGCCAGGACCGGGAACATAGAGATCATGCAGATCCTGCGCGACGCGGGTGCCGACATGAACCTCGCCGGCCCCGGCGGCAACACCCCGCTCATCATGGCCGCCGAGACCGGTCAGGCCGGCGCGGTGTACTGGCTGAAGATGAACGGTTCCTATGCCGGAATGGGAAAGGCCATGGAGATAGCGGCCAAGCTGTCCAAGACCGACGCGAAGTTCAAGAACACCCTGGATATGCTCGACCGCCTCCCGGGACAGTAGGGCGTACGGCGCAGCGCGCGCTTAGGCCCTTCCGGCCCTTTTGGGCCGGGAGGGCCTATTTTTTGATGGGTCCAAAAACATCGCTGAAATGGGGCTTTATGCCGTAGAGGAAAGCCTTCTATACGCGTATGCTATATATGTAGTCCGAGGGTATACGGAGGTCAGGTAAATGAAAAAGATAGCCGGAGTGTTGAGCGTAATCCTTTCTTTAGGCCTCGGCGCCGCCGGCGCCCAGCAGCACAACAATATCATTCCCACCCAGGCGGCAGGAGCCATCAGCTCTCTTATCAACGTGGTCAACGGTGGCTACAGCAACGGCTGGTACAACGGCCACGACGGCTATCCCGGCCACGGCGATTATCCCGGCCATGGCGGTCACCCCGGCTACCCTGGTTATCCAGGCAACCCCGGCTGGACCCCGCCTCCGGTAGTTCCGCAGCCTCATCCCCAGCCCTGGAATCCCGGCCCCGGTTACGGCTATGGCCAGACCCAGAAAATGACCAGCATCGGCGCCTATAATACCCCGTCCGAGGCCAACGCGGCCAAGGACGAGGCCGTGAAAGTGCTGCGTGATATGCGCCTGATGGTCCTGGAAGCCCGCGTAGAGTACAACTCCGGTTACCGTTTCGTGATAACCTACAACGCCCGCGGCCCGGTGCAGGTGGAGCAGTACCGCGGCGGTTCATATAACACTCCTTCCGAGGCCCGCGAGGCCGCCGCCAAGTCCGCCACCGCGCTTAAGGTCCGCGGGAACGTCATCGTGGAGACCCCGGTATTCTACAGCAGCGGCTATACCTATATAGTCGGTTACGTGGGCATCTACCCCGGAGTAGACGAGGACAGCAAGGTGCAGACCCTGCCCAGCGCCAGCAGCTACAACACCCCTTCCGAGGCGAAAACCGCCAAGGACGAGGCCGTCCGGCAGCTCGGCGCGGTCGGCATAACCGTCCTCGAAGACCGCGTCTTCTATAATTCCGGCTATCGCTTCGAGATAAAGTACATGATGCGCGAGCCCCTGGTGGTCCAGCAGTACAAGGGCGGCGCTTACAACACGCCGTCGGCGGCCAGCGACGCGGCCGCGCAGACCGCCGCCAGCCTGAAGGCGCGCGGCAACGTGGTCCTGGAGACTCCGGTGTTCTATAACAGCGGCTATACTTACATAGTCTCCTACCTCGGCCGGCCCGACGGCTACCCCGGTTATCCTGGCTACCCCGGTTATCCTGGCTACCCCGGTTATCCTGGCTACCCCGGTTATCCCAGCTATCCCGGTCCCGTCGGCCAGCAGCTGCAGACTATGAACAGTATCGGCGCCTACAACAGCCCGTCCGAGGCCAACGCAGCCCGCGACGCGGCCGTGAGCGCGCTGGGCGAGTTACGCGTGACCGTTCTCGAGGCGCGCGTGGAGTACAACTCCGGCTATCGCTTCGTGATAACCTACAACGCCCGCAGGCCGCTGGACCTGCAGCGCTACGACGCCGGCACGTACTATACGCCGTCGGCCGCACGCGACGCCGCGGCCCAGACCGCCCAGGCCATGCGCGACCAGGGCTACGTGGTGCTGGAGACGCCGGTGTACTACAACAGCGGCTATACCTACTCGGTCTCCTACGCCGCCCGCAGGTGGTAAGAGCGTAGATCAGGCAAGCGGCGGGCGCGGAGAGATCCGCGCCCGCTGTTTTTTTGTCCCGGCGGTATTTGTTAGGATAGTAGACGGAATGGAAAAGAACATACAGATCTACAGCGACGGCGCCTGTTCGGGCAATCCCGGTCCAGGCGGCTGGGCGGCAGTCATCATCTTCCCGGAAGGCCGCTTGCTGGAGCTGGGCGGCGGCGAGCGCTCCACCACCAACAACCGCATGGAGATGGCCGCGGCCATAGCCGCTCTCTCCCGCGTGGCCGACAGGCCTGAGCCGGTGAAGCTTTATACGGATTCAGGTCTGCTGATCAACGGCATCAAAGGCTGGATACACGGCTGGAAGAAGAAGGGCTGGCTGACGGCCTCCGGCGAGCCGGTGGCCAACCGCGATCTCTGGGAAAGACTGGACGCGCTGGCGCAGGACCGCAAAGGGCGGCTGGCCTGGGGCCATGTCAAAGGCCACGCCGGCCACGAGATAAACGAGCGCTGCGACGCGATAGCGGTGGCTTTTTCCAAGGGCCAGCATCCAAAGCTCCACGACGGCAGCGCCGTCGGCTGCGGCTACTCGCTGCTCGAGCCCGGAGAGGAGCACCTGCACAAGCCGGCCCCCAAGGCCGGTCCCCGCGCTCAGAAGCCGAAAGGCCAGGCCGTCTACCTGAGCCTGGTCGGCGGCAGGCTGGAGCGGCACGCCACCTGGGACCAGTGCAAGGTCCGCGTGCACGGGGTGGCCGGGGCGAAGTTCAAGAAGGTGCATTCCGCCGAAGAGGAGCGAGAGGCGCTCAAGCAGTGGGGCGCGGCCTGAACCGCGCTTTCCCTATGAGCCATTTCATCTTCGCCGTCGTCCTTTTATTGTCCGGGCCGGCCCGCGCCGGCCACGTGGACGCCTCCCTGCTGTCCTCGCTGGACACGGTGCGTCCAGGCGAGAGCTTCAAGGCGGCGCTCAGGCTGAGGCTGCGGGACGGCTGGCACGTCTACTGGAAGAACCCGGGGGACGCGGGTCTCGCTCCCTCGATAGCCTGGAGCCTGCCGGCCGGCTGGAGCGCCTCGGAGCCGGAGTGGCCGGCCCCGCTGCGCCTGGAAGAGCCGCCGGTCACCAACTTCGGCTATTCCTCCGACGTGGTGCTGCCGCTGACCATGACCGCGCCGTCCGGTTCCTCGCCGGGCACGCGGGCGGCGTTGCGCGCGAAGGTCGAGTGGCTGGAATGCAGGGAGACCTGCGTGCCGGGCTCGGCCGACCTCGTGCTGCGGGTGGGCGTGGGCAGCGAGGGCCGTGACCGCGACGGGGACAAGGCTCTGATAGAAGCCGCGGCAGCGCTGGTGCCGCGGCGGGACGACGAGGCGGTCGACGGCGCCGGGCGCGACGGGGACAGGGTGGTACTGCGGCTCGCCGGCCGCCATCCGCTGGCGCAGTTCTTCCCGTCCGAGCCCGACGTTTTCGACAATGCCCGCTCGCCGGTGAGCGTAAGCCCTGTCGGCACTGAGATCTCGCTCAAGCCGGCGCGGCCAGACGGCGTCCCTGCCGCGGTGGAGGGCGTGCTGGTGCGGCCCGGCCTGCCTCCGGTCCTGATCTCCGTTCCGGTCAAGTCCGGCGCCGGCGCGCTGCGCTTCCTGCTGCTGGCTTTCGGCGGCGGCCTGCTGCTGAACCTGATGCCCTGCGTCTTGCCGGTGCTGACCTTCAAGGCGTTGGGCCTGCTGAACAACAGGGAGAAAAGCCATTCTGCTGCCAGACTGGAGGCGCTGTTCTATACGGCCGGAGTAGTGCTCAGCTGCACGGCGCTGGGGCTGGCGTTGATAGGCGCCCGCGCCGCCGGCGGTACGCTTGGCTGGGGCACACAGTTCCAGTCTCCGTGGCTGGTGGGCGCCCTGGCGCTGCTTTTCGCTTTCGCGGGGCTGTGCCTGCTCGGCGTTTTCGAGTTCGGGGCACGGTGGATGGGCGTCGGTTCCTCGCTTTCGGCGCGCCAGGGCCTGACCGGCTCCTTCTTCTCCGGCGTGTTCGCGATGGTGGCGGGCGCGCCCTGCACCGCCCCTTTCATGGGCGCCACCATAGGCTGGGCCGTCACGCGGCCGGCCCCCGAGGTGCTGGCCGTCTGCGGCGCGCTGGGCCTGGGCACCGCCGCGCCTTACGCGCTGTTCTCCTCCTGGCCTTCCCTGGTCAGGGCCCTGCCAAAGCCGGGTGACTGGATGGTGACGCTCAAGAAGGCGCTGGCCCTACCCATGTTCGGCACTGCCCTGTGGCTGGCGTGGGTGCTCTGGCGGCTGCTGGCCGCGGCCCCGATACCGCAGGACCCGCTCTGGAAGACCTGGACCCCCGCGGCCGTTGAGCAGGCCCGGAACGCCGGGCACACGGTATTCGTGGATTTCACCGCGGCTTGGTGCCTGTCCTGCCAGGTGAACGAGCGCACCGCGCTGGCCTCGCCGGAAGTGAAGGCCGCGCTGGCCGCGCCCGGCGTGGACGCCTTCCGCGCGGACTGGACCAGCCGCGACGGGGCCATACAGGACGAATTGACGAAGTACGGCCGCAACGGGGTGCCGCTGTACGTGGTGCACCCGCGGGGCGGTCCGGCGGTGCTGTTGCCGGAGCTGCTGACGCCCGGGCTGGTGATGGAGGCCCTGGGCGCGGTTAAAGACGCTAAAGGAGAAAGAAAAGAATGACTAAAGCCTTTAAGACAGCCGGCCTGCTGGCCGCTTCGGTGATCTGCTTCGGCGCGGTTTCTTTCGCGAAGCCCGCGCCGGACTTCAGCGTGGCGAAGGTGCTGAACGCGCCTGTAAAGAGCGTAAAGAGCCTTAAGGACCTGAAGGGCAAGGTGGTGTTCCTTGAGTACTGGGCCACCTGGTGCGGCCCCTGCGTGGCCAGCATCCCTCACATGAACAGGCTGGAAGAGGCGCTGAAGGGCGAGCCTGTGGTCTTCCTGTCCGTCACCGACGAGCCGGAGGAGAAGATAGCCGGATTCCTGAAGACCCACGAGATGAAGGCCTGGGTAGGACTGGACGAGAAGCACTCCTCGTTCAAGGCTTACAGGATAAGCGGCCGGCCCGACGGCTACCTGATAGGCAAGGACGGCGAGTTGCTGGCCAGGATCTTCCCGGTGAACCTGCAGGAGAGCACGGTGCGCGACGCGATAGCCGGCAAGATGAAGCCGCAGCCGGTGGAATGGCCTGAGTCGAAGAAGGCCGCTTCCCCCAGGGCCGGCGGCAAGCCGCTGTTCGAGATCGTTATATCCTCTTCTCAGGGAAAGCCGATGATGTCGGGCGGCTATACGAAGCTCGAATCGCAGGCGATGTCCTTTGCACAGAACATCTCACAGGTCTGGGAAGTTGAGCGGGACCAGGTACTGCTGGATACGGAGCCAGTGAACTCTTTCAATCTGCTGCTGCAGACGCCTCCGGGAGGCATGGAGCAGGGGCTCGAGGCCCTTAAGGCGGCCATACAGTCCGCCTTCGGCGTTAAGGTGGTACAGGAGAAAAGGGAGACCGACGTCTACGCGCTGCGTCTCTCGACGGAACCCGGCGCTCCGCGCCCGAACCCCGGCGCAAGCGAGGTTCACCTGGGCCTGGTGTCCTACGGCGGCGGTTCGCTGGTGGGCACTGCCGAGATGCCTGAGATAGCCAAGGGCGTCTGGGCCAGCCTGGACAGGCCGGTGGTGGACGAGACCGGTCTTAAGGGCGTCTATGAGTTCGAGCTGAACTGGGAGTACGGGGACCCTGAGTCGGCGCGCAAGGCGTTGGCCGCCAAGGGCCTGCTGCTGGAGCCCTCGCGCGCCGTTATAGACTTCGTGCGCGTGACGCCGGCAGGGAAGTAGGTGTAATTCCGCGGTGCGACACGCCGTTGTCGGGCGTCGCTGCTACTATATAGCGGATGAGCATAGAGATCATAGACCCGAAAGCCTCCCTGGCCGAGAAGGCCGGGGAGCTGCTGCTTTCCGCCAGGGAGCCGGAGAAATGCGTCGTCGTCTTCCCCGGCAAGCGGCCGGCCCATTTCCTGCGGAAGCACCTCGCGGAAAAGAAGGGCGGGGCGCTGAAATCGCCCGTCATCACGTCCATGGACGGCTTCGTGGAACTGGCGGCGGAGGAGCTGGGGATAAAGGGAACGGCCGTATCCGCGCTGGACCTCGCCGAGGTCCTTTACGGGCGGCTTAAGAAAGAGCTTTGCGGTGTTATCTCGCGCCAGCCGGAAGACCTCACGCTGGACGCCTTCCTGCCTTGGGCGCTCAAGCTGATAGGCGACTTCGAAGAGCTGAAGGTGGAACTCAAGACCGAGAAAGACCTCGCCGCCTACGACGCCATCCTCCCCGAGGACCTGCGTACTTCTTCCTACATAAAGAAGCTCGAGAGCTTCAGCCGTCTCTATGGCGGCCTCTACAGGGAGCTCGCGAAGGGAGGCCTGCTGACGCGGTCCATGAAATACGCGGCCGTCTCCGGGAAAATAGCGGATCTCGACGCGGATAAATACGAGACGATAATTTTCGCCGGCTTCTTCGCGCTGACGGCCTCCGAGAAGAAGATCATCGCCCAGTTGGCCGGGCGCGGGGCGCGGCTGCTGCTGGAGCCGGGACCGGGGCTGGCCGAGCAGTTCGGCTTCCTCGGCGGCGGCGTGCAGGCGCTGGCGGCAGGGCGCGAGGCCAGGCCGGAAAAGCTGCGCTTCTACAAGGCGCCGGACACGCACGGCGAGGTGTTCAGCCTGGCGCGGGCGCTCGAGGACCCGGGTCCCGGAGACGTGATAGTGCTGCCGGAGCCGCAGGCGCTGTTCCCGCTGCTCGAGAACGCGCTGCCGGGCGTCGAGGACTACAACGTCTCGATGGGTTATCCGCTCGCGGCCACGCCCGTCTATGCCCTGCTGGACGCGTTGGGAGATCTGCTGGACAAGAAGAACGAGGCCGGCTATTTCACGCCGAACTACCTCAAGTTCGTCTTCCACCCTTACGTCAAGAACGTCTATTTCAAAGGTTCCGCAGAGCCGGGCCGCGTGATCTTCCAGACGCTGGAGGAGCGCTTATCCGACAGGGCGAACAAGTATATCGCGCTGGCCGAGATAGAGGGGGACGAGGGGCTGCAGGGCGAGGCCGCGGCCAAGCTCAAGGACTACGGCGGCAAGATGTGGCCGGCCGACGTGAAGGCCCATGTGGAGGCCGTGCACCGGGCGCTGATAAGGCCTTTCGAGCAGATAAGGGACATCGCTGATTTCGCGGGCAAGCTGCTGGACCTCATTTCTTATATTTCGGAGAACAGCACCGCGCCGCTGCACCCGTACTGGGCGCCCTTCGTGGAGAAGGCGATAGAGCAGATAATAGAGCTGAAGAACTGCCGGCTGGCGGGCGAGCGTTTCGACGGGGCTTCCGGTTACTTCAAGTTCTTCAAGGTCTTTATGCAGGGCGCTGGCTATCCTTTTCCGGGCACGCCTCTCAAGGGGCTGCAGGTGCTGGGCCTGCTGGAGACGCGCGGGCTCAAGTTCGGGCGCGTCTATTTCCTGGACGCCAACGCCGACGTGCTGCCCGCAGCGTGCAAGGAGGACACTATACTGCCGCACTCCGTGCGCGAGGGGCTGGGCCTGTCCACCTACAAGACCCGCGAGCGGCTCTCCCGCTATTATTTCAACACGCTGCTGGCCGGCGCGAGAGAAGCGCATATCTTCTACAAGGACTCGGCCGACAAGGAGCGCAGCCCTTTCGTTGAGCGGCTCGCCTGGGAGCTGGAGCGCGGCGGCAAGGCACCGGACGCGGAAGAGGTGCATTTGCGGGTGAACTTTTCGCAGGGCGAACCTTTGGGCGCGGCCAAGACGCCGGAGCTCATCGCCGCCCTTGGAGCCCGCGAGTTCTCGCCTTCGGCTATCGATACGTATCTCGCCTGCGGGCTGCGCTTCTACTACCGTTACGGCCTCGGCCTCGCCGAGAAGGACGAGGTTTCGGACGATATAGAGCAGAGGGATATCGGCGTCATCGTGCATGAGGTACTGGAGGATTTCTTTAGAGACAAGGCCGGGAAACCGCTCAACATCTTGGAGAAGGACTACGGTGAGATAGCGGCGGCCGCGGCGCGGGTATTCGAAGAGAAGCTCAAAGGCCATCAGGCCGGCGTGGAGTACCTGATAAAGCGCCAGGTGGAGAAGCGGCTCAAGGATATACTGGACTATCACCGGGACAATTTAACCGGGATAGAAATACTTGCCTGCGAGACTAAGCTAAAAGCTTCGATAAAGACTAAGGCGGGCGAGGTGAAGCTGCGCGGCTTCGCCGACAGGGTGGACAGGCGCGGCGGCGTGACGCATATAGTGGACTATAAGACCGGTGCGGGCGCGGCGGTGCCGAACTGGACCCGGTTCGACCTGGGGATACGCGAGGACTGGGCTAGAACTTTGAAGTCCGTCCAGCTGCCGTTCTATCTCTTGGCCTATATGGGGGAGCATGGGCTGGATGCCGGCACGATGGACGCTTCGCTGCTGCTGCTCGGGGCGGAGAATATCGCCGAAGAGACGCTTTATAAGGCGCGCTACAAGAAGGTGCCGGACAAGAAAGCCATATTCGGGACCTATGAAGAGGCGATAAGGACGCTGCTCGAGGAGATACTGGACCCGGCGGCGGAGTTCGGGCCGGCAGCCGACGAGGCCGAATGCTCCGGCTGCGCGTTCAGGACGATGTGCGGACGCCAGTGGGTGGAGTAGCGGCCGCGGGGGCAAGCGCGGTCAGAACGCGCGGTCCTCTTAATGTATAATCTAAACGGACTATGGGCCGTACCACACTGCTTATCGTTGACGACGACCCGGCGTGGCTTAAGATGATGGCCGGGTTCTTTGCCGCTGAGGGCTTTGACGTCAGGACCGCCGGTTCCTGCGCCGAGGCCGTAGCCGCCGCGGGCGCTTCCCGACCGGACTGCCTGCTGCTGGATTACCACATGAATGACGGCGACGGCGGTATGGTCTGTTCCTCGCTCCGTTCCGACGCCGCTCTCAGGAATACTCCGATCATAATGGTCAGCGCCGACCCGGCCCAGGAGATACCGGCCTACGCCGAATACCAGGCGGACGGCTTCATACTCAAGGGCTCGCCGCTGGCCAAGATACGCGCCGTTGTGGACAGCGTTCTCAGGCGGGTGGCGTGGGAGCGAGGCATCATAGAGAAGGGCGACCTCCGCCTGGAGAAAGAGACCCTGGGCGTCTTCCGTAATTCCAAGCCGGCCGTCACCCTGTCCAAGAACCAGTTCCAGCTCTTGTCGCTGCTGGTCGAGAGAAGTCCGGCTTTTGTGCCCGAGGCCGAGATAGCCTGCCTGATACTTGGCGTGGCGCAGGATGAGAGATCCGACGCGGTGCGCGCTCTGGTGCACAGGCTCAGGCAGAAACTGGGGCTGCAGCTGGGCCGGCGCATAAAGTGCAAGCGCAACCTGGGCTGGATCTACGTACAGCCCGCCTGAGCCGTCTTCACGCCGTTTTCTGGTCCCTTGCCCCCAAAAATTAGACAGTCATTTCTCATTGGGGAAACCACCTCGAACGTGACGCAAGCGTATTTGACAATACGCGGATCATGCATTACACTATTTCCGCGCTATTATATTCGCGAAAGCGTGCCGGGGCGGCCAATTTATTGAGGATAATTTGGCTTTATACGGGTATTTTTTTGAAAGTGCTCTGTTATAGTCGAAGTATCCCCATAAACCAAGGGGAAATCTCCGGGGCGGAGAGATACATGCTGGGGTTCCTGCATGGCGGCGTGGAAAGAACTGGTAGGCGCATTATAATGGGCCTGGCCTGCGCCGGCTTTTCTTGTCTATATGCTGGGGACCTCTCCGCAGCCGATCAAATTACCGGCTCCCTGGTCACGGCCAGGTATTCCCATACGGCGACATTATTGCCTGACGGAAAGGTCTTGGTGACTGGAGGGCAGGGCTCCAGTTATCTGGCTTCTGCGGAGATATATGATCCCGGGACAGGCGTATTCTCAAGTACGGGGGCCATGTCAGTTCCGAGGTATATGCACGCCGCCACGCTGCTGCGGAACGGGAAAGTGCTTGTTTCCGGAGGCTATACCGACCCTCCGGTCTACTATCCTTCCGGAGCGGAACTTTTCGATCCTCAGACCGGAAGTTTTTCCGGCGCCGGAACGATGGTCAACCCCAGAGAGGATCATACGGCGACGCTTCTGAACGACGGCCGCGTCCTTATCGCCGGCGGTTTCAATTTCGGGGATGTCCCCGGTGCGGAGATCTATGACCCGGCATTGAGTTCTTTTACTGCGACCGGCGCCATGGTCTCGCCCAGGCGGTTCCATAAGGCTACGCTGCTCGCCAACGGCAAGGTCCTTATAACCGGCGGGTACAACTCCTCCGGCACGCTTTCTACGGCCGAGTTGTACGACCCCGCATCCGGCACGTTCTCGGCAACCGGCTCAATGAGCGTGCCTCGCTACTATCATACATCCACCCTGCTGCCCAACGGGAAAGTGCTTATAACCGGCGGTCTGGAGTACTCTCCGCCTTATTCATCGGCCGAACTTTATGACCCTGAGACAGGGACGTTCTCTCCCGCGGGAGGAATGACCGCAGCAAGGGAACTGCACACCGCTACCTTGCTCCCGGACGGCAGAGTTTATATAGCCGCCGGCCGCAATGGCTCTTATCTGGATACTGCCGAGATATACGATCCTGGCAGCGGCATATTCGCGTCCACCAATTCCCTTGCGGGCGGTCTCCGCGCTGTGCATACCGCCACGCAGCTGCAGGACGGCCGGATACTCTTCTCCGGGGGGATGTATAACGGCTCGGCTATCGCAACAGCGTCGTTGTACACGCCTCCGCTTCATCCGGCTCCCGGAACATTGACATCCCTCGCCGCCGCGCCAGCCGGTTACGTGGGCGCGCTTACGCTGAGTTGGATCGCTCCAGGCAACGACGGGACCGTCGGTACGCTGGGTTCCGGCAGTGAGTTCTATGTCCAGTATTCCACTTCTTACGGCGTTTCCTGGAGTACGGCTTCTGCGCAGGTCGTAGTGTCCACCAGCGGCGTGCCTGCCGGAGGCCTTGTCAGCTCTAGAATAGGGGGACTGGACCCGGGAGCTACCTATTACCTGGCGGTATGGCATCAGGACGAGAGCGGAAACCTGAGCGGCGTCTCGAATATCGCCGCCTCGGTAGCCAAGCCGTTCCCGGCCGTCACTGTAACCCGCACGCTTAACCCTGACGGTACCTGGCGCGTGAACTTCCCTACCGGCTACTCCGGCTACACTTTTAACGGCCTGGCATTGGACGCCACCGGTCATATGTATCTGACCGGGAACGTTTCGAACGGGCAGAACGTGGATGAATTCGTCCATAAATACGATCAGTCCGGCAACCTGCTGTTGGCCAAGTATTACAACGGCGCCGACAACTGCGGCGAATCGGCCGTGACGGACGTGGCGGTGGACCGGGTCAGCGGGGCGGTCTATCTGGTCGGATCAGAGTGCATGACCGCCCCGTCGAGCGTGGACCTGCTGTTGAAGTACGGGGCGGACGGGCGGATGGAGTGGAAGCGCACGCAAAAAGGGACTTCCGCTACGGAAGGTCAGGGGCTCTACGCGGTGACCGTAGACGACCAGGGCAACGTATACGTCGGAGGCAGCGTCAGCAGCGGAGGCGACAGGAATTCCTGGGTGGCGAAGTACGGTCCCTCCGGCAACATGCTGTGGGCCTCCACGCACACTTTCTCTCTCAACTACGACTGGGTGAATTCGCTGACGCTCAGCGGGGGCTATGTCTACGCTGCGGGCAGCGCGGATATGTCCTCTCTGGGGCAGGGCCAGAACGGCACGGTCTGGAAGCTGGATGCCGCTACGGGAACCGAACAATGGGTCAAGGTCTACAACGGCGCCGCCAACCGCAACGAGGACGCGCTGGCCATAGCGGCCGACACTTCCGGTTATCTCTATATAGCGGGCGACGAGCAGCTGGCTTCCGGAGACGTCGCGTTGCTGAGTCAGAAGCGTGACCCGGCCGGCAATACGGTCTGGAGCAGTACTGATAATTATATTTCCGGCGGGACCGACATCTACCGTTCCCTGCAGATCGGCCTGGACGGCAACATCTACGAAGGCGGCACGGCAGGTGACCCTGTCAACGGCCAGGACATTCTTTTGACCAGGCGCGGCCTGGACGGCAGCCTGCTTGGCGCCTACTCGGCCGATATCGCCGGAGGGAACGAAGAGGTGGACGAGGCCGTGCCTTTCGGGAGCATGCTGCTGCTTGCCGGCTACACTACTATTGGCGGCCAGAAGCAGAATTTCCTGCAGCAGTTGAAAATGTCCGACCTTATACTGCCGGACACGTCCGCGCCCTCGGTGGCCGTGCTAACCCCGGCAGACGGCGCGTATGTGAACTCACTGACGTCGATAACGGGCACGGCGGCGGACAATGTGGCGGTGGCGTCGGTGACTGTGTCCATACGGCGGCTTTCCGACGGCAATTACTGGGGCGGCGCTGCCTGGGCGGCCTCCCAGGCCTGGCTGAACGCTACATTGTTTCCTTCATCGTGGACTTATTCGAATATGCCCATCTGGGCGGACGGTTCCACCTATACCGTGACGGCTCGCGCCATGGATACCGCCGGCAACTGGTCTTCGGCCTATTCCACAAGCACTTTTGTGTTCTCGCTGGCTTTCTCCCCTACGGTTTCAATGTCGGTCGGCCGTTCCGGATTCGGGGGGGTATTGCTGCAGAACGGCAAGGTACTGGTAGCTGGCGGCGCCAATACCGGCGGCAATCTTTCTTCCGCCGAGCTGTACGACCCAGTACTAGCCACTTTCACCGTTACCGGTTCCATGTCGGTCGTAAGATTCTTCCAGCGTATGACATTGCTGCCCAATGGCAAGGTCCTGGTGAGCGGCGGCACCTCCGCGAATAACCAGTCCTACGCCTCCGCCGAGCTATATGACCCGGTTAGCGGCACGTTCTCGCTGACGGGGTCCATGTCCACAAGCAGGCTGTACCATACTGCCACGCTCCTCCCGAACGGGAAGGTACTGGTAGCCGGCGGCGCCGTAAGCGGAGGGATCACTGTAACATCTTCCGCCGACCTGTACGATCCCGCCACCGGGACGTTCACGCCTACCGGTTCCATGAGCGTCCCCAGGAACGCACATACGGCAACGCTGCTGCGCAACGGGAAGGTATTGATAGCGGGAGGACAATCCGGCTGGGGCGGTGGGACCCGGTATGCATCCGCCGAGCTGTACGACCCTGCCTCCGGCACGTTCTCTCCGGCCGGGAATATGGGCGCGGCCCGCGTGGTGCACACCGCCACGCTGTTCGCTGACGGCAGGGTGCTGGTTGCCGGCGGATATGGAGTTGCGACCAGCTCGTCGGCCGAGATCTACGATCCGGACACCGGCCAGTTCACCCCGACGGGTTCCATGGGCGTAACCAGGATGTATTTCGATGCGGTATTGCTTGGCGACAGCAAGGTTCTCGTGGCCGGTGGTAGTTCGGGGTCTGCCCCCCTAGCGTCCGCCGAACTCTACGACCCGGCTGCCGGCACATTCTCGCCCACGGGTCCGATGAGCTATCCCAGGCAATATTGTAATTTGATCAGTTTGGCGGACGGGCGGGTGCTCGCCGCCGGAGGGGACGGCGGCGGCGTAGCGCTGTCGCAGGCGGACCTGTACGGGCATGCGCCGGCCGACTCCGTTCCTCCCACCCTGGCCGTGCTCAGTCCCGCCGATGGAACATATGTGAATTCGCTGGCGGCGATAGCCGGCACGGCGGCGGACGACAGCGCTATGGCCGCGGTGGCGGTTTCCATGCTCGACGGCGGGACCGGGAAATACTGGAACGGCTCTTCGTGGGCTGCCGGCCGGTCCTGGCTTAACGCGAATGTGTACCAGTCCTCCTGGACCTATTCCTTGCTGCCTGCGCTGGCGGACGGCTCCACCTACACGGTGACGGCGCGGGCCATGGACACCGCCGGCAACTGGTCTTCGGCCTATTCCACCAGCACTTTCGTTTACGATATTTCGTCCCCTGCGGCAACAATTCTCACGCCGGCCAATGGCGCCAGGATAACTTCTCTTGCCTCTGTTTCTGGTTCAGCTGCGGATATTTCCCCCTTGGATTTCCCGCGGCTGCGTATATATGACGTAGCGCTCAATAGATACTGGAAGGGGGGCACCGGGACCTGCGGCATTACGGTGCTGCCGGGCTGGGTAAATACTGATTGTCCCGGTTTCCCGGAGATATGGAACGTGGCGGCAGGCTCGACTTCTGTCGGCGGCGCTCTTTCCTGGGGTTTCGACTCATCTCAGGTTTCCTGGCCTAACAGGGATAACGAACTCCGTATAGAAGTGAAGAATACCGACCAGGCCGGCAATTACGGCGTAGCCGTTGCGACCTTCAGCTTTGATAATATCCCTCCGAACTCGCGCGTCACCTACCCGGCGGATGGGGGGTCGTATACTTCAATTACGGGGATATCAGGCACCTCTATAGATCTGACCTCGGCCATAACTGATGTGCGCATACGTATGTGGTATCTGTCCGGGGTGACCACATATTACTGGCAGCCGACAGTTCCCCACTGGGTATCAGCCGATACCGGATGGTGGTCAGTGGCCGGTGCCGCCGGCCCGAAGATTACGGTTAACCTGTGGACATATTCGAATTCCGATTTCACTAGTACGGGTACCGCCAACTATGCCTGGCAGGAAGGAACGCATGACGGTCAGCAGGGAAAGACCTTCTATGTGGTCACGCGCGCCGTGGATGCAGCCACCAACCAGGAAATCGGCTATAGTACCCGAAGTTTCGTTTATGGCACTGCGCCGGACGTGCAGCCGCCGGTTGCCGGCATAGTTTCACCTCCGAACGGAGAAATACTTAATTCCATTTCACAGATATATGGCACCGCGGCGGACAATGTGGCGGTGGCGTCGGTGACTGTGTCCATCCAGCGGCTTTCCGACGGCAATTACTGGGGCGGTGCTGCCTGGGCGGCTTCCCAGGCCTGGCTGAACGCTACATTGTTGCCTTCATCGTGGACTTATTCGAATATGCCCATCTGGGCGGACGGTTCCACCTATACCGTGACGGCGCGGGCCATGGACACCGCCGGCAACTGGTCTTCCGCCTATTCCACCGGCACTTTCGTTGTCTCGCTGGCTTTTTCGCCTACAGTTTCGATGTCGGTCGGCCGGTCCGCGTTCGGCGGGGTACTGCTGCAGAACGGCAAGGTGCTGATAGCGGGCGGCGCTAATACCGGCGGCAATCTTTCTTCAGCAGAACTGTATGATCCGGTCCTGTCCACTTTTACCGCTACCGGGTCCATGTCGGTCATAAGATTCTTCCAGTGTATGACATTGCTGCCCAATGGCAAGGTCCTGGTGAGCGGCGGCACCTCCGCGAATAACCAGGCCTACGCCTCCGCCGAGCTGTACGATCCGGCTACAGGAACGTTCTCTCCCACCGGCTCCATGTCCACGAGCAGGCGGCATCATACCGCCACGCTCCTTCCGAACGGGAAAGTGCTGGTAACCGGCGGCGGCGTAAACGGAGGATTCGTGGTAACCGCCTCCGCGGATCTGTACGATCCCGCCACCGGGATGTTCACCCCTACCGGTTCCATGAGCGTCCCGCGTACCGCGCACACCGCCACTCTGCTGCGTAACGGGAAAGTACTGATAACCGGGGGCCAATCCGCCTGGGGCGGCGGTGTTTTCCACGCTTCCGCCGAATTGTACGACCCGGCATCCGGGACGTTCTCGCCCACCGGTCAGATGAACTCCCCTCACGTGGTGCATACAGCGACGCTGCTAGCCGACGGCAGGGTTCTGGTCGCGGGAGGGTATGACGTAAACATCACTTCTGCCGCAGAAGTCTACGATCCGGACACCGGTCAGTTCTCTCCTACCGGCTCAATGCGGGAGGCCAGAGGATATTTCGACTCGGTATTGCTCGGGGACGGCAAGGTCCTCGTGGCCGGAGGTACTGCAGGATCCGACTATAAGGCGTCAGCGGAGTTGTACGATCCGGCCGCCGGCACGTTCTCGCCCACGGGTCCGATGAGTTATC
>JAKAMO010000136.1 GCA_021812825.1 bacterium | reverse complement strand
ATCCCCCGGCGCGCAGGAGAACAGGCGGAAGGGCTCACCCCATGGGCCCCACGGATAGCGCGCCAGCCGCGCCATCGCTCCGCCATCCTGCGCCGAGGAATATACCGCCAGATAGGCTTTAAGGAAATCGTTGTACGAGATCGAGAACTCGTCTGGCATGTCCTTCATCACGTCGGAGGCCTCGGAGAGGTCGCCAGTCCAGGAAAAGGTGTCCGCGTCCACGGAATAATAGGAATACGCGGCCTTCGAGGGCAGTTCCCCCGGCCTAGCCCTGGCCAGCTGCACGGAATATTCTCCGGGGGCGGAAAGCACGCGGCCGTAGACGTAGACCCAGCCGTCCTCGTCGGCGAGAACGGCGGAGCCGAAGGCCGGTTCTATGTCGTTCCACAGGCTGTAGCGCCCGCCCTCTCTGGCCTTCTCGTAGGGCCCGGCCGGGTCCGCCGACACCGCTACACCCTGGCCCACCCTGAAGCAGTCGTAGGGCTCGGGGCCGAAATTGTTCATGATGGAATAGAACACCGCGCAGCCGGCCGGCCCGCAGACCGCCGAACGCGGCCAGAACTTGCGCACCTGCCCCGGCTCCTCCATTCCGGCGGAGAGCAGCGGCAGCGGCCAGCCGTTCTCGTCGGATACCCAGGTAAAGGAGCCGGGCTGGCCCGCGGCGGCGGTGCTGGGCGTGAAGGCCGCCGCGCCGTCCACCAGCCCCCAGGCCTTGGATTCTCCGCCGGCCCCGATCTCTCCGGTCCAGACGTTGTTGAGCACCCACAGCGAGCGGCCGTCAGGGAGCTGCGCCGAGAAATTCCCGCCCTGGGCCACTACGGCCCCGGTAGAAGGGCGCGTAGAAAGCAGCGGGGTCCCGGAGGACACGGAGAACGCCGGGAAATCCTCGGCCCGCGCGCCGAGCGCCGCGGAGAGCATGACGGCAAAGCAGGCCGCCTTTCTGGCCGCCGCCCGCCCCGCTGTCTTCGCCTGGAACCGCATTCTTGACTCCGGAAGGTCCACAATGGATTTAAAGTTATAATATAATAGAAATCGCGTTCCGCGCAAACGGGCGCTTTTCGCGTAACATATTAGTCATTGAATTTTTCGAACGCTCTGTTAGACTATATACTATGTTCCCCCGGGCCAGACACCTGACAGCGGCCGCCGCGTTGCTCGCGGCGGCGGCCTCTCCCGTCCTGGCGGCGATGCCGACGCCGTCACTGACCGCGGTCAGCACCGGCAGCGTCAACGTCTCCTGGACCGGCGGGGCCGCCCCTTACGTCGCCGTCCTCTCCACTTCGCCCTCGTTCGCCGGCTACGTCGCCAGCGGCACCGTCTCCGGCAATGCCACCGGTTACCCGCTGCTGGCCCCGGACACCACCTACTATTTCAAGGTCAAGACCGCCGCGGACCCGGACAGCCTGTACTCCGCCGTCATCACCACCGCCACCTGGGTGGCCGCGCCTTCCGCCCTCTTCTCGCTCCCCGCCTATTTCACCGCCGACTCCTCCTTTACCGCCACGGCCCGCCTCGGCTGGAACACCGGCGGCAACCCGGAATGGACCAGGTACGAGCTGTTCTACGACAAGTCCGCCTCTTTCGCCTCGGCCGGCCAGATGCTGCTCAGCTATCCGCCCGTCACGCTCGGCGGGCTCGAAGCCAATACCACCTACTATTTCAAGGTGCGGGCACTCGGCTCCGGCGGCACCAGGACCTCGTTCACCCCGCCTATCTCCACCGCCACCCTGGCGCTGGCCCTCTCCGGCATAGAGGAGGACGTCCGCGAGACCAGCGCCACCGTCTCCTGGACCGCGGTGGACGGCGGCCCCTCCCAGACGCTCTATTCCGAGGGCTACCGGCTGAAACTCTCCGGTGACCCGCTGCTCTCGTCGCTGGCCACGGACTGGGCCACGGCCGACAAGACGGTCTCCTCCGCCGCGGCTGTCTCCCTGCAGCGCAACACCACCTATTACTACAAGGTCGGCTCGCTCAACTGGAGCGGCTCCGAGAACCTCTCGGAGCTGCGCAGCTTCACTACGCTGTCGGCGGCGCCCCAGGGCCTCTCCAGGATCTCCGTCACCGACGGAGGCGCCACGCTCGGCTGGGCCGCCATGGGACCGGCGGAGGCCATCGGCTACAGGCTGGAGGCCTCAACGGACGGCTTCGCCACCCCGGGGCTCTACGAGTCCTCCTCCTCCTACGTGCTCCAGCAGAGCACGCTGACCATCTCCACGCTTTACCCGAACACCACCTACTATTTCAGGGCGGGCTCGCTGAACAAGGCCAACGCCCCGAATTACGGGACCCACCTCTCTTCGGTGACGCTGGCGCTGCCGGTGTCAGCGGAGCTTACCGCCTCTTACGCGGACCCCCAGCAGATAACGGTCAGCTTCACGCCGCTGCCCGCTTCACCGCAGGCCTTCGCCTGCGAGGGCTACCGGCTGGAAGGCTCCAGCGCGCCGTTCGGGGCCGGGGCGACCGTCTTCTCCTCCGCGACCTACGCCTACCAGGACGGGCTCAGGACGCTCGCTATCGGCGGCCTGCGCCCGAACACCACCCATTACCTGCGCCTGGCCACGCTGAACTGGGAGCGCACGCCCAACTACTCGCTGTTGCCGTCCACGGCGACGGGCTTCCCGGGGCAGCTCTCCGGCGTAACCCTGAACGGCGTCTGGAGCTCTAGCGCGGCGATCTCCTTCACGCCCGGGACGGCCGCCGAAGGCCACGTGGCCGAGGCGTCGGTTTACCGTTTCTTCACCGCTATAGCGGCGAGCTCCTCCACGCCGAGCGGCACCGCCTCCGCCCTCGTGATAAACGGGCTGGACCCCAACACCACCTATTATTTCCGCGCCGGGGCGCTCTATAACGGCGCCACCGTCTACACCAACACCGACGTTCCCTACAGGCAGACCCTGCCGCAGCCGCTGTCCGGTCTGGCCTACCCGGAAGTGTACCAGTCCAGCGTGACCGTCTCCTGGACCCCCCTGGCCGCCTCGCCGCAGAGCGCCTCGGCTGAAGGCTACCTGCTGCAGGCGGACACCGGCCCGGCGTTCGCCTCCCCCGCCTTCTCCTCCGCCACCTACCGCATCCAGCTGGACCGCCTCGCCATAGAGGGATTGTCCCCCAACACCAGCTATTATTTCCGCGTCGGCACCGTGAACATGGAGGGCTCGATCAACTACGCCGCCATGGCCGCCACGTCCACCATGGCCAACCCGCCGGTGGAGCAGGGCTTCTCGATCACTTCGCTGACGCTGAACCTGCGGTGGTCCTCCAACTCCAACCCGCCCGACACGCGCTACCTCGTGGAGATGGACGACGACCCCGCCTACGGGTCGCCGCAGACGTCCTCCACCACCGTCCTTTCCTCGGCCACCTTCTCCGGGCTTATTCCCAATACGACCTACTATTCGCGCGTGACCGCCATCAACCGCCGAGGGCGCGCCACGCCCGCCGTTGATTTCAGCCCTACGGCCACCGGCGCCTACGACCCCGTCGCCGGGGCCTATTCCGGCATCGGGGTCAGCTCGGTCACGCTCAACTGGGGCCGCGGCGCCAACCCGGCCGGGGTCACCTACTACACTGCGTATGTCTCCTCCAATTCGGATTTCTCCGGCACCGTCAACTCCTCCACCACGCTCTCGCTGTCCTCCACGTTCTACGGGCTGCAGTCCGATACCAGCTACTACCTGCGCGTTTCTGCCCTCAACCTGGCCGGCCTGCCGACGGACCCGCCCGTCTCACTGGGCTCCGCGCTGACCCTGCCCGCCACGGCCTACCGGCTCTCCCAGGAAGAGACCTTCACCGGGATGCTGACCGACGGCTTCACGGCCAACTGGGGCCCCAACGGCAACTCCTCCTCCACGGTCTATAACGTACAGGTATCCACCGACGACACCTTCCTGGTCTACAGTTCCAGCTGCCTGGCGCGGGGCCTGTCCTGCGCGTTCTCGGGGCTGGCCATCGATACCACCTATTATCTCCAGGTGCAGGCCATCGGCCAGGGGGGAGTAAAGACCGCCTTCATCGCGGCCGGCTCCACGATAACGCTGCTCTCCTCCAACGTGAACGCGCTGGCGCAGGACGGGGCCCTGGTCGCGCTGGAGACCTCCTACGGCCAGATCTCGGTCCTGATCCCGCCGGGGGCCATAGGCAGCTCCACCCGCCTTACCCTTACCCCGTCCACCTCCACGCTGCCGGCCCCGGACTCCGCCGTCTCCGCCCTGACCCCGACCGGCATCGGGCTGACGCTCAACCATTTCCCCCCCACGCTGGTGCTGGGGGCCATAACGATAACGCTGCCGTACAGGCCGGCCGATCTGCCGGCCGGTATCGACGCCTCCCGGCTGGTGCTGGCTCTTTACGACGAGGACAACCGCGTCTGGGTGCCGCTGCCCTCCGTGTCCGATACGGCCCGCAGCAGGGTGATAGGCCAGACCTGGCATCTCTCCACCTTCCAGATCATGCAGAGCAACCCGCCGGCCGGGCTGGGCGCCGTCAAGATATATCCCAACCCGTTCAGGCCGAGCTCGGTCACCGGCGTGATGAACTTCGCCGGGCTGCCGCCCTACGCCAGGGTCAAGATCTACACCTTCCTCGGCGAGCTGGTGCGCAGCCTGAAGGCCGACGTCAACGGCATGACGCACTGGGACGGCAGGAACGACAGCGGCAACAAGGCCGCCAGCGGCGTGTACATAGCTTTCGTCCAGACCGGCGACAAGAAAAGCTCCAAGAGCTTCAAGGTGGCGCTGGAGAGGTAGCGCGGCGATATGGGAAAAGGAGCCATGCGGAAAGCACTGAGGGCGGCCCTGCGGGCCGTGGCGCTCTGCGCCCTGGCCCTGCCGCGCCCGGCCGCCGCCGGCTTCGACGGCTCCTCCGCGGGGACGGCTTCCGGGCAGTTCCTTAAGATGGCTTCCGGGGCCCGCGGGGCGGCCATGGGCGAGGCCTACTCGGCCCTGGCCGACGACGCCTTCGCGCTGGACTGGAACCCCGCCGGCCTGATACACATAAAGAAGAATTCGATGGGCCTGATGCACTCGCCCTACCTCTCCGGCTCCAGCCTGGAGTATTTCGGCTACGCCGAGACGGCCGGCGACGTCGGGGCCTGGGGCGTGGCCTTCAAGTACATGGACTACGGCAAGATCACCAGGACCGACCCCAGCGGCGTCACGCTGGGCAGCTTCTCACCTTACGACACCTCCATAGGCGTGGGCTTCGCCTGCTATATCACCGGCTTCAACAAGGACCCGGAGGACCGGTTCGTGCTGGGCGCCACCGGCAAGTTCGTCAAGTCCAAGATACTCTCGGGCGACAACACCGTCTCGGCGGACATAGGCCTGAATTTGCCGTACATGTTCGACAACACCTTCCTGATGACGATGTCGGCCCAGAACATCATGGGCTCGCTGCGCTACGACAAGGAAGAGGCCCCCCTCCCGCTGATACTGCGCCTGGGCACGCTGACGAAGCTCGGGGATCATTTCTCCGTCACGGCGGACATCGTCGGCTCGCGGGACGCGCTGCCCTTCCTCGCGATGGGCTCGGAGCTGCGCATACCGGCCGGGGCGGACATGGACGTTTCGCTGCGCGCCGGCTTCAATACCCGGGCCATATCCGACATGGGCGGCCTGCGCAACGTGGCCTTCGGCGGCGGGGTCCGCTACACCTCCTACCAGCTCGATTACGCCTTCTCGCCGTTCGGCGACCTCGGCACCGTGCACCGGTTCTCGGCCTCCATAGTGTTCTGAGCCCGCCGCGGGCGAAAAAAAAGCCCGGGACCTGCCCGGGCTTTCTTATCTCCGCGCGCGGCGTCAGGCGGCGGCTTTTTCCTCCGGCGGCCTGCGGTCCGCCGTGAGCGGGAACGACATCACCAGCCACGCGGAGGCGAAGATGGCGCCGAGCGCCGGGTAGAAGCCCTGCGCCACCGTGCCCAGCGTCTTCAGCGCCGAGACCCACGTCGCGGTAAGGCCCTTGGCGAACCTGTAGGTGAAGGCCTCCGCCACCTGCTTGGCGCGGTAGCGCGTGTCGTAGGAGAACGGTATGTACAGCGTCTCTTTGGAGGCCCGGAAGATGGAATAATCCATCCCCTTGAACAGCAGGAAGGCGGCGGAGGC
>JAKAMO010000135.1 GCA_021812825.1 bacterium | reverse complement strand
TCACCAAGGACTTCACCCTGGCGGACACGGCCAGGGACGCCGGCATAACCGGCATCACCGAACAGAAACTGCTCTAACCCCTAAAGGTGCCGCCCCCTTTTAGGCTGGTACCTTTTAACCTTTATTCCTCAAAAGGTGCCAGGCACCTTTTGAGGCTTTTTTCGCAGAAGGTGCCTGGCACCTTTTGAGGGTCACAGCTTGAACTTCGGGAGCTTGAGCTTGCCGGGGGAGAGGTCCTTGAGCAGCTTCTCGCCCTGGCCGTTCAGGCGGTCGCCGGCCTCTTTCAGGCGGCTGTCCACCTCGGCCTGCTTCTCCGAGGCCAGCTTGTCGAGCTTGTCCTGGTAGGGCTTGACGGCCTCGTCCACCTTGCGCTTAGCCTCGTCCTGGGCCTTCTTGAACTCGGCGCCGACGGCGCCTGAGAAGGCCCGCGAGAGGGCGTTGGCCAGGTCGGTGCTGACGTCGAACTTCGGGTCCTTCAGCGTGCCGGAGATGCCGGCCTCGATGACCGCGGACGAGAGGCCGGCGAAAGAGGACTGCACCGCGCCCTTCAGCGGGCCTTTGATGCTGCCGCCCTGGGGGCTGAACTTCGCGCCCGAGAGCCTGGCCGAGGCCTTGCCGTCGAGGTTGTCCCCCTCGGTCTTCAACGCGGCCTCGACGGCCCCCGTGCCGCCGGTGATGTCCACCTCGAGCGACGAGGGCGAGCCCAGCTTCAGCTCCTTGACCGGCATGCCGCTGTAGGAAAGCACCGAGGAGGTCTTGAGCGCGTCTCCGCGGCCGTCCACCTCGGCCTTGAAGTCCAGGCGGCGGGCGCCCTTGGCGCCCTTCACCACGGCCACGGCGGGCTTGCCGTACAGGGCGGGCTGGGTGGTTATCCCCTCCACGGTGCCGCTGTAGTCCAGCGGGTCCTCCGCGCCCAGCTCCCCGGTGAGCTGCAGCTTCTTTATCAGCAGGGTCGGGTAGGCCCGCTCCTTCGGGAAATGCACCACGCGGCCGCGCGGGGCCTCTTTCTTCAGCGCGCCTTTCGCGCCGGCGGGCATGTACTTCTTCGCCAGCTCTATGAAGCGCATGGCCTTGTCCATCTTCTCGGCGGCGGCGGGGCCGGCGAGCATTTTTGCGATGGACTTCGAGTCCAGGGACGGCAGCTTCAGTTTGGACATGACGGCGGCCTGGTCGCGGCGGCGGGCCTCTTCCAGCGCCTTGAAGCCGTCCTTGGCGCGGGCCAGGGCCTCCGCCGCAGCCTTCTTGTCCTCGGCTGCCTGGGAGGTGAGCTTCTTTATGTCCTTGGCGATCTCGGCGTAGTCCTTGGCCTGCCTGGCGATGTTCTTCTCGCCTTTGGCCTTCTCGTAGCGGGCCTTCAGCGCGTCCAGGCCGGCCTGGTACTTGTCGCCGGAGAAGCGGGCGGAGATGTCGGCGCTGTCCTTCTTGTACTGCTCCTCGAGCTGCTTCGCCAGTTTTACGGACTCCAGGTCCGCCGGGTCCACTTTGTAATCGGCCGTGACGTTGGCCTTGGCGCCGGCCGCGGCGTCCAGGGCCATGTCCTTGGTCTCGTCCTTGAGCCTGGAGGCCAGGCTGGGAGCGGAGTCCTCCTCCTTCTTTTTCCTGGCGAGCCTCGGCAGGAAGCCGGAGATCCTGCGCGCCGTGCCCAGCTTCAGGCCCTTCAGCGAGGCCTCGTCAACGACGAGCTTCTTCTCCAGCAGCGGGGCACCTTCGGCCGCGAAGGAGAGCTCCGAGAACTCGGCCAGGTTGGAGAATTCCTTGTCGGGGTCGGCGAGGGTCAGCCCTCTGAGCGTGAGCGACGGCGGGAAGAAGGTGGTGCGCAGCGAGGCTATGTCTGCCCTGGCCTTCACGCCCTTCTCCATGCCTTTTTCGAGCCCCCACTTCAGCAGCGGGTCAAAGGCGAATACTGAGAAGGCCCAGACCAGGACCAGCAGGACGAGGCGGGGCGCCACGTATGACCAGCGCATATTACACGCCCTCCTTGAAGTACCAGTCGAAGAGGAAGGAGGCCTTCAGCCCTTTGACCAGCTTGGAGTTCATCACGCGGTCGCGGAACTTCTCGTTGTAGTAGACGCCGAACTTCCTGCCGGCCATATAGACGGGGGCCAGCAGCAGGCCGCCGAGCACGAGGCCGCCGGGCACCACGGTGTTGTTGAAGCCCGTCCACGGGACTACCGGCGTGTTGTAGAGCTTCGTCCAGAGCGGCTTCAGGGCTTCCGCCGTGAGCAGCGCGTAGCCGATGGGGTCCGAGACCTTGTCTAGCAGCGGGTTCAGCAGGCTGACGCCGAGCACCGTGAGGACGGCCATCGGGATGTTGACCTTGCTGGCCATCATCACGACGATGAGCAGCTGGGCTGTCAGCGTGGCCTTGGGCATCAGGCCTATCAGGAAGCCGATGGCTATGCCGGCGCCTATCTGGCCCGGGGTGGTCTGGGCCGTGAGGCCTTTGATGAACTGGCGGATGAGCGCTAAAGGGTTCATAGGCAGAATATATAAAAGAAAGCCCGCCCGTTCAAGGCGGGCGCGGCGAAGCTAATTTGTATAATTGAAGGCGTGAGAACCCTCGAGATACTGCTTATCGCCCTGGGGCTTTCCATGGACGCCTTCGCCGTGGCCGTGGCCAGCGGCGCCACCATGAAGCGCCTGAACATCCCGCACGCGCTGAAGATGGGCCTGTTCTTCGGGGGCTTCCAGGCCCTGATGCCGGTGGTGGGCTGGGCCGCGGGTCTGAGCATGAAGGAGTACATCTCCAGCTGGGACCACTGGCTGGCCTTCGGCCTGCTGGCCGCGATAGGCGGCAAGATGCTCTACGAATCCTTCGAGATAAGGGAGGAGGAGGACTGCGGCGGCCCGAAGACCTGCCCTTTCGACACCGGCACGCTGACGGTGCTGGCGCTGGCCACCAGCATAGACGCGCTGGCCGTGGGGCTGACCTTCTCCGTACTGAAGCTGTCCATCATCGCCCCGGTGCTGGTGATAGGCCTGGTTACCTTCGTGATGTCGCTGGCCGGCGTGCGGCTGGGCTCGGCCGGCGGCCACTTCTTCGAGCACAGGATGGAGGCCGCCGGCGGCGTCATCCTGATAGGCATAGGCCTCAAGATCCTCCTGGAGCACCTAGGCCTGTTCTGAGCCGTCGTGCAGCGGCAGGTAGATGTCGAAACGAGTGCCCGACTGGGATGAGGAGACGGTGATCTCGCCGCCGTGCTGGGAGACGATGGAATGCGCCATGGCCAGCCCCAGGCCCGTCCCCTCGCCTTCGGGCTTCGTGGTGAAGAACGGCTCGAATATCCTTTCGGCTATTTCCTGAGGAATGCCGGACCCGGTGTCGGAGGCCGCTATCACCGCGGCCGTCATGTTCTTTTTCTTGCCGGGGAAGCCGACCTCCCTGCACGAGGTTTCCAGGCGGAACTCGCCTCCGCCTGGCATGGCGTCCCTGGCGTTGGAGGCGAGGTTGAGCAGGACCTGCTCCAGTTGGCCCCGGTTGCAGCGCACCGGGAGCGGATCCCCGGCCTGCGCCAGCGAGAGCTTTAAACCGGAGCCCGCGAGGCGGCGGATCATTTCAAAAGAATCCTTTACGATCAGATTCACGTCCTCCAAGGCGTATTCCTCCGGCCACTGCCGGGAATAGAGCTTCAGCTGGCGGGTCAGCCGGGCGCCGCGCTCTACTACGGCCAGGATATCGCGGATATCCCCGGCGGCCTGGGACGAGGCGGGCAGGGCGCGGACGGCCACGTCGCAGTAGCCGCGTATGGCCGAGAGCATGTTGTTGAAATCGTGGGCTATGCCGGCCGCGAAGCGGTTCAGGGCCTCCAACTTCTGCATCTGGCGCAGGGAGCTTTCCAGCTTCTTGGCCTCTATGATACGGGCCGCTATGGCGCAGATAGAGGAGATAAAGCGCTCCTCGGCCGGGTCGCGGCGGTGGCCTGGGTCCAGGTACAGCGTCAGGACGCCGAGGAGATCGTTCCCGGACAGTATGGGAAAGCAGTAATGGCCGTGCGGCCTGACGCCCGGAGTATGGACATGATGGCGGTCGTCCACTTCGGACGCGTAGACCGGCCGGCGGCTTTCGACGACGGCGCCGCAGAGGCAGTGCCCCGACGGAATGGCGGAGCAGGCCCGCCGCTGCTCTTCCGAAAAGCCTATCTCCGCCTTGAGCCGGAACTCCCCGTTCTCGTTCAGGAAGATGGCGCCTTTGCGCTGGAGCGTGATCGGGGAGTTGTCCAGCAGCTCCCGCAGCACCGCGCCCAGGAAGGCGTCCCGGGAGAGAACGTTCATGGACGCGTTCCAGAGGCTGTCCACGATGCCGTGCAGCTTTGCGTCCAGAGCCTCCTGCTTTTCGAGGCGGCGGCGCTCCTTGCGCATCAGGAGATAGAGGGGCCAGATAGCTATGGCCACCATCAGCAGCGGGTCGAGCGCCCCGGCCAACGGCCCGGAAAGCTCGACGCGCGAAAGCAGCGCCATCACCAGCAGCTCTGAGCCGGCGAGTATCAGGGTGGCCTTGATCAGCAGGGCGGTCATTTCCCCTGGCCGGGGTGCTTGTCCTTGAACCACTTCTCGTGGCCGTAGAGCTTCTCCATGCAGTCCTCGCAGAGGCCGTGCGTGAAGCGGGCCTGCGAATGCCCCTCCAGGTAGGTCTCCACCTTCTGCCAGAAGCCCTTGTCGTCGCGGATCTTCTTGCACTGCGCGCAGATGGGGATGAGGCCCTGCAGCGTGCGGACCTCCTTGAGCGACTCCTCCAGCTTGATGTTGGCCTGTATCAGCTCCAGGTGGTCGGTGATGATCTCGGAGAACTCCTTCATCACCTTCTGGATGGGCGCGGAGAACTCGTTGGGCTTCCTGTCGAACAGGCAGATGCTGCCGAAGATCTCCTGGTCCGGGCGGAAGATCGGGACGCCGGCGTAGGCGATGTAGCCGGCCTTGGCGCCCTCGCTGTCCTTCCAGAAGGCGCTCTTCGTGGCGTCGGGCACCATGAGCGGCTCCCGGGAGTTCACGACGGCGCTGCAGTAGGTCTTCAGTCCGAGGTCTACGCGCGCGTCCGGCTGGCCGGCCGGCTCGCCGCCGTGTTCGCCGCCTATCACGCGCAGCGAGTCCTCCTCGTCGAGGATGTTGATGGTGGCGGCGGGGACGCTGGCCAGCTCGGCCAGCAGGTCGGCGATGGCGCGCCATTTGGCCACGGCTATCGGGGGCAGCTTGAGCGGTTTTTTCTTGTCCATAGGTCCTCGTCAGGGCGCGGGCAGCTTGGAGATGGAGATCCAGTAGGTCTCGAAGCTGCGGGCCAGCTGCAGGAATTCCTCCAGCGAGGCGGGCTTGGTCAGGTACGACGCTGCCCCGCTCTCGTAGCTGCGCGCTATGTCCTCGGAGCGGGAAGAGGTGGTGAGCATCACCACCGGGATCGTCTTCAGGGCCTGGTCGGACTTGAGGCGCTTGAGCAGCGCGATGCCGTCCATCAGCGGCAAAGTTATGTCGAGGAAGATCATGGCCGGGCGCAGCGGCTTGCGGCCCGAGAAGGGGCCCGCCCCGGTCAGCATGTCCAGCGCCTCGTGCCCGTCGCGCGCCACCGCGAGGTCCGTGAAGAACCTGAACTCCGAGAAGGCGCGCTTGGCTATCAGGATGTCGTCCTCGTTGTCCTCTACCAGCAGTATGGTGTACTGTTGCGTATCTTTCGTCATGGGCTCTCCTATGGCTTGCGGCGCAGGTCCTCGGGCAGGAGGAAGAAGAACGTGCTCCCCTCCCCTTCGGCGGACTCCACCCAGATCTTGCCGTTGTGCTCCTCGATGATCTTCCTGACTATGGCCAGGCCGGCGCCGGTGCCGCCGCCGTACTCGCCGCGGCCGTGCAGCCGCTTGAACATGGTGAAGATCTCCTCGAAGTACTGCGCGGGGATGCCGATCCCGTTGTCCGCGACCGAGAACTTCCAGTAGTACTCGCCGAACTTCTCCGCGGAGACCGTGACCTTCGGCGCGGGGCGGTCGTTGTACTTCATGGCGTTGGTCACCAGGTTGTGGAAGACCTGGCGGAGCTTTACCGGGTCGCAGTAGATCTCGGGCAGGGAATCGGAGACCGTGACCTCGGCCTTGTGCTCGTCTATCATGGCCGCCAGCTCCGACACCGCCTGGGCGGCC
>JAKAMO010000134.1 GCA_021812825.1 bacterium | reverse complement strand
GCTTCCTGTGGGACGACCACCGCATGATAGAGGGTAACCCGCATATCTCAATGAGCGCCGCCAACCTGGCCCGCGCTTTCAGGGGCGACCCCTTCGATCAGGGGCTCAACTATTACAGGCCGCTGCAGACCGTCAGCAACATGGCCGATTTCTCGCTGTGGGGGCTGAGGCCGTTCGGCTATCACCTGACCAATTTCGCCTTCCACGCCGCGGCGGCCGTGCTGTTCTTCTTCCTGGCGCTACAGCTGGGCTTCGGCAGGGGCGCCTCCCTCTGGGCGGCTGTACTGCTGGCGGCGCACCCGGCGGCCGTGGAGCAGATGCTCGTCATAGCCGGGCGCGCGGAGCTGGCCTCGGGGGCCTGCATGGCCGCCTCGCTGCCGCTGTTCCTGCGCGGCCGCGCCGCCTGGTCCTTCCTGCTTTTCCTGGCCGCCTGCGGCTTCAAGGAGAACGGCGTGATAACCCCCGCGCTGGCCGCCCTCTGCCTGTGGTACCTGCGCCGGCCGCGCGCCGAGTACCGCAAGCTGATCCCTTTCCTGGCCTTCGTCCCGGTCTACCTGCTGCTGCGCCACGAAGCGCTCGGCATGGGCCTGTTCTCGCGCGGCGCCGGCCCGGTGGCGGCGGGACTGTTCCTGAAGGTGCCCCAGGCGCTGCTGGTCTACCTGAAGGAGGCGGCGCTGCCTTTCGACATGCACTCTCACCGCATGCAGCCGCAGCTGGCCGCGCTCAACTGGACGGCCCTGCCGGCGCTGGCCGCCGCCGCGCTGCTGATCCTGAAGAAGGGAAGCCGCGCCTCCGTTCTGTGCGCCGGCTGGTACCTGCTGAACCTGGCCCCGAAGTTCCCGCTGCTGGCCGCCAACGACCTGATGCTGGACCACTGGGTCTACCTGTCCAACGCCGGGCTGTTCCTCTGGGCCTCGGACAAGCTGGCGCAAAAAGCTGCCGGCCGGCGCGCCCTGGCCGCGGCCGCCGCGGTCTTCGCGCTGGCCTCCGCGCTCAATATCCCGAAGCGCGGCACCGACCTGAAGATCTACGAGAACGCGGCGCTGACCTCCACTTCGAAGCCGATGCTCTACAACCTGGCGCGCGAGTATTACCTGAGGGGGCGCTTCCAGAAGAGCAGGCTGCTGCTGGAGCGCATAGCCGCCGAGGCGCCGGGCGAGCCGTCCTACCTGGGCGGGCTGGCGCTGGCGCGCTGGAAGGACGGCGACGAGGCGGGAGCGCTGAAGGCGCTGGACGCGGAGCTGGCGCTTAAGCCCGGTGACGAAGAGGCCCTGTTCAACCGCTACACGGTGCTGCGCGGCTCCGGCCGGGACAAGGAAGCGGCCGCGGCCCTGATGGACCTGCTCCGCCTGCATCCCGGCTACGCGCCGGCGCTGCTGGTGCTGGCCCGCTCGGAGGCGGCGATGGGCCGCGCGGAAGAGGCCGAGGGGCTTTACCGGCGCGTCCTGGCGGACGACCCGGCCGACACCGAGGCCCTCAACGACTACGGCGTACTGCTGGCGGGCCGCGGGGACCTCGACGGGGCGGAAAAGCTTTTCAGGAAAGCCCTCGGCATAGACCCCGGCCTGCGGAGCGCGGCGGACAACCTGGCCAGGACGGAGGAAATAAAAAAAGGCCGGTCGCGCTGACCGGCCTGCCGCGGGGCTCGCCCTGCCTATTTTTTCAGCCCCGCCTGGAAAGCCCGCACCTCGCCCAGTATTATCAGCTCCCTGTCCCCGAAAGCCTTCAGCGCCTCTTTATATTCCGGCTTGTTCATCTGCCTGACCAGCGCGGCGTAGACCGAGGCCGCCTCGGACGCCCTGGCCGCGCGCGCGCGCAGCGAGGCCTCCAGCGACCTGGAAGCCTCTATGCGGCGCTGGCGGAAGCCGGTGCCCTCCCGGAAGATGCGCCCGAGCTCCTTGAGGCGCTCCCGTTTCTCGTCGGCAAGACCGCCGTAGAAGGCGGCCGCCGCGGGGAAGGCCTCCCCGTCCGTAACGCAGGCCGAGATGTCCTCCATCTCGCCGCAGATAGCCGACCGTACCAGTTCCTTGAAAGTCATATCCCGTCCGCCACGCTCACCTTCACCACTATCTTCGCCACGGGGCCCGGGGCCCCGTCGGCCAGCCGCGGGGCGTGGGCGTCCTCCGGGTAGAGCACCGCCAGGTCGCCCGGGCCCAGCCGGACCGGCGTCCAGCCGCGCGCCCGCCCGAAACAGGCGTCCTTGCCGGAGTCGTAAGGCTCCGAAATCTCCACCGCGGACAGGGGCGCCCAGCCTATGACCTCTGAGCCGGCGACGAGGTACTGCACGTCGATGAAATCGCGGTGGGCCTCGAAGCGCGGCTCCGCGCCGCCGGCCTCGGTGGAGTAGCGCTGCGCGAGCGCGTACACCCTGTCCCCGTCTATCGGGTACCTGCCGTCCGCCAGCTCCGCCAGGCCGGGCCGCCGCAGGAAGGCGAAGGCCTTCGAAAGCCCTTCGGTTCCGGGGGACTGCCTGTCGGCGTGCTTGAGGCTGGCCACTATCATATGCGGCCTACTTGCCCAGCTCCCCGGAGATCACCGGGGCGAAGATCGCCTTCTCGTGGCTTTCCTTCAGGGTCTTCAGGTATACCTGGTAATCGAAAATATAGGCGAAATGCCAGCTCTTCAGGCTCTTCAGGAAGAACAGGTCGCGCAGCGCTTTCTCCCCCAGGGAATGGTCCTGCTGCGCCGCCGCCTTTACCCTTCTGACCAGGTCCTCGGTGAAGCCGTCCTCGCGGATGTTCTTGTCCGCGGCCTTTATCTCGTTGGAGAAATAGTCGTTGCCGGCCCAGAGGTTGACCCAGTAGCCGACGTTGGCCGGCTTGGAGACGAAGCTCTGCAGGTGGCCCGCGTTCACCTCGTGCTCGGTGAAGATCTTCATCCACCAGGTGGACGGCACCAGCGGCGAGCCCAGCGTGATCAGCTTGTCTATGCGCACCTGCGGGTCGGAGACGGCCATGCGGTTCAGCGCGGTATGGGCGAGCATCGTCCCCCAGCTGTGGGCCACCAGGTAGACGGGGCGCCCCTCCGAGCTGGCCTTGGCGAAGGTGTTCCGGATCTCGGCCTCGACCAGCGGCAGGGCCTGCTCGCTCTCATCGGGATCGCGCGACCAGCGCACCGGCACTATCTCGTACTTGTCCGCCGGCAGCACGTCCGCCAGCCTGGAATCCAGGTAATTGTCCGGGTACTTGCCGGCCGCCGCTGCCCCGGCGTCGGACTTCTTGTAATACTCGGCCATCTCCAGGTCCTGCCCCACGCTGGAAAGGCGCGTCCGGAACTCGGACTCGTCCAGCCCGGCACCGGGCCTGAAGAAGTGAAGTATCTTCTTCAGGTAGGACAGCTCGAGCTTGCCGAAGCCGAGCTCGGTGAAATCTATGCCGACGATGGAGATCACCACCGGCCGGCCCGCGGCCAGCGGGGCGGGCAGCGCCGGGGCCGGCAGGGCGGCGGAGGAGGCCGCGCAGGGAACGGCGTTGTCGAAGCAGGAAGAAGGCTGGGGGGCCGAAAAAGCGGGGGAGGCCGCCAGCAGCACCGCGGTCATCAATGAGGTCATACAAGCGTATTATATATTTTTACCGGGCCGATATAGACGAGGCGCGCAGGCGGACGCCCTCGAGGCGCTCCAGGTCGCCGATGTCGCTCCAGAAAGGGGACGCGTCCGGGAAGCCGCGGACCTTCTCCCCGGCGGCGGCCAGCCGCAGGTAGACGGAGGTTATGGAGAAGACCCCCTCCTCCGTCATCTTCCCGAAGAGCTCCGGGGAAACGGCCTGGATGCCGCTGAAGGCCAGCGGCCGCAGGCCCGGGCCCGGGGCTTCCCCCTCCCTGCCCTTCAGGTTCATCTCCCCGTCGAACAGCAGCCGCCGCTTCGACGGGCGTTCGCGGACGGCCAGCGTGGCCAGCGCGCCGGAGGCGGCGTGAGCCGCCAGCAGCGCCTTCAGGTCCAGCTCGCTCCAGACGTCGGCGTTGCAGGCGAGGAGAGGGCCGCCGCCGGAGAGCAGCGCCGCGGCCTTCTTCAGGCCGCCGCCGGTCTCCAGCGGGAACTCCTCCTCGCGGGAAAGCGTCACCCGGATGCCGCGCGTACCGCCGGCCGCGACGAACTCCGCTATCTTCTCGTGGAAATGGTGCGTGTTGACCACGGCCTCGGTGACGCCGGCCGCGGCCAGCCTCCCCAGCACGTGCCAGAGCATCGGGCGGCCGTTCACGTCCACGAGGGCCTTGGGAACGGTATCCGTGAGCGGGCGCAGCCTGGTGCCCAGGCCGGCTGCGAAGACCATCGCCTTCATCTGGCGGGTCCCAGCTCCCGGTGCGTCAGCTCCACGCGCGCGCCGTAATTCTTCCGCAGGTGCGCGGCCAGGGCCTCGGCGCAGTATACGGAACGGTGCCGGCCGCCGGTGCAGCCGAAGGAGACCGACAGCGAGGTGAAGTTGCGGGAGAGGTAGTTCTCCACGCTCTGGCCGGTTATGGCGAAGACGCCCCGCAGGAAGCGCTCCACCTCGGCCTCGCCCTTCAGGAAATCCGCCACCGGCTTGTCCCTGCCGGTCAGCTGGGCGTACTGCTCGTAGCGGCCCGGGTTGGGGAGCGCGCGGCAGTCGAACACGAAGCCGCCGCCGTGGCCGCGGTCGTCGAGAGGGACGCCGTTCTTGAACGAGAAGCTCGTCACGCGCACCGTCAGGCCCAGCCTGGACTTGCCGAACTGGCGCAGGTAGGAGGAGGCCGCTATCCGCTTGAAGCAGGCGGTCAGCTCCGGCAGCTTCACCGGCAGCTCGGCGTTGCGCAGCAGCCACTCGATGTTGCGCACCGCGTACGGCACGCTGGCGAGGAAATGGGTCTTGCGCTCGTAGAAGCCGCGCAGGCCGTAGGCGCCCATCGCCTGCATGATGCGCGCGTAGACGAAGGCGTAATAGTAGCGCATGAACCCGCCGGCGTCCTGCCCGGAGGCCTTCAGGTAGGCCTCGCGCAGCGAGGCCCTGTCCTCCGGCTGCAGGTCGGCCTTGGCGTCGTAGAGCAGCGAGGCCACGTCGTACTGCGCCGCGCCCCGGCGCCCGCCCTGGTAGTCTATGAACCACGGCTCGCCGTCGCGCAGCATGATGTTGCGGCTCTGGAAGTCGCGGTAGAGGAAATGGTCCGACGGGGCTTCCAGCAGCAGGTCCGCGAAGCGCGAGAAATCCGCCTCCAGCTTGTCCTCGTTGAAGGGGATCTTCGCCAGCTTGAGGAAATAATATTTGAAGTAATTGAGGTCCCACATCACCGACTGCCGGTCGAAGGCGGCGCGCGGGTAGCAGTGCCTCAGGTCCAGGCCGGCCTTCACCTGCGCCTGGAACTTCGGCAGCCAGTCCAGGACTTTAAGGTAGGCGGCCATGACCTGCGGCGGCAGCTCCGGCCCCTTGCGCTCGGCGCTGAGGTACTCGAAGAGCGTGGTGGAGCCGAGGTCCTCCTCCAGGTATATGCCCTGGGCCTGGTCCTCGGCGTAGATCTCCGGCACCGGCAGGCCCGCCGCGCGGAACTGGCCGGAGAAGGAGAGGAAAGCGCGGTTCTCGGCCTTGTCCGGGCCGAACACGCCGACCGCGGTCCTCTTCCCGTCGCCGAGGCGGAAGAGCCTGCGCGCGGAAGCGTCGGCCCGCAGCGGCTCGAAGGTATCCGGCTCCGGCCCGAAGGTCTTTTTGTAAAGCGCCCTGAGGGCGGGTTCCTGGGGGGACTTCAGCGAGCCCTGCTCCGGCGCGTCGTTCTTCAGCGGCATACAAGGATTATACTACACTGCGAAAAAAGAAGGGCCCCGGTCTCCCGGGGCCCTTTCCTCCCGCTCCGCGCCGGTTCAGCGCGTCAGCGGCTTGAACGAGGAGACGGCGGTCTCGAACGCCTTCAGGTTGGCCTTGGCCAGGTCCATCGGGGCGTAGTAGCTCAGCACGTAGAAGCCGTTCTTCACTGGCACCACGTAGAACTTCTCGTAGACGTGTATCTTCTTGGGGTGCAGCGCGTTCTCCGGCTTGTACTCGTAGGTCTTGCGCTCGAAGACCCTGGCGTAATAGCTGCCGGCCTTGCCCTCCTTGACCTTGCCGTAGACCTTGCCGTCCAGGTTGACCCCTATGGCCGGGGCGGAATGCAGCTTTATGAACTTGTCGGCGGTGGGCTGCAACTGG
>JAKAMO010000133.1 GCA_021812825.1 bacterium | reverse complement strand
CTGGCCGTTCATGCGGCCGGTCTCGGTGATGATGTTCAGGGAGTCGCCGGAACCGACAAGTTCCATCTTGTTGAGGTTGTAGAGGCCGGCCACCTCCAGGTCGTTCTTGCCGTTCATATAGACCATCACGGTCCATTCCTTGACCGGCTGCGGCTTATCTTCGTCGTGATGGGAGAACCAGCCTTTGGCCCCGGCCGGGGCAGCGGCCTCGGGCGCGTCGGCGCCCGCCAGGGCGCTCTTCACGTCGAAGCCCCTGTCGAAATCCATGCCGGCGAAAGCCCAGGGCCCGCCGGAGAAAAAGATGGCCAGAACCGCCGCTATGCGTTTTATCATCGAACCTCCCGTGAATTCCATGATGATAGTATAGCGGCTCCGGCGGCTCTCCGACAGCGGCCAAGGGCCTACCGGGAGGCCGTATTTAGGGACATGGTCATATGGGCCCAACGGGACGCAAAAAAAGGACCGCCGGGGCAGCCGGCGGTCCTCCGGGACGGCACGGACCTTACTTTTCCTGTTTTTCCGGCTTTTCCTTCTCCTCCAGCACCAGCGTCTTCGTGCCGTCCTTTTCTTCCTTCAGGGTATAGACCCGGCCTTTCTGGCGCTCGAACGCCGGTTCGGGCACGACCGCCTTCGTTTCGGAGGAGATATAGAAGGTCGCGCGGGCCATCTTGTCGCCGCTGTTTATCTCCACGAGATATTCCACGTTCCGCTTCAGCCTTTTGGGACCTTCCACGCGCGTGAATTCAGGGTATTTCCTGGCGTATTTTATCTGGCTGAGGACGGGCGGCTTCCGGTCCTTCACCGGGGCCGACATATCGAAGCCCAGCAGCCAGAGGGCTTTTACCTTGCGGGGTCCGGGTTTCTTGTCCTTTTGCGCCTCCGACAGGCGCACGAACTCTATGGGGCAGGGCTCTTCCAGCACGAAATACAGCTCCCCCTTCATCATGACCACGTCCACCGGCACCATCTTGGCGGCGCGCGCCTGCGGGGCGCAAGCCGCCAGGAGAAGAAGCAGGATAAGCCGTATCGCGTTTCGCGTCATAATTTTCCCGGTTCAGGGGCCCCTATTTAAGCAGTCCCTGCGCGCGCAGCAGGGCCGCTACCTGCTCGCTGTCGGCGTCGGAGAGCGAGCCTGAGTAGTAATCCTGCACCATGCGGGCCTGCTGCTCTATCCCGTACTTATTGAAAGGCTTGCCGGGCTCCAGCTGATACGAATAAGCACCCTGCCCCTTGCGCAGCTGCTCTATCACGGACTTGGCGGCGTAGCTCCAGCCGTCCTTCTGGTACTGGTAGACATGGGTCATTTCGTGCACGTTCCAGTCCGTCATGGTCTCCGGGTTGTAAACGGAGACGCCGTTCTCGTTAGGGTAATATATAGTATTTCCCCAAGTTACGGCGGCCCCGCCGTGGGTAAGGATGCGCCCCCACAGCGTCATGTCCTTGCCGGTTATGATCCTCACCTTCGAGTAGTCTATCTTGTCGCCGTAAATGCTGCGCGCCGCCTCCAGCTCGGTGTCGTTCAGCGGGCGCCCTTTTCCGCTCTTCACCTTGGCCGGACCGTTATCGCCGTCCGAACCGCCTATGCTTTCAGGGGCCGTGTGCTTGATGGTGGAGGCCGTGGAGCCCCTGTCCGCGGCCAGCGCCAGGATCTTGCCGTCGCCGGTCCCGGGAGCGCCGGCGGCGCCGCCGGGCGTCCCGGTCCCGCCGTGCTGGTCCGCGTTATCGTAGAAACCGGAGAGGTCCCCGCTCTCTATATTCCCGCCGCCGCTGCCGGCCAGATGGTCCAACCCTCCGGAGGGAGCGACCGAGCAGGCCGCCTTAGGCTTGACCCCCGCGTCCTTGTCGTAAGACGCCTTGGCGGTCTTGACGGTCTCCACGACCTCCGGGAGCAGGTACCGCTCCAGCACCGCCACGTCAGCCTCCTCAAGGGGCTGGGTCTCCGCCTTGCGCAGCGTGGACCTTACCGCCGAGAACTTGCGCAGGTAGGCTTCGGCGGCCTCGTCGTCTATCCAGTTGGAGAAAGTCCCCGCCCTGGCTTTGGGGTCGCCTTCCAGGGCCTTCTGCAGCTCGCGCAAGTCCCACTTCTTCATGGCCTCCTTGTAGTCGGCCAGCACTTCCTTGTAGCGTTCCGCGGCGGGCGCCTTTACGTTCTGCAGGCGGATTTTCTGATCCTTCTCCCCCAGGGAATCCCAGCTCTCCTCGAGCTCCGGCGAGGACTCGCGCAGATAGCTGAACTCCTGGGCGTAGTCGGCCGAGCCCCACGGGACGCCGTCATCCTCCCCGGCGGAAACGATCCCCGCCGGGAACAGGAGCACGGCCGAGAGCAGAACGGCTGAAGGCTTCATTTTTTTCCCCGAACCCCCGCTCCGGGAGTATCGCCTGACGCGGCCGGTCGTCCTCGCGACCGGTAACGATAGTATAACCCCGGCAAATTGACCTGTCAAGGGGGAGTTGCCAAGTCCCGGCGGCCGCGCTTTTACTATAATTTATGGCATGAAACTATCTTCCTTTCTGCTGCCGCTCCTGCTGCCGGCCTGCCTGTCGGCCGCGGTCAAGAAGCCGGCGGCCAACGTGGCGGACCGCAAGGCGCCGGCGACGCCGGAAGCTCCTATAATCCTGACCACCTCCACCCCCGGTTTCTGCATCCTGGGAGCCCAGTCCGGCAAGTCCTACTCGGGGGAAGCGGCCTTCAAGGCCGTGCTCTGGAAGAACGACGTGATCTACGTCGGGGAGACCCACGACGAGGAGCAGGACCACCGGGCCCAGCTGGAGGCCCTGAAGGCGCTGCGCATAGCCCGCGGCAGCCGGATAGCGGTGGCCCTGGAGATGCTGGACTACACGGCCCAGCCGGCGCTGGACGACTACCTGACAGGGAAGATAAGCGAGGCCGAGTTCCAGGAAAAGACCGGCTGGCAGAGCGGAAAGGGGTTCGACTATTCGCTGTACAAGCCGCTGCTGGACTTCGCGGCGGCCAACGGCCTGCGCGGCCTGGCGCTGAACATCCCCAAGGCCATCGTCTCCAAGATAGCCCGCGGCGGCCTGCAGAGCCTGACGGCCGAGGAGAGGCAGGCCCTGCCCAAGGAGGTCAACATCACCTCCCACAAGAAGTACAACGAATATCTCAAGGAGTCGTTCACGATGCATTCGGGCACCGCGGCGCCGAAGGACCTCGCTTTCGAGAACTACCGGGCCTCGATGGGCGCCTGGAACGAGGCGATGGGCGCCCGCATAGCCGATTTCATCGCCGCGAACCCCGGCTTCGCCGTGCTCGTCATCACCGGCAACGGCCACCTGATGTACAACGCGGCCATCCCGGCCTCGGTGAAAGCGCGCACCGGGAAGCTGCGCCAGGTCTCTTTCTACACCGAGCAGGCCGATTCCTGTCCGGCGAAGCTGCCTGACGCGAACAAGAACGCGGCCAACTACATCTGGTACATAAAGCACCCCGTCCCGCCCGCCGCCGCGCCCGTGCAGGCCAGTACAGCCGCTCCGGCCGCGGCCGGCAGGTAGCCCGACGGGCGGCCGGCGGCCAAAAGGGTATAATATCCCCAGGCGCCGGAGCGGCCCGCAAAGATTTAATTGAGCAGACAAAGGAGAACCGAAATGGCATTCAATCTTCGCAACAGGCATTTCCTCAAGGAGCTGGACTTCACCCGGGAGGAACTGGTCTTCCTGCTGAAACTGGCGGCGGACCTCAAGGCCGCCAAGTACGCCGGCACCGAGCGGCAGCGCCTCAAGGGCAAGAACATAGCGCTGATCTTCGAGAAGACCTCCACCCGCACCCGCTGCGCTTTCGAGGTGGCCGCGCACGACCAGGGCGCGCACGTGACCTACCTGGAGCCGACCGGCAGCCAGATGGGCCACAAGGAGACCGTAAAGGACACGGCCCGCGTGCTCGGGCGCATGTACGACGGCATAGAGTACCGCGGCTTCGGCCAGGAGATAGTGGAGGAGCTGGCCAAGTACGCCGGCGTTCCGGTCTGGAACGGCCTGACCAACCAGTGGCACCCCACGCAGATGCTCGCCGACGTGCTGACGATGACGGAGCACTGCGACAAGCCGCTTTCCAAGATAGCCTACGCCTACGTGGGCGACGCCCGCTTCAACATGGGCCGCTCGCTGCTGGTCGTCGGCTCGATACTCGGCATGGACGTGCGCATAGGCGCGCCGAAGGGCCTGCAGCCGGACGCCGAGCTCGTCGCCAGGTGCAAGGAGATAGCCAGGACCTCCGGAGCCCGCGTCACCGTGACCGACAAGGTGGAGGCCGCCGTGAAGGGCGTGGACTACCTGCACACCGACGTCTGGGTGTCGATGGGCGAGCCGAAGGAAGTGTGGGCCGAGCGCATCAAGCTGCTTAAGCCCTACCAGGTGAACCCGGCCATGATGAAGAAGACCGGCAACAGGAACGTGAAGTTCATGCACTGCCTGCCCGCCTTCCACAACGCCGACACCAAGGTGGGCGCGCAGGTCTCGGAGCAGTTCGGACTGAAGAACGGCATAGAGGTGACGGAGGACGTCTTCGAGTCGCCCGCGTGCATAGCGTTCGACCAGGCTGAGAACCGTATGCACACCATCAAGGCCGTGATGGTGGCCACTCTGGGCGCCTGACGGGCCGCCCCGCGGAACGAAAAGCCCCGGTCCCCCGGGGCTTTTCTTGTTCAAATAACCTTTCAATTGCGCGGCTGCATATTAGTCATTTTTGGACGTTCAGGACTGGTAGGCCGCCAGGGCTTCAACGAGCACGTCGGCGTCCGCCTGGGAATTGTAGGGCTGTATGGATATCCGCACGAAGCGCCGGTCGCCGAAAGCGCTCACCGGCACTTCTATGCGGCGTTCGGAGGACAGCCAGCGGGACAGCCGCTCCGCCCCCTCCGGCGGCACCGGTATCGGCACCATCTGCGCGAAATCCCCGCCGGCAGCTATAGGCTCAAGGCCGTTGGCCGCCAGCACGCGGCCCTGCGTCTCCAGTGCCAGGTCGTGACAGGCCTTCAGCCGCTCCGCCCAGCCGTATTTGCGCCTGAACTCGATGGCCGCCGGCACCGCCAGGAAAGCCGCAATGTCGCGGGTGCCCTGCCACTGGTGGCGGCGCTCGAAAGGCTCCCGCCCGGCGTAAGCCTCCTGGTCGGCGTTGGCGGCCGTGCGCTCGCTGTAGCCCCAGCTGGTAACGAGTCCCTCTATCAACCCCTGCGCCCCCGGCCTGACGTGCAGGAAAGCGCTGCCCTTCGGCGCCATCAGCCACTTGTGGCAGTTGCCCACGTAGAAGTCCGCCCCCACTTTCTCCAGGTCGAGCTCCAGCTGGCCAGGAGCATGCGCCCCGTCCACCATAGTGAGTATGCCCGCGGCCCTGGCCCTCGCGCACAGCTCCTCCACCGGGAAGACCAGCGCCGTGCCCGAGGTGATATGGCTGACGAAGATAAGCCGCGTGCGCGGGGTCACGCGGGACCATATCAGGTCCGCGAAGGAGGCGCGGTCGAATGGCAGGGGTATGGACGCCTTGACGTAGGCCGCGCCGGAATCGCGGCAGGCCAGGGTCCAGGTATTGTCGCAGGCGCCGTATTCGTGGTCGGTGGAGAGCACCTCGTCCCCCGGGGTCAGCTTCAGGGATTTGGCCACCGCGTTGACGCCGTAAGTGGAATTCGGAACGAACACCAGGTCCTGCGTCCTGGCGCCGAGGAACCGCCCCAGCTCCGAGCGCGCCCGCAGCAGCAGCTCCCCGGAGCGCCGGCCCAGGAACTCCACCGGGTTGCGTTCCAGTTCCAGCTGCCTGGCCTGGTATACCTCGAAGACCTCTTTGGGGCAGGCGCCGAAAGAGCCGTGGTTAAGAAATATGATGTCCGGGGACAGGAGGAACAGTGAACGCATCTTCCCGGCTTCGGCTGTAGTAATGTCCATATGTTGATAGCTCCGCGTCTGGAACCGTTTCTTGCGAAAGGAAAAGGCCCGCCGTAGCGGGCCTTTTCCGGAAGCCGCCCGGCCTTACTTCGGCAGCGGCTGGGTCCAGACCGCGTAGCGGTCTCCGCTGGTGGCCAGCGTCCAGCCCGAGCCGGGGTTCCAGCCCCAGTTGCGGCCTATCTTCACGACCACGCGCCCCTTGTCGCCGTCTATCACGGCGGCGTAGAGCTCGTTGGTGGCGGCCAGTATGCCCATGCGGCTGGTGGAGGTTATGCCGGCGG
>JAKAMO010000132.1 GCA_021812825.1 bacterium | reverse complement strand
TGGAGGCGTAGGTGGCGTCTCCGGCGAAGGTGCCGGTGAGCTGGTAGGTGCCGGCGGCGGAAGCTGCGGTGTAAGCGGCCGTGGCGGTCCCCACGGCGTTGGTGGCCGCGGCGGTGCTTCCCCCCCAGCTGAAGGCGAAAGCGACCTGCTTTCCGGAGAGCTGCAGTGAGCCGTTGTTCGGATCGGAGAGGGCGGCCGTACTGGTGAAGAGGTCGAGTGCGGTGGCTGAGACTGGGTCCAGCGCTATGGCCGACTGGCGCTTCTGCACCGTCACGGTGACCGGAGCGTATGAAGGTTCGTATTTACCGTCGCCGTCGAAATAGGCGTACACGTAATATGTCCCCGAGTTCGCGGGAGCCGTCCAGGTGGAGACGCCGATGCCGGAGCCGTCGGTCGTCACGGAGAAGGTGCTGCCCTGGAAGACAAAGCGCAGCGGCTTGGAAGCGAGCTGCAACAGGTCCAGGTCCCTCAGGGTAGCGGTGGCGTAGAAGACGTCCAGGGCCGGGACCGTTACCGCGCTGAACGGTATTACCGAGGTCGGGCGCCTGTTGACCGTAAGAGTAAGGGTGGCGGAGCTGGGCGCGTAGGCGAAATCCCCGGCGAAGGAGACCGCCACCGGGTAGACGCCGGTGGAGACCGCCGCGGTGAAGGAGGCGGATGCCACTCCGACCGCGTTGGTGACGCCGTACTGGGTGCCGGCGTTGAAGACGAAGGAAACGGTCTTGTCCGGCACGTTGAGACCGAGGAAATCCTTGAGGGTGCCGCTGGCTATGAACAGCTTGTCCGCGATGGCGTAGACGGCGGGAGCGGTCATGGCGGTGGCGCGCATCATGGTCGTCACGGTGGCCGTGGCCGTGTTGCTGGCGAAGTAGCCGTCGTCACCGTCGAAGACGGCCTGTATCTGCACAGGACCCGTGGCCGTAGTTACGGTGAAGGTGGCCATGGCCACGCCCGTCGCGTCGGTGAACTTGGTGAAGTTCCTGCCCTCGAAGGTGAAACGGACCGGTTTGAGGTCCAGCGGGAGCGCGCCGTTCTTGAGCGTGGCGGTGGCGGTGAAGACCTGTCCGAACGTGGTGGAGGTGTCGCCCACGGAGAGTTGCGTCGGGCGGCGGGCTACAGAGACCGTGGCCGTGGAAGCGAGGCTCGGCTCGTAGGTGGCGTCACCGGTGTAGAAGGCCTCTATCCTGTAGGTGCCGGAGGAGACCGGGCCTGTGACACCGGTCCTGTAGGCGATGCCGGAGGCGTTCGTGGCCGTGGTGGTGTAGGTGCTCTTGACCGGCGTCCAGTTGAAGGCCACGGACGCTATCTTGCCGGCCGGCGTGCTGGAACTGGCCACGTCCATGAAGGTGACGGTGGCATTGAAGACCTGGAAGGTTTCCAGTATCACGTCGTTCGGTATGACCCTGCAGGTGCGGCGCAGGACAGTTATGGTGGCCGAGGCCACGCTGGTGTCGTAGGCGGGGTCGAGGCTGCCGTCAAAAGTGCCGTTGATGCGCCAGGGACCGGAGGACGGGCCGGCGCTGAACTGGGCGAATGCCTGGCCGTTGGCGTCGGTGGTGGCGGTGACGGTGGTGCCTTTGTAGTAGAAAGCGACGTTCTTGGTAGGCACCGGGGTGCCGTTCATCTTCAGCGTGGCCGTGGCAATGAAGAGCTCCAGTGCGGTGGCCGGGCCGTTATCGACCGTGAGGGTGGTGATATGCTTGGCAACGTACGCCGAGGCCGAAGTGGAGGTGGAATTATAGATGGCGTCGCCGTTGAAGGCGGCCGTTATCGGGTAGACTCCGGAGGAGCCCGGAGAGGTGTAGGTGACCGTTGCCACTCCGACCGCGCTGGTGACGGCAGATTGCGGCACGCCGTTGAACAGGAAGTCGACCGTGCGTCCGGCTATCCAGACCGGCGGTAGCGAGCTGACATCCTGCAGCGTGACCGTAGCTATGAACGTGACGCTGACCTCGGAGGTGACGTCCTGCAGGGCCATGCCCGCCGCGCGGCGGTTGACGGTGATGGTGGCGGAGCCGGCGCTGGCGTAGAAGGCGGAATCTCCGTCGAAGTTGACGTCCAGTCTGTAGGTCCCGGTGGAGAGCGGGGTGAAGGACTTCACGGCTATTCCGTTCACGTCCGTGATGCCAGTGCCCTGGGCCGCGCCGGCGTAGGTGAAACGGACGGTCTTGTTCTCCACCCCCACCCCGCTGGTCTTGCCTGTAAGCGTGGCCGTGGCGTAAAACACGTCGTTGACCAGCACGGAACCGTCGGGGGTGCTTATCGTCGTGGAGGCCACGTTAACGTCCACCATGTTCACGGCGTCGGTGCTGGCGGCGTATGTGGCATCACCGGCGTATGAGGCCGTGTAGTTGTATATGCCGGTGCTGACGGGCGCGGTGAACGTGTAGGCCGCCAGACCGTTCACGTCCGTTACGGCGGAGCCGCTGAACGTGCCGCCGCCGGTGAAGACGAAATCGATGGCGTAGCCCTGCATTTTCTGGCCGAACTCGTCTATCAGCAGGGCCTGGGCGGAGAACTGGCTGCCTGCCGGCACCTGCAGGTCGGAGCCGGAGACCGTGGTGTTCCTTTTCCGGACGATTACGTTGCGCGGAGTGGTCGTGACGCCGTAGGTCTGGGTGCCTTCGAAAGTGACCGAGTAGGGATAGGTGGCGGCCACCAGCGGCGAAGTGAACGTGGCCGAGACCACGCCGTAGGCGTCGGTGTTGGCGTACTGGGTGACGCTATTGAAGACGAACTTAACCGGCACGCCGGATATCGGGGTGGAGACACCGAGGTTGAAGGTGACGTCCGAAAGCGAGGTCGTTATGGTGAAAGTGCTGTTGGCCGGCGCGGTGACGTCCGCGGCGTTGAGATTGGTGACGCGCCTTGAGACGGTTACGGTGCGCGTGTCGCTGCTGATGGCGTATAGCGGGTCTCCGGGGAAAGTGGCGGAGTACTGATACGTCCCGGAGGAGGCGGGAGAAAGGAAAGTGACGTTGGCGGAGCCGTCGGCCACGGTGGCGGCCGATGCGCTGGTGTCGGGACCGCCGTGCAGCACGAAACTGATGGTCTTGCCGCTGACCGGTGCGTTGGAGAGGTCGTTGTCCACGAGCGTGGCCGAGGAGACGAAGTTCTCCAGGATGTACACGGCCGCGTTCTGCGCGGTGAGCTGGGTCCTGCGCTGCACCACCTGCACGCTGTTGAGCAGGTCGCTGGAAGGCTTGTTGTCGGCGTCCTCGGGGAAGGATGCGGTGTAGTTGTACGTGCCCGGCACGTACGGTGACCAGTATGTGGTCTGCGCCACGCCGTTTATGTCCGTAACGGCGGTCTGGTTTATGGTGGGGCCGGCGGTGCTCGTGAAGACGAAGTAGACGGTCTTTCCCTGCATAGGGATCGAGGTGGTCCCGACCGTTATCGAGAGGGTCGCCTTAGCGGTGAAACTGTTGCCGGCGGGCACGTTGAGAACGTCCATGGCAGAGAGGGCGGTTACGTTCTTCTCTATCACCACCGTGCCGGAACTGGTGAACGGCATGTAGGCCGGGTCGCCGTCCGGGAAGCGGGCTATATAGGTGTAGGTGCCTACGGCCATGCCGGGGAAGGCGGCCGTAACCTTGCCAGCGGGCCCGGCCGAGCCCGTGACGAGGGTCTGCGTGGTCACCAGGACCACGTCCAGGTTCTTGCCGTTGACACCGGCCAGGCTCTGCGTGAGGTCGGCCAGCTTTACGGTGATGTTGACCGGCCTCTGGGCGCCGAAAGTGAACGGCTCCGCGTCCGGGATTATATAGGTCAGACGCCGGCCGACGCGCAGTATGCGCTGCGGCACTGATTGATTCCACTGCACGAAGGAGTTGGTAGTGGCGAAGTAATAGTCTATGGGGTAATCTCCGGCCGCGGCGGGAGAGCGGACCGTGGCGGTGGCGATATTTCCCGCGCCTACGTTCCCCCATCCCTCTATGGTCCAGCTGAACGCAGTGCAATTATTGCCGCCAGGACACGGTATGGTCGAGACCCGGTACCTGAAGGGATAGCCCCGCAGGTCCCCGTTGGGATCACCTACGAATCTGCCCGGGTAGGCCACGGCGGGCCGGTTCCACCAGTCTATCAGGCTGCCGGTTATCACCGTGTCGGCGTCGGGGTAGGTCTCGGTTATCTGCGGCACATCGAAATAGGCGGGACTGCGGTTCACTACTATCTTGGCGGTGTACGGGTCCGCCGTATTGGTGCCGCCCGGCAATATGCTGGCGTCGTAGGTGCCGTCGCCGTCGAACCTTACCGTGGCGGGGTAGGTGCCGTAGACGCTGACGCCCGAGAAGGTGGAACTGGAGGCCGCGGTGCCTATGGAGTCGGTAACTCCCGTTATAGTGGAGTTCCAGAGGACGAACTTGGCCGTCAGTCCCTGGATACCCTGGCTGCTGAGGGTGTCGATGAGTCGCGCCTGCAGGCCCGGGTTCCAGTAAGTGTAATAGGGGTTGGGCTGCCCGTCGAAGTTCAGGATGCCGGTCAGAGTGTCGCGCGGCAGAATGTTGGTGGGCCGCGGTATTATGCTGACCAGCTTGTCGGAATCCCCCGGCTTGTTGGGGTTGTAGCTGTTGTCGCCGTCGAAGTAGCCGTAATAGTGATATGTGCCCGATGAGACCGGGGACGGGAAGGTTACGCTGGCTACGCCGAGCGAATTGGTGACGGCTGTCATGGTAGAGCTCTGGAAAATGAACCTGATGGTCTGGTTCGGCAGGTTAAGGCCTGCCACCTGTCCGTCGGAGAGGGTGGCCGTTATGGTGAAACTGGACTGCACCGCGTTGGCGCGGTATGCGTAGGGCTGGTTGGGGTCGGTTACCAGGCTGAACAGCACCGGGCGGCGGTTGACGACCACGGCGCCGCTGCTCTGGCTGGCGCCGTAGATGCCGTCCCCGGCGAACACGGCCGTATAGCTGTAGGTGCCGGTGCTGGGCGGCGCCACGAAGGTGGCGGTGGAGACGCCCCCCTCCGTGACCGCGTTGGAGGTGTAGGTGACCGTGAAAGGCCTGAACGTCATGGTGATGGTCTTCGTGGCGATCACCAGCGCGTTGCCCAGCTCTATATCCCGCAGCTTGGCCGTTGCGGTGAACTTCAGGCCGACCACGGCGTCGGGAACGTCCAGCACCTCGAGCACGGTGGGCTTGAGGACTACGCTCACGCTGGCGTAAGCGGTGGCCGGGTCGTAGAGCGCGTCGCCGTTGAAGGTGACCTTGTACAGGAAGGTCCCGGTGCTCAGCGGAGCTGCGAAGGCGGAGGTGGCGACTCCGACGCCGTCGGTCACGGCGCTGAGCGTGGAGGAGAAGACGAAGGCCAGCGTCCTGGCGGGGAGGGTGAGCGCGCCGTCCGACAGAACGGCGGAAACGGTGAAGGTGCTGGTGGCCGGCACCCCGGTCAGATCGCTGGGGTTGAGGGTGGGTGTGCGGCGGTTGACCAGCACCGAGGAGGTATTAATAGTCCCGTTGTAGAGCGCGGTGCCGCCGAAAGTCGCGGTATAGGTGTAGGCGCCGGTGGACGCCGGCGCCGTGAAGGTGGCGGAGGCTATGCCGGTGGAATTCGTCAGGGCGCTGAGGGTGTACGTGGAGCCGGTGAACGAGAAACTGACGGCGTAGCCGCCCAGGTAGGTGCCCAGGTCGTAGTCGCTCAGGCGGGCCGTGACGGTGAAGGAGTCCAGGGCCACCGCGGTCAACAGGTCCGAGGTCAGAAGCGCGGTGTTGCGCCTGCCGGGGAAGACCGTTTTGACTACGGAGGCGGCGGAATGGAGCGAATCTCCGGGGAAAGAGGCCGATATCGGATAGCTTGCAGTGCTGGAAAGGGCCGCGTAGTTGGTCGTGCCGTAGCCCAGGGCGTCCGTAGCGACCGTGCGGGATGACCCCGTGATGAAGTAGAAGGTCAGCGTCTTCCCCTGTATCACGGCGCCGCTGGAGTAATCCTTGAGCACGGCCGAGACCGTGAAGGTGCTGGCGGCTGGCGGATAGTAATCGGCCATCTCCAGCACGGCGGGGCGCAGCGTGACGGTCAGGGTCTCGCTGCTGGAAGTGCCGGAGTAGTTGGTGTTGCCCGCGAAGGTGGCGGAATACATCACCCAGCGACTCTCCGTGCCGACCATCAGCATCGGGAGCGGGGCAGGCTGCGACGGCCACTGCATGATCTACCACGACGTGATCGGGATGTTCGAGGCCT
>JAKAMO010000131.1 GCA_021812825.1 bacterium | reverse complement strand
GCCACCCCCACGATAAAGCCCGAACTCAAGGCCGAAGTGGACTCGATGGTGCGCGCCGAAGTCACCCGCATCCTCTCCTCCAAGCCCGAGAAGCACGCGATGGAGAAGGAGCTCGAGGCGATCCGGGTCAAGGCCTACACCGAGATGGCGAAGAAGTACGCCGACGACGCCACCGCGACCTACCAGGCCAAGACCGTCTTCGAGGACATCCTCTACACCGTCTGGCGCGGCATAACGCTCTCCACGATGGTCCGCACCGACGGGCGCAAGACCGACGAGGTGCGCCAGATCACCATCGAGCCGGGCTTCCTGCCCCGCACGCACGGCTCCGCCGTGTTCACGCGCGGCCAGACCCAGGCCCTGGTGACGGTAACCCTCGGCACCTCCGAGGACAAGCAGATGCTGGACGCGCTCGAGGGCAAGACCTTCGACCGCTTCATGCTGCACTACAACTTCCCCAGCTGGAGCACCGGCGAAGTGAAGCCCGACAGGGGTCCCGGCCGCCGCGAGATCGGCCACGGCCACCTGGCAAAGCGCGCGCTGCTGCCGCTGCTGCCCAGCGAGGAGCAGTTCCCGTACACCCTCCGCATAGTGTCCGACATCCTGGAGTCCAACGGTTCCTCCTCGATGGCGACCGTCTGCGGCGGGTCCCTGGCTATGTTCGACGCCGGCGTGCCGCTCAAGGCCGCCTGCTCCGGCATAGCAATGGGCCTCGTCACCGACGGCGAGAAGCACGCGGTCCTCTCGGACATCGCGGGCCTCGAGGACCACTACGGCGACATGGACTTCAAGATCACCGGCACCCGCAAGGGCGTGACCGCGTTCCAGATGGACGTGAAGCTCGCCACCGGCATCCCGATGAACATCATGAAGGAGGCCATCGAGCAGGCCACCCGCAGCCGCCTGCACATACTCGACCTGATGGAGAAGGCCCTCCCGACGCACCGCGCGGACATCTCCGAGTGGGCGCCCCGCATCGTCAAGCTGCAGCTGCCTAAGGACAAGATCGGCGCGTTCATAGGCCCCGGCGGCAAGAACATCCGCGGCATCATCGAGAAGACAGGTGCCAACATCGAGGTGGAGGACGACGGCAGCGTGTTCGTCTCCAGCGTCGACAAGGCCAGCCTGGAGGCCGCCAAGCAGATGGTGGAGTACTTCACGATGGAAGTAGAGGTCGGCAAGGTCTACAAGGGCCGCGTCGTCTCCATAGTGGACTTCGGCGCCTTCGTCGAGGTCCTGCCCGGCAAGGAAGGCCTGCTGCACATCTCCGAGGTCGACACGAAGCGCATCAACCGCGTCGACGACGTCCTGAAGATGGGCCAGGAGATAGAAGTGAAGTGCGTGGACATGGAGAACAACGGAAAGTTCCGCCTCTCCCGCCGCGTGCTGCTGCAGGGTGGAGCCAAGAAGTGACCGATACCCCGCCCCCGCGCCAGGCGCGGGGGCGGGGACAAATACCGGAGGCTAAATGAAAAAGACTGCCAAGACACAGGAAACCGCTTTCGACCAGGTACAGAAGTTCTACCAGTTCATGAACTCCAACAAACTGGAGGTCATAGAGTTCTCCAAGGACGACACCTACATAAAGCTGGTCCGCAAGCACAACAACGTCGTCCATCCGATACCAGTTTTCGCGCCGGCCGCCCACGCGGCCGCCGCGGCCCCGGCCGTGGCCAGGTCCGCCGCAGCGCCGGCGGCCAAGCCCTCCATGCCGCAGGGCGGCGAGCCTATAAAGGCCCCGATGTCCGGCATCTTCTACCGCGCCCCCAGCCCGGCCAGCCCGCCCTACGTCAGGGAAGGCGACACCGTCAAGGAAGGCCAGGTCATCTGCGTCATCGAGGCGATGAAGGTCTTCAACGAGATCAAGGCCGAGTTCGACTGCGTCGTCCTGAAGGTGATGCAGGAGAACGGCAAGCCCGTGGAGCCCAACGGCGACCTGTTCATAGTGAAGAGGTAATATGCAGGACTCAGCGAAGTTCTCCGACACGCTGGACCAGACCGCCGGCAACCTCCTTGAAGCCCTCAAGGCCGCCGGCGGCGACGCCTCCTCCTGGGACCTCAAGCTGAAGCTCCACCTTTCCAGCTCCGCCCTCTACCTGGCCCTCGGGTGGCTGGCGGCGCAGGGAAAGGTGACGCTTTACCCCAAGGAACTCAACTTCCGGGTGCTTCTGACCGAGCGCGGGTGACGCCCGCGCCGGCCGTACCGGTGTTCCGGCCCCGGCCGACAGTATTATCATGCGCAACCTCGTAAAGAACAAAGCCGCCTCGCAGGGCAAGAAGAAGGCAGGAGCCTTCTCCTACGCCCTGTACTGGCTGGGGGCTTTTTCCTTCAACATCTGGCTGGCCTGGGCGCTGCTGAGCTCCGGCTCGCGCGGCTTCCTCGGCGATACCATAGCCGGAGGCCTGCACGCCTTCCTGGGCCATACCGCGTACCTGTTCCCGTTCATCCTTCTCTACGGCCTGATAGCCATACTGGCCAACGTCAACAAGCCCCACAAGGGAGCTCTGACGCTGACCGGCGGCATACTGCTGATACTCGGCTCTCTGGCCGCCATCATCGGCCTGCTCAGCTCCCGCTTCGGCCCGGAACATTTCGACGGCGGCTGGCTGGGCTACTTCCTGGAGCAGACCCTCTCCCGCATGTTCGGCGGCGTCGGCGCCGGCCTGTTCGCTGCCGTCCTCTTCTTCGCCGGCGTCCAGCTCCTCTTCAAGGTGTCATGGCGCAAGGTCTTCAAGGCGATCGCCTCCACCGCCGCCGACGACTACCGCAACTGGCTCTCCGCCAAGCGGGAGCTCAACGCCCGCCTCAAGATAGCCTCGGACAAGGAACGTTCCGGCGAGGCCTACGAGGCCAAGCCGATACCGGAGCCTCCGCCGATGGTCATTGACCGCGGCGGCAAGCCGGAACCGGCGCCCGCCGCGAAGCCCGAGCCCGCGCCGGAACCCAAGGTGGTGCGGGCAGCCGCGGAGGCGGCCGCTGCGCCGAAGCCGCAGAAGTCTGCCCCCGCGAAGCCGCAGCAGGCCGATTCCGACAAGGACAAGCTGTCTGACCCTTATTTCAAGGACTTCAAGCTGCCCGATTCCGCCCTGCTCGAGCCCCCGTCGAAGCAGTCCGCCGTGGTCGGCCCCGACGACAACGAGATCAACGCCGCACGCGTGCAGCTGGAGACCACGTTCAAGAGCTTCGCCGTAGACGTCCACGTCTCCGGGGTCTACCCGGGCCCGGTGATAACCCGCTACGAGGTCACCCCCGCGCCAGGAGTGAAGATAAGCTCGATAGTCTCCCTTTCCAACGACGTCGCGCTGGCGATGAAGTCCGCCGGCGCTATCCGCGTGATCGCCCCTATCCCCGGCAAGTCCGCCATCGGCTTCGAGATCCCGAACAACACCCGCGCCAAGGTCTGCCTGCGGGAGCTGCTCGAGAGCTCCGAGTTCAACGCCGCGCGCTCGCCGCTGACGTTCGCGCTGGGACGCTACGCCGAGGGCAAGGTGGCCGTGGCCAACCTCGAGAGCATGCCGCACCTGCTCGTCGCCGGGGCCACCGCCAGCGGCAAGAGCGTGTTCATGCAGTCGCTGATCCTGTCGCTGATGTTCCGCAACAAGCCCGACGAGGTGAAGTTCCTCTTCATCGACCCCAAGCGCCTGGAGCTCACTTTCTACGAGGACATACCCTACCTCTACGACCCGAAGGAGACCCCGGACCGCGTCTCTGTCATCACCGACCCGAAGGACGCCGCGAAGTCGCTGGTCGCGATGACGCGCGTTATGGAGAAGCGCTACAAGAAGTTCGAGAAGGCCCGCGTCAAGAACATAACTTCCTATAATAAATGGGCGCTGGAGAACGGCCAGCCGCAGGAGTATTACATCGTCATCGTCATAGACGAGCTGGCCGACCTGATGCTGCAGACCCGCAACGTCGTCGAGGACGCGATACAGCGCCTCGCCCAGATGGCCCGCGCGGTGGGCATCCACCTGGTGCTCGCCACGCAGCGCCCGTCGGTGGACGTCATCACCGGCGTGATCAAGGCCAACCTTCCGTCGCGCGTCGCGTTGCAGGTAACCTCGAAGACCGACTCACGCGTCATACTCGACAGCCCCGGAGCCGAGGCCCTGATAGGCAAGGGCGACCTGCTCTATCTCGCCATAGACGCTCAGAAGCCCTCCCGCATCCAGGGCGCCTTCGTCGGCGAGGAGGAGATCCGCAAGGTTGCGGACTTCGTGAAGGCCCAGGCCAGGCCCAACTACCAGCCTCTCGCGGAGGACGAGGAGGCGGCCGGGACCGGCAAGGGCAGTTCCTCGGAGGAGATGCTGGCGGCCCTGCGCCTGGTGCTGGAACGCCGCCGCGTCTCGCAGGACCTGCTGAAAGCCCACTTCGGCTCCTCCGCGCGAGCGACCAACATTTTGAGCATACTGGAGATGAACGGGTTCATCCACAAGCCGGAAGGCTCCAACCGCTGGGAGATATTCTTCGACAAGATAGAATCGCACCTGAACTCCCACCAGTCCCAGCAGCCCCAGGAAAACGAACCCGCTACAGAGGAGTTCTCGAGAAATGAATAGGATGACGACGGCGGTACTGCTGCTCGCCCTGGCCATGCCCGCGGCGGCCCAGCAGAAGAAGTCTCCCAAGCAGCAGCAGAAGCCGAAGACCGCGGCCCCAGCGGCGGCGCCGGACAAGAAGCCAGCTCCGGCGGCGGAGACCCCGGAGGAAAAGGCGATACGGGAGCTGAAGGCCTGGGACTCCAGGCTGGATTCCCTCGAGGCGGACTTCACCCAGCAGGTCTCTTTCACCGAGGCCGGCCTTAAGCAGTCCATAGAGGGCAAGCTGCAGTACGTGAAACCCAACCTCCTCAGGATCGAACACATCAAGCCCTCCAGGCAGTTGGTCGTCACCGACAAGACCGACATCTGGATCTACAAGCCTGAGGACAAGCAGGTCGTGAAGACCGCCTGGGAGGCCTGGAGAAAGACCCAGGACCAGAACTTCTCCGGCATCCTGGACTTCGGCAACTATTCCTCCCTGACCGCCAAGAACGAGACCAGGGTGGAGGGGGGGAAGGACGGAGCGCCGTTCACCGTCACCTTCACCCCGCGCTCAGGTGCCGGCTACACGCTGAAGCTTACCCTCTCCGCCACCGACTACTTCCCCTCCGGCGCGGAACTCTCCGTGGACGGCACCGTTATCCGCACCACGCTGACGTCGGTGACGAAGAACGGGGAGATAGACCGCAAGCTCTTCAAGTTCACGCCTCCGAAAGGCACCGAGACGCTGGAGTTCAAGAATTAACATTTCGGCGGACCGTTAAAGGCAAGGATACGACAAGCGACATGACACTGGCCAACAGGATAACGATGGGGCGCATGGCCCTGAGCCTGGCGATCTTCGTCCTGATCGTCTTCAAGACGATCTGGTCCGAGGTGGCGGCGCTGTCGCTGCTTACCGTGGCCAGCATCTCCGACGGCATCGACGGCGCCATCGCCAGGCGCACCCAGACCACGACGCATTTCGGGGCCATCGCCGACCCGTTCGCCGACAAGATCCTGGTCATGTCGGTGCTGCTGGCCTTCGGCTCCATCCGCGAACTGGCGGTGCCGCTGTGGGCCGTCTTCCTGATTCTGCTGCGCGAACTGACCATCTCCACGCTGCGCGTGCTCGCGGCGCTGCACGGAGAGGTGATGAAGGCCGAAGCCGCAGGCAAGATAAAGACCGCCATCCAGCTGACCGCGTCGTTCACGATAATGGCGCTCCTCGTGCTCATAGTCTGGGGCAGGAAGCACCCTCTTCCCGCCCCACTGGCGGACTTAGTGAAACTGGCGAAGCCGATAACCTGGTGGCTCACGGTCTCCACCGCTTTCTTCACCGTTATAAGCGGCGCTATCTACCTCTACAAACACCGCCTCCTGCTGTACAAATCCTGGACGCACAGGACGAAGCAGCCCTGATGCGGCCCTCTGACTTCGCTGCCAGATTCCTCGCCAGCGGCGGTTTCGTCAGCTACATACCGGCCCGCATCACTGGTTTCAAGAAGTTCACCGGCTCGGGCATGGCCGGCTCGCTGCTGGCGCTGGCGCTGGTCCCCTTCCTCCCCGAGGGGCGGACCTTCGCCATGTTCTGTCTGGCCTTCCTGCCGTTCTCGGTCTGGATAGCCTCGCTGGCCTCCAGGAGCTACGGCACCCACAGATCGGA
>JAKAMO010000130.1 GCA_021812825.1 bacterium | reverse complement strand
TGTCGCCGGGCCGCAGCGCCAGGTCCAGTCCTTGGAAAAGCTTCCTGCCGCCGAGAGTCTTGGAAACGCCCCTCGCGTCCACCAGGCGGTTGGCCTGCCTGTCACCGGCGAGGAAATCTATCACGGTGGCGCGGCCCTGCGCGTTGCGGTATTCCAGTTCGGAAAGGTCCTGCATCAGGCGGCCGGCGCGGTCTATCCGGGCCTTCTGCTTGGTGGTGCGGGCCTTGGGTCCTTTACGCAGCCACTCTATCTCGCCGCGCACTATGTTGCGCAGCGAGTCCTCGCGCGAGGCCTGCGCGTCCAGGAAGATCTCGCGGTTCTCCAGGAACCTGCTGTAGTTGCCGGCGCTGGACAGGTGGCCCTGGGGGTAGCGGCGGTCCAGCTCTATCAGGCGGTTGCAGACCCGCTCGAGGAAGCGGCGGTCGTGCGTGACGACGAGGAAGGAGAACTTCACGCCGTCGAGGAACCGCTCCAGCCAGAGCACCCCCTCCAGGTCCAGGTGGTTGGTGGGCTCGTCGAGCAGCAGCAGGTCCGGCTCGCGCAGCGTCTCGGCCAGTATGGCCAGGCGCTTGCGCCAGCCGCCGGAGAGCGCGGCGGCCTCCTTGCCGGGCTCCGAGAAGCCGGCCCGGGCCATGCCGGCGGCCACGCGGGTCTCGATCTCGTAGTCCTGCAAGCCCAGGTCCCGCAGCGCGGCCGAGAGATGCTCTTTTACGGTAGTGCCGGCAGGGAGGTCCTCCACGCGGTCGCGCTGGGCGAGGTAGCCCACGCGCAGGCCGCGCCGGGGAGCGAGCTCGCCGGAATCCGGCGTCTCGAGGCCGGCCAAAATCCTCAGCAGCGTGGATTTACCGGTGCCGTTGGGGCCTATCAGCCCGGTGCGCTCGCCCTCGAAAAGGCCGAACGAGAGCCCCTCGAAAAGGGGCCTGGGCCCGAAGGCCTTTGAAAGTTCGCGGCAGCTGAGCAGTATGGACACGGGAGTACTATTGTATAAAAATACCCGGCGGCCGCCCTCCCGCGGGACGTCAGGCCTTGACCTTGAAGCCCTTCGCCTCCAGGGAGGCCTTCACCTCGCCCAGGTCTATGCCCAGGTGCCCGCAGCCGGCCCGCACGGTCATCTGCCGGCCGTGGCTCTCCCTCATCACGGGGTTCTTCACCCCCATGAAGCCGAGCTCGAAAAGTATGTCTATCAGCTCGGGGTAATCCGAGGTGAGGTCGTACAGCGTCCTGTCCAGGTCCACGATCTTTGCGGCCATATCAGTCCACCAGCCTTTTTTCGCCTTTTATCTTCTGCAGCTCCGTTATATCCTGCGTCACTTCCAGGGAACCCAGGTATTTCCCTCCTTCGCCGCGCAGCGCGAAGTAGCGTATGTGTATCACCCTGCCCTTCATGTTTATCCAGAACTCCTCGAAGTTCTTCGTGCCGGTCCGGAAGCCGTTAAGTATCTTCTCGACGGCGGCCAGGCTCTTCGGCGGGTGGCAGTTCTGCACCTTTCGCCCTATCACCGACCGGGCCCGCAGGAAGATCCTGTCAGAGCCCTCGGAGAAATACCGCACGGTGTCGTCCGCGTCCACGAAGGTAAGGTCCACCGGCAGCGTGTTGAGCAGGGAGGTCAGCTCCCCCAGGGACAGGCTGCCGCTCGGCAGGCTTACCGCGGCCCCCGCGATAGAGGCGGTATTCTGGGCTATGTCCAGCGCCTCCATCGTTCCCGCCGGCGGCGGGATGAAGACGTAGCCGGTCTGCGCGCTCTCGCGGAAGATCTCGGCCCAGTCGGAGGCCTTCAGCTTCTCGAGGGAGGTCGGGAAAAGGATGTTCTCCTCCTTGAAGATCATCGCGTCTATCTCCTCCAGCAGCGCCAGCGCCGCGGCCGGGAAGTCCGCCGGGGAGGCCGAGGACGCTTTTTTGAACATCTCCCGGACCTCGTCGTGCTTGCCCCACATCACCTTGGAGGGCCCGTAGAAGCCGGCCTTCTCCAGGTACGGGAACAACAGGTGCTCCTTGCGCTCGTAATGTTTAATGACCGCCCGCAGTTCTTCCACTACGCTCCTCAGGCCGGCCGTGTCCCCGCCCGCCTTAATGCCGGGAAGCAGCGCCTTGCCCGCCTCGACGCGCTTCCTGATCTCGGCGTTCTCCGCCTTGAACAGCGCCACCGGGTGGGCCGGCGACTCCGGGTCGGCCATGTTCTTCTCCAGCGCCCCGTCGAACAGCAGCGCGTGCACGTTGCAGAAGCGCTTTATCTCGTCCGGAGTGACGCCGTCGGCCAGCAGCGACTGTTCCAGGTCGAAGATCTCCTGCGACGTGACGGGGCCTATCTCCGCCTCGAAGCGCTTCTTCGCCTCCTCGAGCGGCAGCCCCTTGTGCAGCTCGCCCAGTATCTCCTTCAGCGCCCTTTTTCTGTCAGGTCGTCCGCCCATAGGTCCTCCTTACGCCTTTATCATTATCAGCGCCATCTTGAAGCGCTTGGCGGCCTTCAGCGCGTGCGGCCTGCGGGCCGGCATGATGATGAACTCGCCGGCCTTGACCCTGTGCGGCTTGCGGTCTATCAGTATCTCGGCCTCGCCGTCCAGAATCTCCACCATCGCGTCGAACGGAGCGGTATGCTCGGAAAGCCCCTGGCCCTTGTCGAAGGAGAAGATGGTCACTGTGCCCATCTGCTTCTGGATAATGGTCCGGCTCACCACCGCGTCCTTGTCGTAGGCGACCAGGTCCTTCGCCTTCAGGGTCCGGCCTGTCACGTCTTCCTTTTTTTCGATCCTTTTCATACCGCCTCCTAGTTCAGCGTCTGTCTGAATCTGTTGTAGGCCAGCCCCGCGGCCGCGGCCGCCATCAGGGCCAGCGCCCCAATGTTCGCGAGGAACACGTGCATGTCCCCGCCTTTCAGCATGATATTGCGCAGCAGCCGCATGAAATACATCAGCGGGTCCAGGTAGGCCGCGGCTATTATGGCCGGCGGCATGTTCTCCACCGGGTACATGATGCCGCTCATCAGGATGGCCGGGAACAGGAACATGAAGCCGCCCAGCATCGACTGCTGCTGGCTGCGCGCTATCGAGGAGATGGAGGTACCTATGCTGACCGTGGTTATCACGAAGACGAACGCCGCGGCGGCGAACTGCCAGAGCGGCCCGCGCACCGGCACGCCGAAGACCAGCCAGGCCGCCGTCATCACCAGCGCGGCCACGACGAGTCCGAGCAGGATGAACGGCAGCGTCTTGCCGATCAGGATCTCGGCGTTGGTCAACGGGGCCGAGACTATGGTCTCGAAGGTGCCCATCTCGCGCTCGCGCGTCAGCGACATGGCCGTCAGGATTATCGTTATCAGGCAGATGACCATGCTCATCACTCCGGGCACCAGGAACAGCGCGGACTCCATGGCCGGGTTGTAGAGCACGCGCACGTCGAAGGAAAGAGGAGACGGAGGCCCCGCCCCGTATTCCCGCCTGAGGAAAGCCGCCAGGATATTACGGGAATAAGCCTCTATCACCCTGCCCTTCGTGGCGTTCGAGGCGTCCACCAGCAGCTGCAGCTTTCCCGCCCCCCTGGCCGCGGCCCGGCCCAGCCCGTCCTTAGGCGTTATCAGCACCGCGTCGACCCGGCCGGAGGTTATCAGCTCGTAAGGGTCCTCCGAAGGCGAGAAGGAGGCCGGTTTGAACCAGCCGGAGGAGTAAAAGCCTTCCGCCAGCCTTTCGCAGGCGGCGTCGCCGGGCCGGCTGAAGACTGCCAGCTTTATGTTCTTTATCTCCGTGGAGAGAGCCAGGCCGAAGACGGTCATCTGTATGACCGGGGCGCCGAACAGCAGCGCGCGCATGCGCACGTCGCGCAGCGTCTGCCGCAGCTCCTTCTTTATGAACGCCCTCAGCGTCGGGGTCATCATGGTTCCAGGTCCGTCTTGAACTTTTCCAACGCCAGCGTCAGCAGCAGCAGGCTGAGAACGGTGAGCGCGAGGAAAGGCACGGCGAGCTCCCTAAGCCCGGCGCCTTTAAGATAGATCCCGCGCGCGGCCGCCATGAACCAGCGCGGCGGCAGTATCATAGTGAAATACCTGAAAAAGGCCGGCATGCTCTCCACGGGGAAGATAAAGCCGGACAGCAGCATGCTGGGGAGCAGCCCCGTTATCATGGAGAACTGCATGGCCACCTGCTGCTGGCGGGTCGCCACCGAGATGAACAGTCCCTGCGACAGCGCGGCCACTATGAACAGCACGCAGGCCAGCAGGAACAACAGATGGGAACCGGCGAACGGCACGCCGAACACCAGCCGCGAGGCGAGGTAGACGAAGAAGACGCCGATCAGCACCAACAGGCCGTACGGCGCCAGCTTCCCGATGATTATCTCCATAGGGCGCACCGGCGTGGAGAGCAGCAGTTCCATGGAGCCGTTCTCCCATTCCCTGGCCACCGTAAGCGCGGTGAGAAGGATGGCCAGCAGTCCTATGATTATAGCGGCCAGGCCCGGTATGGTGAACCAGCGGCTGTTGAGCTCGGGATTGTAGAGGAACCTGGTTTCGAGGCTCAAAGGCGCAGCGGGGCGCGCGCCGGCGAGGCGGGCGGAGGCGGCCGTCTGTATGCCGGGCAGGTAGCCCATCATCACCGCGGCTTTCGAGTTGTCGCTGCCGTCTATGACGAACTGCGCCCCGGCGGGCTTGCCGGAGCCGAGGTCCCTGGAGAAGCCCGGCTTGATGAAAAGCGCAGCGGCCGCTTCGCCGGAGTCCAGCATCTCCACGGGGTCCGCCGACGGCGTCAGCCGGAAATAGCCGGAGGCGGAGAAGATCTCCTGCAGGCGGCGCGCGGCCGGGCCGTTGTCCCGGTCGGAGACCGCGAGCGAGAGGTTCTTCACCTCGAAATCTATAGCGTAGCCGAAGAAAGTGACCAGCATCACCGGCAGCCCCAGCGCCAGGGCGAGAGTGAACGGGTCGCGCAGGACGTGCATGACCTCCTTGCGCGCGACCGACCAGGCCCTGTGGACGTTGAAAGCGCTCATCGCTCCCTCCCCTCCACCAGCCGTATGAACACATCCTCGAGGGAAGGCTTTATCGCCCTGCGGGAAACGCCGGCGGGCAGGCCCGCCAGGGCCTCCTCCATTGAGACGGTATCAGCGAACGCGGCGTGCCAGCGCATGCCGTGCGGCGACAGCTCCAGCAGGCCGCGCGCGTCCTTCAGCCCGCGCAGGAAGCCTTCGGGGGCCGGCCCGTTGAAGTCCAGCTCCGCCATCGGCCCGGGGAACGCGGAAGCCTTGAGCTCGTCCGGCGAGCCCAGCGCTATCAGCCTGCCGGTGCGCATCAGGGCTATGCGGCCGCACTGCTCCGCCTCGTCCATGTAATGCGTGGTCACTATCACCGTCTTGCCGAGCGCGGTGACCTTGCGTATCAGCGCCCAGAACCTGGCGCGCGCGACCGGGGCCACTCCGGAGGTCGGCTCGTCGAGAAACACTATCTCGGGGTCGTGCAGCATGGCCGCGGCCAGCGCCAGCTCCTGTTTTATGCCGCCGGGCAGCGAGCGGACCATGGTCGAGAGCGGCCTGTCGAAGCCCGTCAGCTCGAAGAGCTCTTTCCTGCGCTTGCGGGCGTAGGCGGTGTCCAGTTTCCGCAGGCCGGCAGCGAAGTCCAGGTTCTCCCCGACAGTGAGGTCGTTGTAGAGGGTGAACTTCTGGGACATGTAGCCCACGATGCCTTTTATCGCCCTGCCTCCGTCGGAAAAATCCAGGCCGCCCACAGTGGCCGCACCCGAGGTGGGGACCAGCAGGCCGCAGAGCATGCGTATCGTGGTGGTCTTGCCGGCTCCGTTGGCCCCGAGGAAGCCGAAGATCTCCCCCTTGTTGACGCAGAAGGAGACATGGTCCACGGCGGTGAAGTCGCCGAACTTTATGGAGAGGCCCTTTACCTCGAGGGCGCAGGAGCTCATCTCGCCGCCCCCTTTATGAATATCTCCTCGAAGCTGGAGGCGCCGGCCTCCCTCAGCACGGTCCGGGGCTCGCCGGAAGCCAGCAGGCGGCCCGATTCCAGCAGGTGCACGCGGGAACAGCGCTCGGCCTCGTCCATGTACGCCGTGGAGACCACTATCAGTATCTTCCGCTCCGCCAGCCCGTAGAGCAGCTCCCAGAACTCGCGGCGGCTGATGGGGTCCACGCCGTTGGTGGGTTCGTCGAGCAGCAGCGCCGCCGGGGACTGCAGCAGCGCGCACATCAGCCCGAGCTTCTTGTACATGCCGCCCGAGAG
>JAKAMO010000129.1 GCA_021812825.1 bacterium | reverse complement strand
GCCGCCACCAGCCGCGTCTTTCCCCGGTCCAGCAGCAGCCGCACCGGCCAACCCTCCCAGTCGATCTCATACAGCCAGCCGGGCGCGGAAAAGGGCCCCGCACACGCCTGCCCCCGCATGAAACCGGTGACCGGAAACCGCCGCCTTGCTACCGCTCCGGCAACCTCCTCCAGCGGCGGGCTGGCCGTTCCGGCCAGGCCGGCCGTGCAGCCGGCCCCGGCGCCCGTCCCGGCGCCGGCCTCGGTCGCTCCTTCCGGCGGAAAGGGTTCCTGGCTGTTCGCGGGGGCGCTGGTCGCCGCGGCGCTGCTTTTCGGCATATACCGTTCCGTTTCCGGCAGCGCCTCGTATTACCGCGAATACCCGGGGGTCGCCGCCAATATCTCGGCGCTGGTCTGGACCGGCGGCGACAAGTTATACGCCGGCGACTGGCTCACCCAGGCGGTATATCTCTACTCCTCTTCCAGGGACGGCCTCCGCCTGGAGCGCACCTTCCCGCTGGAAAAGACGCACATCAGCGGGCTGGCGTCCGCCGGGGGCTATCTGTACGTCGCGGATTCCTGGAAGAAGGTGATCGAGCAGCGCAAGCTGGAACCCGGTCTGCCGCTGGTGCGCAGTTTTCCCGCGCCGGGCAAGGTCAGCGCGCTCTTCTACGACGGCGAATACCTCTGGACCTGCGACAGCGAAGGCAACGCCGTGCTGCGCCGCCCCGACTCGGAGCTGACGCCCTCGGTGTCGTTCAGGCTGCCGGAGAAGCCGGACCAGATCTTCAAGGACGGGAAATACCTGTGGACCGCCGTTTCTTCCACCGGGAAGATATACAGGCATAAGCTCGACGACACCCTGACGCTGGACAAGGTCTTCACGCTCAAGACCGCACGCCCCGGCTATCCACTCTCGGCCTTCAGCTGGCACAACGGCCGCCTCTGGTTCGCAAGGGACGGGCTGGGAGTGGTGTTCGAAGCGGGCAGGGGGGAACTGGCGGCAGGCTAGCCTAAAGTTAGGGAGGAACGATAAAAAAACCCCGCCGGAGCGGGGTTTTTTTATCGCCTTACCGGCCGTTAGTCCAGGAGCTCGTCCTTGACTTCCTGCTTGGCCGAAGTTACGGCCGGCGCGTTGGGCACCGAGCAGGTCAGCGCATAGGTGCCGTAGCGGGCGGCCACGCTGGAGTTCGTGGTCTGACGGGTGACGGTCAGCGTGTAGCCGGGGCCGTTGGAGTCCGAGGCGTCGGCTATCGCGGCCGAGAAGAACTTGGTCGTGATCGCGGAGGCGGTCATGTTAGGATAGGTGATGTCCAGCTTCTTGAAGTCGGTGGTGTAGGTGCCGCCGCGCGCCAGGTACCGCTCTTCTGCGGACTTGATCGCCGCTACCAGCGACATCGCTTCCGCGATGCGGGACTTCTCGACGACCTTGAAGTACTGCGGGATGGCGATGGACGCCAGGATACCGATGATCAGCACGACCACCAGCAGCTCTATCAGCGTAAAACCCCTTCTAATCCTGTTCATATCGGTTTACCTCTCCTCTCGGTTTCTTACCCCGTTATATACATCTTGTCGAGTTAAAGTATAGCATACTGAAGAGGCGCAGGGGTGTTTTTAATGTGAAGATTGTGTGAAGATTGCGGCCGGCCGTTACTGCCGGGGCTCCCATTTATAGCCCAGGCCTTCTATCGTGAGCAGACAGTCCTGCAGCTCGCCCAGGCTCTTGCGGATGTTCTTGATATGCGTGTCTATCACGCGGCTGGTGTTGGCGTAAGGCCGTCCCCAGATGCGTTCCATCAGGAACTGGCGCGTCATCACTCTGCCGCTCTTCCTGACCAGGAGGTAGAGGATCTCGAACTCCTTCGGGGAGAGCTCCAGGCGGCGGCTCCCTACGGCGGCTTCGTGCCTGGCGTGGCTTATCGTCAGCGGTCCGGAGGCGAGCGTCTCCTCCTGCTCCCGCTCGTCCGACGAAAGGCTTCGGCGTATCAGGGCCTTGACCCTGGCCACGAACTCGGCCGGGCTGAAGGGCTTGGTCATGTAGTCGTCGCCGCCCAGCTCCAGGCCCAGCACCTTGTTCACCTCGCTGCGGTCGGTGGTGAGGAAGATTATAGGGGTAAGCCGGGACGGGCCGTCCGAGGCGCGGACGCGGCGGCAGAGATCCAGTCCGCTCATGCCGGGAAGCCGCAGGTCCACCACCATCAGGTCGGGGGTGAACCTGGAAAGGGTCTGCAGGGCCTGCTCGGCGGTCTGGCTGGTCAGCACGTTGTAATTCTCCATCTCCAGCCGTTCCTTGACGGATTTCAGGAGGGACGGTTCGTCGTCTATGACCAGTATGGTCTGTTTGGCGCGCATGGCGTTCTCCTACGAAGGCAGGAACACGGAGAAGACGCTGCCCTTGCCTTCCTCGCTCTCCGCCGTGATGCTGCCGCCATGCAGCTCGATTATGAACTTGGCGATATACAGGCCCAGGCCGGTGCCCGTCCGGGCCGAGGGATACTCCCGCTTGCCGGAGCTGATGCGGTAATACTTGCTGAAGATGTTCTTGAGTTCGTGCGCGCCTATCCCGGGGCCGGTGTCGCAGACCCTGACCTTCTGGCCGCCGGTCGAGAGCTCGACGAAGACGCTGACGGAACCGGAGGCGGTGAATTTGACCGCGTTGCCTATGATGTTCGCCAGCACCTGGTAGAGCCGGTCGGGATCCCCGCGCGTGTCGGGAAGATCGTCGGCGATGACCAGTTCCAGCTTTATGCCTTTCTGCGCGGCGTAGGCCCTGAAAGCGCGCACCGCCCTGTCGGCGAGCTCCTCCAGGTTCACCGGCTTGATGTCCAGCTTCATCTCGCCGGACTCTATCCTGGAGACCTCCAGCATCGAGTCGATGAAACGGTTCAGACGCTGGGAATGCTCGTTTATCGAGACGACCTGCTCGGGTATCCTGTCGTACTCGCGCTTCTCGGCCAGCTTCAGGATGAGGTCGGAGCAGAGCTCGATGCCTGTCACCGGCGAGCGGAGGTCGTGCGTTATGCTGGAGACGAAGTCGCGGCGTATCTCGTCGGATTCGCGCAGTTTCCGGGCCATCTCGTTGAACTCGGACGCCAGGCGCGCCATCTCGTCCCTGCCGGTCACCGGGATCTCGTGGTCCAGCCTGCCGGAGCCTATGCTGCGGGCCGCTTCGGCCATGGCCTTTATAGGGTCGGCGACGGCCCTTGTGATGATAAGCACGCCTATGCAGCCTATCGCGAAAGAGAGGGCGAGGATTATGAAGAAGTTGGCGGAGGACTGGCGCAGCGAGGACTCCATCTCCTGATAGATCAGCCTGGTGGAGAAGTCCACGCGGGTCGTTATGCTGGCGTTCTGTACGCGCGACCCCAGGGACGCCTTGAGCACCTCGACCCCGTTCTCCACATGGGTCTCCCATGTGCCGATCCTGGGAGGGGGGAAGGTCTTGAAGTAACGCTGCGACGGCTCCGGGGCCGGCGAATAGTAGTCGTCCTTCATGAACACCCTGCCGCCGGCCGCCTCGCAGGAGACGCGGATGATCTCCGGCGTCTTCAGGAAGGTCTTGAAATACCTGTACGCCGAGGACTTCCCCGGAGTGCCGCGCATCTCCTGGCAGACCTCGGACAGCGCCAGGAGTATCTGCATGTTCTTGCGCTGGCTGTTGGACGAGATGGACGCCAGCTCGCTCTTGATGAACAGGAAGGCCGTAAGCCCGGAGATGCCGGTCAGGAGGGCCAGGAGGAATATTATCAGCTTGGTACGTATGCCCATGGTGGCGGGAGGCTTCCGCGGGCCGCGGCAGAGGCTTCTGCGCATTGGAGTGCGCCCGGCGCGATTCGAACGCGCGGCCACCCGCTTAAAAGGCGGATGCTCTACCACTGAGCTACGGGCGCCTTACTCCATGCTGCCAAGGAATTATAGCAAATAATGCGGCCGCCGGAGACCGTCCGCCCAAGTCCTCAGCGGGTAATTTTTGCTTGTGGCAAAAATTAGGGCTATCCTGCGCTCCGCTTCCGTCGCGAAGCTCCGGCCGGCTGCGCCGGGGATACGCCCCGGCCTGCGCTATGCGCGTGCCGCAACAGGGCCTATGGCCATCAAGCGGCCTGCGCGCGGCGCACAGCGCCGGCTCGGCCGTCCTGCGGATAATTTTTGCTTGTGGCAAAAATTAGGGCTATAATATAGCGCGATGGCGACAAAGCGCAGGTTCAGGGTCCGCGTGCGCGGCAAGGTCAGAAACAGGCTTTTGAGGCGAGGCGGGGTTGCCGCCGGCACCGTGCTGGGACTGCTGCTGCTGGCCTGGGGCTCGGCCGCCGCCGTAAGGCAGTCAGGCAGGCTCTTCAACGGCCGCTTTTTCGCGTTCAAGCCCAAGTCGTTCGAGATCCTCTGCCCCTCATCCGAAGCGTATCCTTCCATCAAAGAGCTCGTTTCCGATGCCGCTTCCGGCACCCTCACGGGGAGGGAGGCTGCGGACCTCTCCGGCCGCATCCGCCAGCTGCATCCCGGCATCGCGGAGGTCCGGATATTCAGGAATTTCATCACCGGGCGCGTAAGCGTCAGCGCGGTGCCGGAGAAGACCGTCGCGCCCATCCTGGCCGACGGGACCACCGCCTACCTGGGTGTGACCGGCAGGATGGTTCGGGAGGACCTTTCGGGTGGACAGCCGCCGGCCTTCCCGGTCGAACTATCCCATGCCCCCGGCAAGGCGCCGGAGCTGGCCTCTTTCCTGTCCGCTTTCGTCCCTCTTTCCGGCCTGCTCTACTCCGCCCCGGCCTCCCTTCGCTGCGACGGCCGCTCCTGGGACTGCACGCTGTCGCTGGAGGACGGCTCCGAGGTGCTGTGGGGCGGATTTGAATTCACCAAGTTAAAAATATTAAGATTGAACGAAGTGATGAAGGTCGCCCTCTCCAAGAGCCGCGGTCCGCTGCGCGCGGACCTGAGGAACTTCCAGGAGGGGAAAATTTTCGTTTCCGCAGTGAAGTCGGGAAAGAAGTCCTGAACGGCCGGCCTCCGCCGGCGCCTGCGTCAGAATAGCGGTTGCAGGGAGCATCGTATGGGAAAATCCGAGATCATCGCCGGGCTTGACATGGGCTCCGGCAAAGTAACCTGCGTTATAGCCGAGCGCGACGACGAGCACAACAAGCTGAAGGTCCTGGCGGCGGCCTCCGTGCCCTGCCGCGGCCTGAAGGGCGGCGTCGTGGTGAATATCGAGGAGGCCGCCAGCGCGGTCGAGCGGGTGATGGACGCGGCCGAGAGCAAGGCCAACGAGGTGGTAGGCGAGGTCTATCTGGGCGTGCGCGGCGCGCATATCCAGGCTTTCGACAGCAAGGGCGCCTACAATATCGCCAGGACCGACAAGGAGATAACCAGCGAGGACGTCTCCAGCGTCATCGAGACCGCCAAGGCTTTCCAGCTCTCCCCGGACCGCGAGATACTGCACGTGATACCGCAGGGGTTCTCGCTCGACCGGCAGCGCGGCGTGCCCAACCCTATCGGCATGGAAGGGGCGCTGCTAGAGGTGGGCGTGCACATCATCACCGCCTCCAGCCCCGCCATCAACAACCTGGTCAAGTCGGTCTCGAAGGGCGGCTTCCGCGTGGTGGCGCCGATCTACACGCTGCTGGCGGTGGGCGAGCTCGTGGTCTCCGAGGAGGAGAAGGAGCTCGGCTGCATCCTGATCGACGCGGGCGGCCAGACCACCTCCATAGCCGTCTACTCCGAGGGCGGCATCCACTTTTCCAGGGAGATCCCGCTGGGCGGGGACAGCATCACCCGCGACATCGCTTACGGCCTGGGCACCAAGATCGAGTCGGCCCAGGAGATCAAGGAGCGCCACGGCGCGGTCCTCTCGAAGATACTCGAGGACGACAAGCCGATCGTTATAACCAAGCTCGACGGCCGCACCAAGAAGGAGGTCAAGCCGCGCGAGCTGCTGGACTACATCCAGCCCCGCGCCGAGGAGATCTTCGAGAAGGTGAGCCAGGCGGTGCAGTCCTCCAGCTATCCCGACCTGCCCGGCGGTGCCATACTGACCGGCGGCGCCTCGCTGCTCAGGGGCATGCCCGAGGCGGCCGAGGTGATGCTGGACCTGAACCAGTCCAGGCTCGGCCTGCCGGCCCAGGAGATCCTGCAGTGCCCCGAGGAGTACATGACGCAGGAATACGCCGGGGCGCTCGGCCTGGTCTGCTATCCCTACCTGAAGAACTGGACCGCCGACGTCTCCGCGCCGGTCCGCGGCGGCAACGTGCAGAAGAAGTTCTGGCGCTGGGTGAAGGACCTCTTCTGAGCTCTTCCGAAACTATGTCC
>JAKAMO010000128.1 GCA_021812825.1 bacterium | reverse complement strand
CTGATGAAGCTGAAGGCCCGCTGGAAAAAGATAGACGAGAGCAAGATGAAGCCCGAAGCGCTGTGAAGCTGAAGATACTGTTCCTCGGCACTCCGGAGATCGCCTGCGCCTTCCTGAGGCGCGCGGCGGCTTCCGGGCACGATGTCGCGGGAGCGGTATCGCAGCCGGACAGACCGGTCGGGCGCGGCCTGCGGATGTGCTCCTCCCCGGTGTGCTCCGCGGCCGACGAGCTGGCTATCCCGGTCTTCAAGCCGGCTTCCCGCCGTGAACTTCACGAGCTCGTAGAAAAGGTGCGCCCTGACCTGGGAGTTGTCGTTGCCTACGGCCGGCTGATCCCGGAGGAGACCCTGGCGCTGGCGCGCTACGGCTTCCTGAACGTGCATTTTTCCCTTCTGCCCAAGTACCGCGGCGCGGCCCCTGTGCAGTGGGCCCTGATCAACGGGGAGTCCGTGACCGGGGTCACTCTCTTCTGGCTGGACAAGGGCATGGACACCGGTCCCGTATTCCTGCGCCGGGAGGAGAAGGTGCTGCCGGACGACGACGCGGCCTCGCTTTTCAGCCGCCTTACCTCGGCCGGAGAGGCGCTTCTCGGCGAGGCGCTGGCGCGGGTGGCGGAAGGCAGGATACTCCGCGAGCCGCAGACGGGAGAACCCTCCTCGGCGCCGAAGCTTATGCCGGAAGACGCCGTGCTGGACCTCTCCCGGCCCGCCCGGGACCTGCTCGGCCGCGTGCGCGGCCTGTCCTGCGGGCCCGTGCCCCGTTTCTACGTGGAGCACGGAGGCCGGCGCGCCGCGGTGCAGGTGCTGTCGGCCGCGCTGCCGGCCGGCGAGGCCGCCGGCTCCGCGCCCGGAACCGTCCTGTCCGTTGAGCCCGGCGGCGGCTTTGTTGTAAAATGTGGCGTCGGAGGGCTCCTGCTGAGGACGCTGAAGCCCGAAGGGAAGAAGGCCATGCCCGCGGCGGATTTTCTCAACGGACTGCGCCTCAAGCCGGGGGACAGGCTGCTCTGACCGTTCCCGATCCTCAAGGAGAGACACCGTGGGTTTTAAAGAATTCTGGCAAAAACACTTCTCTAACTCCGACGAGCGGATAATCAGTCCCGGCTTCGTCCTCCGCGTCGGCGGCGTCGGGCTGGCCCTCTTCATCCTGACCTACGCCCTCTTCTCCTGGACGATGGAGACGGTGATCCATAACCGCAAGGAGGTTATGGTCCCCGACATCGCCGGCAAGTCCTCCGTCAACGCCCTGCAGGCTCTCTCCGAGATGAACCTGGCGATGAAGATCGAAGGCTACGAATTCAACGAGACCGTCCCGATAGGCACCGTGCTGCGGCAGACTCCTGAGGCTGGCGCCACCGTCCGCGAGGGCAAGATAGTCCGCGTGGTGTTCAGCCAGGGCGGAGAGTCCGTTTTTACCCCCAATCTGATAGGCCTGCCGCTGCGCAACGCCGAGCTGCTGCTGCGCCAGCGCCAGCTGGTGCTCGGCGAGGTCAGCGAGTCCTACTCGCTGAAGGCCGAGAAGGGCACCGTGCTGTCGCAGGACCCGAAGCCGGAGCTCAGCGTCTCCAAGAACACGATGGTCCAGGTGGCCGTCTCGGCCGGCGCCCCCCCGGCGGGCATAGTGATGATGCCCGACTTCCGCCAGAAGCGCAGCGACGAGGCGCAGCAGTGGGCCTCGCAGAACAACGTCGCGCTTAACATCAAGGAGGACCCGGGTTCGCTGTTCCAGGGCGGTACCGTGATAGACCAGGACCCGCAGCCGGACACCGTGGTCTCCCCCGATTCCAAGGTCACGCTCACCGTAAGTTCCCGCAAGGGCGACGCCTCCTCCGGCAACGAGTGCCGCGTTCACTACGATGTCCTGCAGAGCGGTTCGCAGCGCCATATCCGCGTGGTAGCGATAGGCAAGAGCGGCGACAGGGAGCTCTTCAACGGCCTGCGCGATCCGGGCTCCAAGATAGACCTGTCCGTGCCTTGCGCCGGCGCGGGGAAGATACGCATCTTCGTCGACGGCATCCTGGTGGAGGAAAGACCGGTAAAATGAGCCGCTCCTTCCCTCTCCCAGAAGGACGCGTCTCGCTGGCCCCGTCCGTGCTTTCCGCCGACTTCACCTGTCTGAAGAACAGCCTGGCCCCGGTGAAGGCCCTTTCCGACTGGATGCACTTCGACGTGATGGACGGGCATTTCGTCCCCAATATCAGCTTCGGCCCCGGCCTGCTGCCGGCCGTCGCCCGCGCCGGCGGCCTGCCGGTGGATTCGCATCTGATGGTCGAGGACCCGGGCATGTTCATAGCGCCTTTCGCGAAGGCGGGCTCGTCGCTCATCACGATCCATGCCGAAGCGCGCGGCGCCGCGGCCTGCCTCAGGAAGATCAAGGCCCTCGGCCTCAAGGCAGGCATGTCGCTCCGCCCCAAGACCCCTTTCTCCCGGCTGCTGCCGCACCTGGCGCTGCTGGACCTGGTCCTTATTATGACGGTGGAGCCCGGCTTCGGAGGCCAGTCCTTCATGGCCGATATGATGCCCAAAGTGAGCGCCGCCAGGAAAGCAATAGCCGCCTCCGGCCGCCGGGTCTGGCTGCAGGTGGACGGCGGCATCAACGCGGATACCGCGCCGGGCGCCGTGGCCGCAGGCGCCGATTCTCTCGTCATAGGCAGCGCGCTGTTCTCCTCCAAATCCCCGGCCGGCCTGCTGAAGCGGCTCAGGAAGCTCTGATGGCCAAAAAGATACTTATCGTGGAAGACGAGTCGCTGGTGGCTAAGGTGCTTTCCATACGCCTGGAGGGCCTGGGCTATAAGGTCCTTACCGCCGCCGACGGAGAGGAAGGACTCGATGCGGTCAGGAAACAGAAGCCCGACCTAGTGATCCTGGATATAGGCCTGCCCAAGCTGGACGGCAATACCCTCTGCGAGCTGATAAAGACCGGCTCCGACACCAGGGATATCAAGGTCATCATGCTCACCGGGCACCGCCTGATGGGCGAGATGGAAAGCTCTTTCGCCGCCGGCGCCGATTCCTACGTGAACAAGCCCTACGAATGGCCCCGCCTGTTGGAGCATATCAAGAAGCTCATCGGCTAGGAGCCTGTCCGACATAAGCAATTTCGCCTGCAATTCGCGCTTTTGGCCGCCTGAAGAGGCATAGCTCCTGTTACGGCACGGCCATAGGCCAGGCCTGCGCCTTTGCGCCGTTCAACTCACAACCTCTATGGAGGGTGCTCGTTTCGCGTCGCTTCGGCTCGTCAACAAAATCGCGAATTTCGTCATGAAAGCCTTGTGTCGGACAGCCTCCTAGGGTTCCCAAAGCGCCCTCGAATATAATATAATAGTGGTTCGCGCAAACCGGCCCGATGGCCGGCGCGCAGCGGATTTTTTTGTCGTAAGTCTTAAGGAGGAAAACATGGCAGTTGTTTTGAGGCTTCAGAGGATAGGCAAGCGGACCCAGCCGCATTACCGCATCGTGGCGATCGAGAAATCGAGCGGCCCGCACGGCGAGCCGCTGGAAGTGATCGGCCACTACAACCCGAAGGCCGCCAAGGACAAGGAAAAGGTCACGATCAACGGCGAAAAGGTGGACCGCTGGGTGAAGAACGGCGCGAAGCCTTCCGAGACCGTGGGTTCCCTCATAGTTCGCGCGCGCAAGGCCGCCAACAAGGCCGCCGCCGAGCAGAAGTAGTAAGGGGCCACGTGATGAAGGACGCATTAATGTACATCATCGGCTCTCTCGTAGAGAAGCCGCAGGAAGTCAAGGTCGGCGTGAACGAGGACGGCGACGTCACCCGCTTCAAGCTGACGCTGGCCTCCTCGGACCGCGGCAAGGTCATCGGCAAGGAAGGACGGGTGGTGAAGGCCATCCGCACCGTGCTGCAGACCGCCGCCGCCAGGCAGAACAAGAAAGTCTACCTGGACATAGATTAACCGGATGCGCGTTGACGCGGTCGCCCTCTTCCCGGGGATGATAGATTCCCCGCTCTCGGAGAGCATAGTGGGCCGCGCCAGGCAGGAAGGGTTCCTCGAGCTGGGCTTCTCCAACCCGAGGGATTTCACGGAGGACCGCCACCGCACCGTGGACGACAAGCCTTACGGCGGCGGCACCGGGATGGTCATGATGGCCGAACCGGTGTACAGGGCGCTGAAGAAGGTCAGGAAGAAGGACTCTTACGTCATACTCCTGACCCCGAAAGGGCGGCCTTTCGATCAGAAGCTGGCGCAGGCCCTGTCGAAGAAGAAGCACTTGGTCTTTATCTGCGGGCACTACGAGGGCATCGACGAGCGGATAACCCCGCTGGCCGACCTGGAGCTCTCGATAGGCGATTACGTGCTCACCGGCGGCGAGCCGGCCGCGGTGGCCGTGATAGACGCCGTCACGCGGCTGATCCCTGGCGTGCTCCGCAAGGACGACGCCACGGCGAACGAGACGTTCGCGGAAGGCCTGCTGGAGGCGCCGCACTATACCCGCCCCGCCGTATGGCGCGGGAAGAAGGTGCCGGAGGCTCTGGTCAGCGGCAACCACAGGCTGATAGCCGAGTGGCGCAGGTCGCAGGCGGAGGCTCTTACCGGGAAGGCCAGGCCGGACCTGGCTCCGGAGAAGAAGGGGCCGGCGCGGAAAGCCGGCGGCAGGAAGAAACAGATTTGGTCCAAAAATTAGGAGGCAGTATGAAAGATATCGCTAAACACCTGGGCATCAAGAACGAGAAATTCGATTTCCAGCCCGGTGACACCGTGAAAGTGCACACCAAGGTCGTGGAAGGCGACAGCGAGCGCATCCAGATCTTCGACGGCGTAGTGATCTCCCGCCGCGGCAGCGGCATCTCGGCCAGCTTCACCGTGCGCAAGATCTCCTATGGCGTGGGCGTGGAGAGGGTCTTCCCCCTGCACTCGCCCCGCATCGACAAGATCGAGGTCGTGAAGACCGGCAAGGTGCGCCGCTCCAAGATCTACTACCTCCGCAACCTGTCCGGCAAGGCCGCCAGGCTCGAGGAAGTGGAGAAGGCGGAAACCGCCGCCGAGACCCAGCCCACCCCCGCCACCGGGGAAACGGCCGCCAGCTGAGCCCGGCTCTCCCGCCGCGCGCCAAAGACGCGCGGCGGGGACAGGCCGTCCGGCGGGCCGCCTTTTTGGCGCTCCGGCGCGCGTAGAGCGCAGGCCGTCCGACGAGCAAAGCTCTTGTTACGGCACGCGCATAGCGCAGGCAGCGGACAGACCTAACCGTGTCTTTATCCAGATTCGATCTAACCCTCCTGGAAACCAACAAGCCGGCTATATTGATAGGAGTTGACGAAGCCGGCAGGGGCCCATTGGCTGGCCCAGTTACGGCAAGCGCAGCCTGGGTGCCTCCCCAGGCCCATTCAGCGATATCTGAAATCGTGGACGACAGCAAGAAGCTGTCCCCCCGGCGCCGCGAAAGCGCTCTGTGCGCTATGCGCGAGGCCGGCGTGCGCTTCGGCTTCGGTTTCTCCCTCCCGTCGGAGATAGACAGGGAGAATATCCTGGAAGCGACTTTCAACGCCATGGGAGCCGCCGTCAGGCGGCTCCTTTCGTATACAGCCGCCCCCGCCCAGGGCGCGCTGCTGCTTGTAGACGGCCCGTATCCCATAAAGCGCCTCGACACCTGCTCGCAGCAGCCCGTAGTCGACGGGGACGCCAAGTCCCTTTCAATAGCCGCCGCCAGCATATACGCCAAGGTGATGCGCGACCGATGGATGACGGTGCTCGACTCCCGGTATCCCGGCTACGGCCTGGCTCTTCACAAAGGCTACGGTACCAGGGACCATATGGAGGCCTTGCGCCGCCTGGGTCCCTCGCCGGAGCACAGGATCAGCTTCGCCCCGGTGCGCAGGGCGGCCGGCAGATGAACACCGGCGGGGCGGAAGCGGAAGAGCGGGCCGCCGCCTTCCTGCGCGGCGCCGGCTACGAGATACTCGAGCGCAACTGGTCCTGCCCTATGGGCGAGCTGGACATAGTGGCCAGGAAGGACGGCGTGGTGGTCTTCGCGGAAGTGAGGGCCCGTTCCGGCACCGGCTACGGCCTGCCTGCGGAGACCGTCGGAGCCGCTAAGCGCGCGAGGATCATAAAGGCCGCGATGGCCTGGCTGAAGGCGCGCAGGCCGGAGGCCGAAGGCTACCGGTTCGATTTCATCGGCATAGTGGGCGGCGGAGAGCCGGAGCATATAGAGAACGCCTTCAGCGCGGACGGCTTCGGGTTCTGACCCGCCGGGATAACGGTCCTTCAAGGAGACAACATGGAACCTTCTGAAATACTAAGGGAAGTCGAGCGCACGGCCGGCTGGCTGAAGAGGATAGCCGACGGCTTCA
>JAKAMO010000025.1 GCA_021812825.1 bacterium | reverse complement strand
GGCCGAGAGCGACCTGTTCGGCATCTATCTGCCGGAGGCCTACGGCGGCCTGGGCGGGGGCATCATGGAGATGTGCCTGGTCACCGAGGAGCTCTCCCGCGCCTGCGGCGGCATAGCGCTGGGCTACGGCGGCACCGGACTGGGAACGCTGCCCATCCTGTTGTACGGTTCCGAGGAGCAGAAGAAGAAATACCTGCCCGACATAGCCGCGGGCCGCAAGCTGGCGGCGTTCTGCCTGACCGAGGCCGAGGCCGGCTCCGACGCCGGCTCCATGAAGACCACCGCCCGAAAGGCGGGGGACAAGTACGTCATCAACGGCGTGAAGCAGTGGATAACCAACGCCGGCGAGGCCGACATCTACACGGTGATAGCCATCACAGACAAGGCCAAGGGCGCGCGCGGCGCCAGCGCCTTCATCGTGGAGAAGGGGACCAAGGGCATGGAGTTCGGCAAGAAGGAGAGGAAGATGGGCATCCGCGCCTCGGCCACGCGCGAGGTCATCTTCACGGACTGCGAGGTCCCCGCCGCCAATCTCCTCTCCCGCGAGGGCATGGGTTTCATCGTGGCCCTCAAGACGCTGGACACCTCCCGCCCCGGCGTGGCCGCGCAGGCCGTGGGCATAGCGCAGGGCGCGCTCGACCACGCGCTCGAGTACTCCCGCACCCGCGTGCAGTTCGGCCAGCCGATCTCCAGCTTCCAGGCCATACAACACATGCTGGCCGATATGGGCACGCAGGTGGAGGCCGCCAGGGCCCTCACCTACTCCGTGGCACGCATGGTGGACTCCGGCGCCAAGGGCGTATCCAAGGAATCCGCGATGGCCAAGCTGTTCGCCAGCGACGTGGCGATGAAGGTAGCCACGGACGCGGTGCAGATACTGGGCGGCTACGGTTACATGCGCGATTATCCCGTAGAGAAGTACATGCGCGACGCGAAGATCACGCAGATCTACGAGGGCACCAACCAGATCCAGCGCAACGTGATAGCGCTGAACATGATCAAGGAGACGCTGAAGAAGTAGTTCAGGCGCCACGGACATTTGCCCGGGAGCGGGTGACGGCGGATCCGGCTCGGAAGGCCTTCGCGGACCGAGCCGCTTGCGAAGCGCGGCGAGGGAGTGAGGAGCGGCGCGCACGGTGTGCGCGACCGCGTGCCTGACGAGCCGGGCCGCCGGCAGGACCCGCGAACCCGCAACCCGGCAGCCAGGCTTACAAATCCCATGAATATAATCGTCTGCATCAAACAGGTACCGAACACCACCGACGTCAAGATAGACCCGGTGACCAACACGCTCATACGCGAAGGCGTAGAGAGCGTCATCAACCCCTTCGACGCCTACGCGATAGAGGAAGGCGTCCGGCTAAAGGAGCGCCTGGGCGGCAAAGTGACCGTGATAACCATGGGCCCTCCTCAGGCCGAGGCCGCGCTCAAGGATGCCATCGGACTGGGCTGCGACGAGGCCGTGCTCGTAAGCGACCGCAAGTTCGCCGGCTCCGACACCTGGGCCACTTCCTACACGCTGGCCTGCGCCATAGACAAGCTTGGCGGCGCGGACGTGATACTTTGCGGCAAGCAGGCCTCCGACGGGGACACCGCGCAGGTGGGCCCCGGCATCTCGACACATCTCGATATTCCGCAGGTAACCTACGTCAAGAAGATAGCCGAGATAAACGACAAGTCCGCCAGAGTAGAGCGCATGACCGAGGAGGGCAGCGACGTCGTAGAAACCCCGCTGCCCTGCCTGTTCACCGTGGTCAAGGAGATCAACACCCCGCGCATGCCCTCGCTGAAGGGCATGATGCGCGCCAAGGCGGCCAAGATAACAAAGTGGACCGCCGACGACATCGAGGCGGACCCCGCCGCTTTAGGCCTGGAAGGGTCTCCGACGCGCGTGGTGAAGATCTTCTCTCCGGAGCCCCGCAAAGGCGGCGAGATGATAACCGGCTCCGCCGAAGAGGTGGCGAAAGAGCTCGTCGAACTGCTGAAAGGGGAGGTAGTGTAATGGCCTCCATCAAGGTACACCTCGAGAAATGCACCGGCTGCACGCTCTGCGTGAAGGCCTGCGCCTTCGGGGCCATACACATGGCCGAGAAGAAGGCCGTGATCGACATGGCCAAGTGCACGCTCTGCGGCGCCTGCGTGGCCGCCTGCAAGTTCGCGGCGATAGAGATGGAGAAGGCCGAGGGCCCTGCCCGGGACCTGTCCTCCTATAAGGACGTCTGGGTCTTCTGCGAGCAGAAGAAGGGCGTCATACAGTCCATTTCTTTCGAGCTGCTCGGCGAAGCCCGCAAGCTGGCCGACAAGCTGGGCGTGAAGCTAGCCGCGGTGCTGCTCGGCCACGGCATGGTGGACGCGGCGGAGAAGCTGGGCGAGCGCGGCGCCGACAAGGTGTACCTTGTCGACCACCCTTCCCTCAAGTCCTTCCAGGACGACCCCTATACCTCGGTGCTGGTCAGCCTGGTGCAGGAGTACAAGCCGGAGGTGCTGCTCTGCGGAGCGACGACGATCGGCCGCAGCCTGATATCCCGCGTGGCCATAAAGACCAACGCGGGCCTGACCGCGGACTGCACCGCCCTTGACGTGGACCTCAAGGAACGCCTGCTGCTCCAGACGCGCCCCGCTTTCGGCGGGAACATCATGGCGACCATCATCTCGCCCAATCATCGCCCGCAGATGGCCACCGTCCGCCACAAGGTGATGAAAGAGGCCCCGGTACAGCCGGGCCGCACGGCCGAGATAATCAGCAAGGTGTACCCGGAGGAGACCTTCGCGTCCCGCACCCGCCTTATGGACGTGGTGGAGGAGATCAGCAACACCGTCAACCTCTCCGAGGCGGACATAATCGTCTCCGGGGGGCGCGGCATGGGGAGCAAGGAGAATCTCGCCCTTGTCGAGGAGCTGGCCAAGGTGCTGGGGGGCGCCGTAGGCGCCAGCCGCAGCGCCGTGGACGCCGACTGGATCCCCTATTCCCACCAGGTCGGCCAGACCGGCAAGACGGTCTGCCCGAAGCTCTATATCGCCTGCGGCATCTCCGGCCAGATACAGCACCTGATCGGGATGCAGTCCTCCAAGGTGATCGTCGCCATCAACAAGGACCCCGACGCGCCCATCTTCAAGGTGGCCACGTACGGCATCGTCGGCGACGTGAACGAGATAGTCCCGGCGCTGACGAAAGAGTTCAAACGCGTCCTGAACAGGTAAGGGGGGAACATGGCCGATACTACACCTCTCAGGGACCTTCCGGAATGGAAGGCCCTTGAAGCTCATTACGCCAAGATCAAGGACGTCCATCTCAGGGAGTTGTTCGCGCAGGACCCGTCCAGGGCGGAGAAGTTCACGCTCGAGGCCGCGGGGGTGCACTTCGACTACTCGAAGCACCGCGTCACGGCGGGAACGATAAACCGCCTCTGCGACCTCGCCGAGGCCGTCGGGCTGCGCGAGAAGATAGAGGCCATGTTCTCCGGCGAGAGGATAAACCTCACGGAGAACCGGGCCGTGCTGCACACCGCGTTGCGCGCGCCGGGGAACGCGACGATAGTCGTGGACGGCGAGAACGTGGTCCCGCACGTGCACGCGGTGCTGGAGAAGATGGAGCAGTTCGCCGGAAAGGTCCGCGCCGGAGAATGGAAGGGACACACCGGCAAGCCCATAAGGAACATCGTCAACATCGGCATAGGCGGCTCCGACCTTGGTCCCGTAATGGCCTACGAGGCGCTGAAGGACTACAGCGAGCGGGGCCTCGCTTTCCGCTTCGTTTCCAACATCGACGGCACGGACTTCGCGGAGGCCGTCCTGGGCCTTGACCCCGCCGAGACCCTGTTCATCGTCTCCTCCAAGACCTTCACCACCCTGGAGACGATGACCAACGCGCTCACCGCCCGCGACTGGACGCTGAAGGCGCTGAAGGACGAGGCCGCCATCGCCAGACACTTCGTGGCCGTCTCCACCAACGCGGCCAAGATCTCGGAATTCGGCATAGACACGGCCAACATGTTCGGCTTCTGGGACTGGGTGGGCGGCCGCTATTCCATGTTCTCCGCGATCGGCCTCTCCACGATGATCGCGATCGGACCGAAGCATTTCCGCGAGATGCTCGCCGGCGACAACGAGATGGACGAGCATTACCGCACCGCGCCCTTCGAGGAGAACATCCCCGCGCTGATGGGCCTGCTCGGGCTGTGGTACAACGACTTCTTCGGCGCGCAGAGCATAGCCGTGCTGCCTTACGAGCAGTACCTCAAGCGCTTCCCGGCCTATCTGCAGCAGCTGACGATGGAGAGCAACGGCAAGCGCGTCACGCTGAACGGCCGGGCCGTCGACTACCAGACCGGACAGATCTACTGGGGCGAGCCCGGCACCAACGGCCAGCACTCCTTCTACCAGCTCATACACCAGGGCACCAAGCTGATACCCTGCGACTTCATCGCCTTCTGCAGGCCCCGCCACAGGCTGGGACGCCACCACGACCTGCTGATGGCGAACGTCTTCGCCCAGGCGGAGGCCCTGGCCTTCGGCAAGACCGCCGAGGAGCTGAGGAAGGAAGGCGTAAAGGACTGGCTCGTCCCGCACAAGACCTTCGAGGGCAACCGGCCGTCCACCACGATGCTTCTCGACGAGCTGACGCCGGCGGCGCTGGGGCGGCTGGTAGCCCTCTACGAGCACTCCGTCTTCACGCAGGGCATGGTCTGGCGCATAGGTCCGTTCGACCAGTGGGGGGTCGAGCTGGGCAAGGTGCTGGCCGGGCGGATAGCGCCCGAGCTCGAGGCAGGCGAAGCACCCGACCTCAAGCATGACAGCTCGACCAACGCGCTGATCAGGCGCTACCGAGGGAAACGCTGAAAAAGCGGGCCAGAAAAAACCCGGGGAAGTCCCCGGGTTTTTTATTGCGGTTCAGGAGGAACGGCTTCCTCATAAGGGTCGGCCGCCGCTTCGGGCTCCGAGGGAGGGTCCGGGTCCTCGTCCCCGGAATGCTTTATCACTCCCCACGTCATCACCAGGGACGAGATCAGGATCGTCCAGAGCAGCACGCTGTCGGGTATCATCGCCAGGCGGAAGTCCGAAGGGATGCCCATGAAAAGCAGTATCGTGATAAGGCCGCGGGGGGCCACGTAGGTCAGCGCCGAGGCGCGCAGCTTCGGGAGCATCAGACGCAGCGGCAGGGCCCTGGAAGCGTAGACGATCAGCATCAGCGGCAGGACTATGGCCATCGCGTTGCGGTCCAGCAGCTTCGGGATATCGGCGGAATAACCCAGCAGCACGAAGAAGAAGGTCTTGATCACGAACGTGCTCTCCGCGATCACGCTCTTGAACTGCACCACCTCGTCCTGTATCTTCTCCAGTCTGAAATACTTGCGCATGTTCCCGCGGATGAACAGCGTGATATTGTTCAGGAAGAGCCCGAAGACCAGCACCAGTATCAGCGGCGAATAGTGCATCATCTTGGCCGTGGCGTAGACCAGCAGGAGTATCGCGAACACCGGCAGGTGCTTGACCTGGTGGCGCACGCGCTCGACGAGAGCCGTCAGGCCGAGCGAGAACAGCAGCGAGAGCAGCGTGGTGACCACTATCTCGAGGAAGAACGAGAACAGCGAGCCCACCCCGAACACCGCGTTGAGGGCTATGAAGTTGAACACCAGGATCCCCAGGATGTCAGAGAAAGAGCTCTCGTACGTGACGAACTCGCGCCGGGAATCCGAGAAAAGTCTGGCTCCGGGGATGGCGATCGCGCTGCTGATGATAGCGAAAGGCACGGCGTTTATCAGGCAGACGCGCCAGGGCTCTCCGAAAAGTAGTTTGTAAAGCCCGGCTATGCCGAACAGGCAGAGCAGCAGCCCGGCAAGAGAGGAGAGGGAGCTCTTGCGGATGAGGCGGGTCTTCTCTAGGTTGAGCTCCAGGTCGAGACCGGCCTCGAGGACGATGAGTATCAGGCCTATCGTGCCAAGGGGAGCGAGCACGTAGTCCAGATAGGGGATGATGTAGCCGGTCCAGTTGGAGATCAGGCGCAGCAGCAGTCCCGAAAGTATGAGAAGAACTACCGGCGGCAGCCTGGTCCGGTCGGAAAGCATGTCGAACAGGTACGAGACCAGTACGATGACGCTTACGATTACGAGGACGATCTCAGCGCTCATGGCGGCGCCGGTAATTATACAAAAATACTTTAATCCCGCGAGTATTAATGATAAAATCACTCTGGGGAAGGGTTCAGCCCGCCGCTCCCGCTCCGGCGCCACGCCGGTCCGCTGGGAGAACCGCCGGGCGAACGACGCGGCCCTTGACCGCGAAACTCCAGGATCTGCCGCCGCCGGCGGCCGCGGGCCGGTCCGCAAACTCACAGGAGTCTGCCTTTTATATGAGAATAACCCTCCGACTTATCATTTCATTGAGCCTGGTAGTGATAACGGTGGCTTTCAGCTCCACCTGGATAAACGTGCGCCAGCAGAAGAAGCGGATGTACGAGGAGGTCACCGCCCATTCCGCGCTGCTCGCCGCGACCTTCAGGGAGAGCGCGGTCCGGCTTCTCGACGCCGGCGACGCCACCGCCCTGCAGAAACTGGCGGACAAGCTGCAGAACCAGAAGAACCTGGAAGGAGTGGCTGTATACGGCGAGGAAGGAATGCTCCTCTCCGGCTCTTCGGCTATCCCGCCGGAGCTGCTGGTCCGGGGCAAGGAGATAAACCGGGCCGTCTCCGATGCCGGCGGGCAGGCGGTAGCGCTGACGGTGGGGAACAGCCGCATCCTGCTCTACCCGCTGGATTTCACCTACCGGGGCGGCCACAAGGCCCGCATGGTCCTGTTCAGCAACGTCTCGAACATAGATTACGAGCTGTTCCGCATCTGGGAGAGCACGCTGCTGCGCCTGCTGGCCCAGATGATCCTGATAGCGGTCGTCACACTGCTGGTGGTCCGCTGGACCGTGGTGGACCCCATCAAACAGACAGCCGAATGGATGAAGCGGCTGCGCGTCGGCGACGCTTCCGGACATTCCATGCCGCTGAAGGGCAGCCTTTTCGCGCCGCTCGCCAAGGAGGCCACCACGCTGGCCAAGAACCTTAAGGCCGCGCGCAGCGCCGCGGAAAAAGAGGCCCGCCTGCGCAACGAGGCGGGCTCCATCTGGACGGCGGACAGGCTGAAGGAGCATATCAAGATGGTGATGGACGGCAATCCGATCTTCGTGGTCTCCAACCGGGAGCCGTACCTCCACATGAAGGAGGGCAGCGAGATACGCTGCATCCGGCCTGCCGGCGGACTGGTGACCGCCCTGGACCCGATAATGAAGGCCGCCTCCGGCACCTGGATAGCCCAGGCCAGCGGAGACGCAGACTTCGACGTCACCGACCGGAACGACCGCATCAAGGTGCCGCCGGAGGAGCCGGCCTACACGCTGCGCCGCGTTCCGCTGACGAAGGAGGAGGAGGACGGCTATTATTACGGCTTCTCCAACGAAGGCATCTGGCCTCTCTGCCACATAGCCCACATCCGACCTATCTTCAGGAAGGAGGACTGGGCCCAGTACTACGCCGTGAACAAGAAATTCGCGCAGACCGTCCTGGAGGAGATCGAGGACGTGAAGGACCCGTGCGTGCTGATCCAGGACTATCATTTCACGCTGCTGCCGGGCATGATAAAGGAGGCCCGCCCGGACGCCCGAGTGGCCGTCTTCTGGCATATCCCCTGGCCCAACCCGGAGACGTTCGGCATCTGTCCCTGGCAGAAGGACCTCGTGCTCGGCCTGCTGGGCGCGGACCTGATAGGCTTCCAGACGCAGTTCTACTGCAACAACTTCCTGGAGACCGTGGACCGGACCATAGAGTCCAGGCTCGACTGGGAGCATTTCACCGTGCAGAAGGAGGGCCACGTAACGGCGGTAAAGCCCTTCCCGATAAGCGTGGACTTCACCCAGCCGGAGCGCGAGGAGAGGCAACTGCCGGCGAAGCCGGAGCCCGCCGCCGTCCTGAAGGACCTGGGCCTGCGCGCCGAGAAGCTGGCCGTCGGCGTGGACCGCATAGACTACACCAAGGGCATCCTGGAAAGGGTGAAGGCCGTTGAGCGCTTCCTGGAGAAATACCCGGAGTACGTAGGGAAGTTCACGTTCATACAGCTCGGCGCCCCCAGCAGGACCCACATACCGCAGTATCACCGCTTTATCGCCGAGCTGCACGCGGAGGTGGACCGGATAAACTGGCGCTTCCGCGCCAAGAACTGGAAGGCCATAGTGTTCTTCGAGAAGCACCACGACCACAAGGAGATAACAAAGTACTACAAGATAGCCGACACCTGCCTGGTCACGTCGCTGCACGACGGTATGAACCTGGTGGCGAAGGAGTTCGTGGCGGCCAGGGAGGACCTGGGGGGCGTGCTGATCCTGAGCCGCTTCGCCGGCGCCTCGCGCGACCTGAGGGACGCCCTGATAGTCAATCCGTACGACGTTGAGCAGATGGCCGACGCTATCTACTATTCGCTGACGATGCCGGCGGCGGAGATAGAGGAGAGGATGTCCCGGATGCGCCGCCAGATCTATGAGAACAACATCTACAAATGGGCCGCCGACCTGACCGGCGAGGTCATGAAGCTGCGGCTGGACAGCTTCAGCGAGGTCTCATGAGGCGGTTCTGGGACAGCTCGGCCCGTCTTGCCGGGCAGCTGGCGGCGCCCCGCCTGCTGGTAACGCTGGACTTCGACGGGACACTGGCCGCGCTGGCGCAAACCCCGGGAGCCGCGAGGCTGCGCCCCGAGTACAGGACGGCTCTGATACGCCTGGCGGCCGCGCCTGGAGTATCCGTCTTCATCCTGAGCGGCCGCACGCTGGGGGACGTCAAGGCCTTGGTAGGCCTGCCCCGCCTCTATTACGGCGGGAACCACGGCATCGAAGTGGCCGGGCCAGGATTCTCCTGCCGCGACCCGAGGGCGGAGAAGACCAGGGAAATGGTCGCCAGCGCCGCCGCCGACATGCTGCAGCGCTTCCCGCCGGGGACCGGCGTGCTTGTGGAGGACAAGGTCTTCTCGGCGAGCGTCCATTACAGGACGCTGAAGCCGGCCTACAGGGCGGGCTTCTTCGGCAGGATGCGGACCCTGACGGCCAGGCAGGGGGGCAGGCTGCGCTGGCGCCGCGGGCACAAGGTGTTCGAGCTGCGCCCGGTCTCGGCCTGCGACAAGGGCGCTGCGGCCCTCCGCCTGCGAATGGAGCTGGGCAACCCGTTCGCGGTCGCCGTCGGCGACGACCTGACCGACGAGGACATGTTCCGGGCGCTGAAGGGCCGCGGCATAACCGTCAGGGTGGGGATGAAGCGCGGCTCGAAGGCGGAATATTTCCTCGACCGGCAGACGGAGGTCCTCCGCCTGCTAAAGTTCATCCTGGCCGCGCGCAAGGCTAGGGGGATATGAAGACCGCCGCAGGAACACCGGCTCCGCTCCTAATGCGGCCCTCCGGAGCCCATCGCTCCCCGGCGGCGGCTTCAGCGCCCATTTTGTGTATAATGGCTGAGGCGGGCCTCCCCGCCAACGGACCGATCTGATGCATCCCCTGCTTAAGACAAAAAAGGTAGGCCTGCTGCTCCCGCTCTTCTCGATGCGCTCCGTACGCGACTGGGGTACCGGAGACTTCTCCTCGATGCGGGGCTGGCTGGACGTCCTGCATTCCGCCGGCCTTACCATACTGCAGGTGCTGCCGCTCAACGAGATGCCGCCTGGCGTGAACTGCCCCTACACGGCCCTCAGCGCGTTCGCGCTGGACCCGGTATACCTGGACCCCTGCGCGCTGCCGGAGCTGGCCGAAGCCCCCGAAGCCGCGGCTTACATGGAATCGCGGGAGTTCAAGGCCAGGCTGGCCGCGCTGCGTGCCTCGAAACAGACCCTTTACGACGATATCCGCGCGCTCAAGCATGAGACGCTCTGGCGCGTCTTCACCGCTTTCCACAAGCACCACGTACTGGGCGGGACGCCTGAAGGCAAGGCCTTCGAGGCGTTCTGTTCGAAGAACGCCTACTGGCTGGAGGACTACGCCCTGTTCCGCCGCCTCAAGGACGTGCACCGCTGGATATCCTGGACGCACTGGCCCGGCCCGCTGTCCGCGCGCGAGCCTTCCGCGGTAGCCGCCGCCGCGGCGGAGCACGGACTGGAGACGGTCTTCTTCAAATACCTGCAGTGGTGCGTGCAGCGCCAGTGGCGCCAGGCCCGCCAGCGGGCGGCCGAGCTGGGTATCTCTCTCTTCGGGGACCTCCCCTTCATGGTCAACCAGGAATCGGCCGACATCTGGTCGCGCCAGCCGGAGTTCGACATCAGTCTGTCCATCGGGGCCCCGCCGGACACCTGGACCCCGGAAGGCCAGAAGTGGGGCCTGCCGGCCTACAACTGGGACGTGGCGGAGGCCACCGGGTTCGAGTGGTGGAAGCTCAAGCTGCGCAGGGCCGAGGAGCTCTACGACATCTACCGCATAGACCATATGGTCGGCTTCTTCCGCACCTGGATAGTGCCGGAGGACAAGCGCCTGAAGCCGCATTTCGACATAGAGGGGGACCGGGCCCAGGAGGACAGGGGCAGACGCTTCCTGAAGGCGCTGACCTCGTCCTCGCGCATGCTGGCGGTCGGCGAGGACCTGGGACTGATACCGCCTTACGTCGGGAAGGTGCTGGCCGAGGCAGGCGTGCCCGGCTACAAGGTGCTGCGCTGGGAGAAGACCGGCGACGATTACGCCGACCCGGCGGATTTCCCGAAGGTTTCGCTGGCCACGACGTCCACCCACGACACGGAGCAACTGGCCGCCTGGTGGAAGTCGGCGGGTCCCAAGGAACGCCGGCTCTTCTGGAAGATGGTCTCCGGGCGGGACGGAAAGCCTCCGGCCTTCGCGAAGGCGCTGGACCCGCTGCTGCGCAAGATGATAGCCGGCGGCTCGAGGGTCGTGATACTTCCCTATCAGGACCTCTTCGGCATCCCTGACAGGATCAACACCCCGAACACCGTCGGGCCGCACAACTGGTCCTTCCGTCCCGACGTGCCGCTCGAGCAGTTCCAGCAGAAGCACGGCGACAGGCTGCGGCAGCTGGCTTCCTGGATAAGGGAGGCCCGGTGAAGGCTTCCGCCCCGCTTGCCGCCCAGGACCCGCTCTGGTACAAGGACGCGGTCATCTACGAGCTGCACGTAAAGTCCTTCAGCGACAGCAACGCCGACGGCATAGGCGACTTCCCCGGCCTGACGGCAAGGCTGCCCTACCTCAAGAGCCTGGGCGTCACGGCCCTCTGGCTGCTGCCTTTCTACCCGTCCCCGCTCAAGGACGACGGCTACGACATCTCGGACTACTTCGACATCAACCCGGACTACGGGACGATGGCCGACTTCAGGGATTTCCTGAAGGAGGCCAGCAGGCTGGGCCTGCGGGTGATCACGGAGCTGGTGGTCAACCATACCTCGGACCAGCACCCCTGGTTCAAGCGGGCCCGCGCCGCGCAGCCCGGCTCCTCGGCCCGCGATTTCTACGTCTGGAACGACAGTCCGGAGAAGTACAAGGACGCCAGGGTGATCTTCAAGGACTTCGAGTCCTCCAACTGGACCTGGGACCCGGCGGCCAAGGCCTATTACTGGCACCGCTTCTACCACCACCAGCCCGACCTGAACTTCGATAATCCCGCGGTGCAGAAGGAGCTGTTCAAGGTCGTGGACTTCTGGCTCGGAATGGGGGTGGACGGCATGCGCCTCGACGCCGTCCCGTATCTCTACGAGGAGGAGGGGACGAACTGCGAGAACCTGCCGCAGACGCACGCCTTCCTGAAGAAGCTCCGCGCTCACGTCGACTCCAGGTTCAAGGGCCGGATGCTGCTCTGCGAGGCCAACCAGTGGCCGGAGGACGCGGCCGCCTATTTCGGCGCCGGCGACGAGTGCAACATGGCCTTCCATTTCCCGGTCATGCCCAGGCTTTTCATGTCGCTCTGGATGGAGGACAGCTTCCCCGTAACGGACATCCTGGACCAGACCCCGGTCATACCGGAGTCCTGCCAGTGGGCCGTCTTCCTCCGAAACCACGACGAGCTGACGCTGGAGATGGTCACCGACGAAGAGCGGGACTACATGTACAAGGTCTACGCGCGCGACGCCAAGGCCCGCATCAACCTGGGCATCAGGCGGCGCCTGGCCCCGCTGCTCGGCAACAACCGCAGGAAGATAGAGCTGATGAACATTCTGCTGTTCTCGCTCCCGGGCACGCCGGTGCTGTATTACGGCGACGAGATAGGGATGGGGGACAACTTCTACCTGGGCGACCGCAACGGCGTGCGGACGCCCATGCAGTGGAGCCCGGACCGCAACGCCGGCTTCTCGAAAGCCAACCCCCAGAAGCTGTTCCTGCCGGTAGTCACCGACCCGGAATACCACTACGAGGCCGTCAACGTCGAGAGCCACGAGGGCAACCTTTCCTCCCTGCTGTGGTGGATGAAGCGCGTCATCGCGATGCGCGAGGACTACAAGTCCTTCGGCCGCGGCACCTTCGAGCCCGTGCGCTCCAGCAATCCCAAGGTACTGGCCTTCACGCGCCGCTACGGCGACGAGATAATGCTGGTCGTCGCCAACCTTTCCCGCTTCTCCCAGTCCGCTTCGCTCGACCTCTCCAGGTACGCCGGCTATACTCCGGTGGAGGTGTTCGGCGGACACAAGTTCCCGGCCATCGCCGACAAGCCCTACCAGCTCACTCCCGGCTTCCACAACTATTACTGGTTCCGGCTGATGAAGGGCTCGGGGCCGGTCCAGACCGGGCCGAAAGCCCTGCCGGAGCTGAGCTTTCCCGGAGATGACTGGGCCTCGTTCGTCTCCGGACGGCGCGTCTCGTCGCTGGACCAGGCCCTGGAGGAATACCTCCGGCGCGGCGGACCGCCGCAGTACGACGCGGAAGGACTGCGGAGCGCCGCCGTTTCGGACCTGTTCCCGCTGCCCTCCGGCGCGGCACTGGCCACTCTCTCCGCCTATCACCCGCAGGGCCGTTCCGAGACGCTGCTGCTGCCGCTGCGCTTCGTCACCGGGGCAGCCGCGGAAGAGGCCGCGCGCAGGCGCCCGGAACTGGTGGTCGCGGCGGCGACCTTCTCCGGAGAGAAAGGGCTCGTCGTGGACGCGCTCTACGACCCGGTCTTCCACGCGGACCTGCTGTCCCTGTTCATCTCGCGCAGGCGCGCCCGCTGCGGCAAGGGGGAACTGAGGGCTATCGCCTCGCCGCTGTTCCGCCGGTCGCTGGACACCAACCCCATGCCGGCGGATTCCAAAGTATTGAAGTCCGGCCCCAACGGCGCTACCATCCTTTACGGCTCCCACTACGTCCTGCGCTTCTGCCACCGTCTTGAGGAGGGCCCCAGCCCGGACCTCGAGCTCGGCCTGCGGATGACCGAGGCCGGCGAGCAGGGTGCACCCGTCACTTTCGGCTCGCTGAACCTGAGCCGGGCCGGAAAGTTCCACGGCACCCTTGCGGTGCTCCGTTCCTTCGTTCCCAACCAGGGAAGCGCCTGGACCCTGATGCTGAACGAAGTATCGAAGTTCTACGAGGCCACACAGTCGGCGCCGCCCGCTGGCACGCCGCCGCCGCTCCCCGCTGCCGGACCACTCGAGATCAAGGACATCCCGGCGGTCCTTACCGCGGCTTCCGGCGCCGTGGCTTTCGAGATGGCGTCCATGCTGGGGCACCGCCTCGGTAAGGTGCACACCGCGCTGGCCGCGGGCGCCGACCCGGAATTCGCCCCGGAGCCTTTCTCCAGGCTCTACCAGCGCTCGGTCTACCAGTCCCTAGCGGGTCACGCCAAGAAGTCGCTGCTGGCGGTTTCCGCGCGCCTGCAGGGAACCGCCCCGGAAACCGCGGAGGACATCTCCGCAGTGCTGGCCGGCCAGCAGAAGCTGCTGCGCCTGGCCCAGCGCCTCAACGAGCGGAAGTTCGCGGCCCGGAAGATACGGATACACGGCAACTGCACGCTGAAGCAGGCGCTGTTCACCGGCAAGGACTTCGTCTTCACGGACTTCGAGGGCGACCCGGCCCGGGCCTTCGGCGAGCGCCGCATCAAGCGCTCGCCGCTGCGCGACGCGGCCTCGATGCTGTTCTCTTTCTACTACGCCGCTCACGCGCCTTTCCTGCTGCCCGGAGGGATCCCTAGGAAGGAGCTGGAGGCCCTCGGCCCCTGGCTCAGGCTGTGGTACGCCTGCGCCGCCGGCTCCTTCCTGCGCGGCTACTGCCACGCCACCGGAGATATGCAGCTCCTGCCGCCCGACTGCGGCGACGCGATGCTGCTGCTGGATATATTCCTGGCCGAGAGGGCCGTTCAGGCCCTGCCCGAGGAGATGGCAGCAAGGCCCGACTGGGCTTTCGTTCCCGCCAGGCTTCTGCGCGAGCTGATGGAAAGGGCCTGACGGACCCGCCTGAAGAGAAGAGGCCGGCTCCCGGGAGCCGGCCTCTTTTCTCTTCTGGGCAGCGCGTCAGCGCCTCAGGCTGTTGACGGCGTCGTCCACCTTCTGTATGAACCTTATGGCGAGCGCGGCGAGGCCGCCGGGCCTGGGGGAATAGGTGGAGCGCATCTGCTGGAGCTCCTTGCCCAGTTCGCCTTTCACCGACTCCGACTTCATCATGGACAGTACCTGGGACGGGTATACGCTGCGGTTGCCCGTCATCAGGAAGCTTATGACGCAGGCGACCGTAGCGTACGGGGCGACCGCGGGGCCGAAGAGCTCCACGGCCATGATGCTGGCGGCTATCGGTGTGTTCGCCGCACCAGCCAGGACCGCCGTCATGCCTATGGCCGCGAATGTAGCGTGGTCCAGGTGCAGCAGACCGGCGTACAGGCTGCCGGCGGTCGTACCGACGAAGAAGACCGGAGTGATTATGCCGCCGCTGCCGCCGAAGCTCAGCGTTATACCGGTGAAGACCGACTTCATTATGAAGTCGTACCAGTGGGCCGGAGCGCCCATCAGCGAGTCCTCTATCACGTCCAGGCCGAGGCCTAGGTAGCGCTTGGTGACCAGCAGCGTAAGCGCCACTATGACGGTGCCGCCTATCAGGCCGCGATAAGGTTCCCAGATCTTAATGTCGTGGGCCTTCTTCTCGAAATAGCTCACGGTCTCGATAAGTATCATCGCCGCCAGGCCGCAGAACACGCCGGCGAACATGACCTTCAGCATGAAGGTCTCGGAAAAGACGGGGATGAACTTAAGCGGACGGTAAAAATAGGATACGCCCATAGCGGCCGATATCTGGTAGGCGGTGATGCCCGAGATGAAGGAGGGCAGCAGCACCTCGTACAGGATGGAGCCCACGAACAGCACCTCGACGCCGAATATGGCCCCGGCTATCGGGGTACCGAAGACGGCCGCGAAGCCGGCGCTGATGCCGCAGATGACCAGTTTCTGCCTATCATGGTCGTTGAACTGGAACAGCTGGCTGAAGGCCGAGGTTATGCCGGCCCCTATCTGAGCGCAGGGACCTTCCTTGCCGGCCGAGCCTCCGAGAGCCAGGGTTATCAGCGTGGCGACCAGCTTCACGGGCACTACCGCCAGCGGTATGCGGCCGGCGCGGCGGTGTATGGATTCTATCACTTTCTCTGTGCCGTGGCCCTTGGCCTCCGGGGCCAGATATTTCACCAGCGCGGCGCTGGCGAACATGGCTACAGGGAGCAGCAGATAGTAATATTCCCAGCCGGAGGCCCAGTCGGAGGTTATGCGCAGGTACTTCAGGAACAGCGCGGTGGGGAAACCGACTATGGTGCCGGCCAAAGTCGCCAGGAAGACCCACTTTACTATGCTTATGAAGAGGAGGGTCGACTCTGTTATGTGCGTTTTCATCTGCAGCTTCCTATATAAGTTATCAAATTCCCGCCGCATATGCAAAAGCCCGTCCGGGCATGCGGCATGGGGCCGCGGCCGCTATTTGTCTTTCAAGGGGGTTTTTGATATACTTTTCCCGACAACCCGAAGGCCGCAGGCCCCCGGGGGTGCCCCGGTGGCTGCCGCGGGGCAGGGAATCAGGGGGCTGCGAGGGCTTTCTAGCTCCAAACGCCTTTCGAACGAACCGGGCGCGGGCCGGTAAATCCGCCGCGCCGGTCTGCGTTTTAGGCTGTAAAGTCGTGCACGGACCCGGGGGGAGGAACATCATATGCCGGACGTTTACCTTACCAAAGAAGGCTTCGAGAGGCTCCAGGCCGAACTGGCGGACCTCAAGCGCCAGAAGAACGAGATCAACATAGAGGTCAACGAGGCCCGCGAACAGGGCGACCTGAAAGAGAACGCGGGCTACATCTACGGCAAGGAAAAGCAGAGCCAGTTGATGACCCGTATAGCCGAGATGGAACTGCGCCTGCGCAATGCCAAGCTGGTGGACAATCTGGAGATAAACCGCGACGAGATCCGCCTCGGTGCGACCGTGACGATGCGCGACGAGAGCACCAAGGCCACCCTGGTCTACACCCTTTCCAGCGCGGACGAGGCCGACCCCTCCGAGGGCCGGATCTCCGTCAGCTCTCCCCTGGCCCAGGGGCTGCTGGGCGGCGCGGCCGGCAAGACCGTGACGGTCAGGCTTCCCAGCGGCGAGAAGACGCTGACCATACTCAATGTTGAATACAGGTAGCTATTATCTTATAATCAGATAACGGTATTTCTGCGATAGCCTCGGCAGGAGATTTCTATGGCATTCTGGGGAAACAAGCAGGACGGCGAAGCGCCTCAGCCCGGACAACAGCAGCAGCCGCAGATCAGCGTCTCCGGCACGCTGGAGGACGGCTACAACGAGCTGGTCAAGGCCAAGGGACGCGCCCCGGCCATAGACCTCGCCATCAAGCTGAGCGACCTGATACTCGAGCACGCCGTAAAAGAGCGCGCCAGCGACGTACACATAGAGACGCAGGGCCCCAACCTGCGAGTCCGCTTCCGCGTAGACGGCATCCTGCAGGACATGCTGAACTCCCCCAAGAACGCGGACATCCCGCTTCCCCAGCGCATCCGCGTCCTCGCCGGCTTCGACCCGGAGCCGCCGACCTCGTTCCGCAACGAGGAGGGCCGCTTCCAGAAGATGCTCTCCGGGCGCGCTATACAGGTGCGCGTCTCCTCGTTCCCTACCGTGAACGGCGAGAAACTGGTGCTCCGCGTGCTGGACCGCCAGCAACTGGGCCTGGACCTGGACCAGATAGGACTGGACCAGGACGCCCTCACTCTGATCAAGAAGCTGATACGCAACCCCTACGGAATCTTCTTCATCACCGGCTCCACCGGCAGCGGCAAGACCACCTCCCTCTACGCGATGCTGAAGAACATCAACACCCCGATGATCAACATCATCACGCTGGAGGACCCGGTGGAGTACCGCCTCGAGGGCATCAACCAGGCCCAGATAAGCGCCAAGACCGGCTTCACCTGGACGGAGGGCCTGCGCACGATACTGCGGCAGGATCCCGATGTCATCATGGTGGGCGAGATCCGGGATTTCGACACCGCCGAGATAAGCCTGAGGGCCGCGCTCACCGGACATCTTTTGTTCACCACCATCCACACCATCAGCTCCCCCAGCATCATAGAGCGCCTCTTCGAGATGGGCGTGCCGCCGTTCCTGATAGGCTCCTCGATGCTGGGCGCGATGAGCCAGCGCCTCGTGCGCAAGGTCTGCCCCAAGTGCTCGCAGAACGCCGCGCCGCCTTCCGAGCCCGTCGTCAACGAGTTCATCAAGAACATGGACCCCGAGGAAGGCCGGATAGTGAAGGAGCTGATCCTCAAGCCCGGCGCCTCCTACAAGGTGGAGAAGGGCTGCCCTGAGTGCCGCAACACCGGCTACATGGGCCGCACCGGCATCTTCGAGCTGATGCTGATGAACGAGGAGATCCGCAAGCACATCCTCGACCACGCCCCTACGGACACCATCAAGCGCGCCGCGATAAAGAGCGGCAAGATGCGCACGCTGCTGATGGACGGCATCCTGAAGGCCCGCTCGGGCGTCACGACGCTGTCCGAGATAATCCGCGTCACCGCCACTATGGTCTAGCCGCCCCATCGGCGGCGGCCCACTTCAGATGAAGATCATCGTCATGAAGTTCGGCGGCAGCTCCCTGGCCGACCCGGACAAGATACGGCGCGCCGCCGCCGCCGTGCTCGCCGCCCGCCGCGATGCCCGCTTCCCGGTCGCGGTAGTCTCCGCCCCTGCCGACTCCACGGACGACCTGCTGGCCCTGGGCCGGCTGTGCGCCGGCGACGAGCTGCCCCCGAGGGAGGCCGATGCCCTGATGGCCGCCGGAGAGCAGATCAGCGCCTCGCTGCTGGCCGCGGCCGCGGCAGACCTGGGCGCCAGGGCAGTATCGCTCACCGGCCAGCAGGCCGGCATACGCACCGATTCCCGCTTTTCCTCCGCAACCGTCCTCTCCGTCCGCCCCGCCAGGCTCCGCAAGGAGATCGGGAAAGGGAATATCCCGGTCGTTGCCGGATTCCAGGGATCGGACCGGGAGGGCAATATAACCACGCTCGGCCGCGGCGGCTCCGACCTGACGGCGGTGGTCCTGGCGCGCGCGCTGAACGCCTCCGTCTGCGAGTTCCTCACCGACGTGAAGGGTATCTACACCGCGCATCCGGCCATCGTCCCTTCGGCGCGCAGACTGGCCGAGATCTCCTACGCGGAAGTGCTGGCCCTGGCCCGCCTGGGCACCGAGGTCCGGCAGCTCCGGGCCGTCGCCTACGCCGCTCGCCACTCCATCCCGCTGCACCTGCGCTCCGCCTTCCACGACGAACCCGGCACGCTCGTCACGGCAGGCGCCGGTCGGAAGCCCGGAGTATCCTGCCTTTCGCTCCTGAAGGAGGGCGCCGTGGCCAGGATAGGGCTGGTCGGCACCGGTCTAGGCCGCGGACACGCCGCCGACGCCCTTAAGGCCGCCGGCCCCCGCGCCGGAGTCCGCTCCAGCTCCCGGAGGGAGATCGTCATCTCCGTACCCGCCGCTTCCGCGGAGGATGCCGTGCGGGCGCTCCATAGCCGTTTCTTCCCCGGCGCGCAAGGTTGACTTGGCAAGGTTTAAATCTTAGAATTCAACTATGGCAAACATCATCCGGGCCGTTTTCGCTCTCTTCTGGCTCGTCTCCGCCGGCTTCCTGGCCCTGCTGGCCTACATCGTGGTCCAGACCGAGCCCAACCCCGCCCGGCTCTGGGGCTGGATGGTAATGTGCGGCCTTTCCTTCATCTCCGCGACCCTGCTCGCGTACATGATAATCTTCGGAGGCCGCTACGCCCGCGGGCCGGAGCATCCGCACGGCGGCTAACGACATGAGCTTCGACCTGGTCATACGCGGCGGCAGGGTAATCGGCGGAGGGAAAGTTTCCCTCCGCGACGTTTTTATCCGGGAAGGTAAGATCGCGGCCCTGAAGCGCCCGTCGCGCGGCCACGTAAGGGCGGCGAGAGTGATAGACGCCAGGGGCCTGCTGGTCCTGCCAGGTATTATCGACGCGCACGCCCATTTCCAGCTAAGGCTGGGCCCGGGACGCTACACTTCCGACGACTTCGCCTCCGGTTCGGCCGCCGCCGTCTGCGGAGGAGTGACCACTTTCCTGGACTATACGGGGCAGGGGCCCGGGGAAAGTCCTCTGGCCGGCCTCAGGAACAGGATGAAGGAGGCCGCGGGCCGCTGCCACGCCGACTATTCCTTCCACTGCATGCTGACCGGCTGGAAACATCTCCGGTCGCCAGGAGAACAGATATCCGCCTGCGTCAGGGCCGGAGCCCCTACCTTCAAGATGTTCACCGCCTACGGGGCGCGCGGCCTGATGTCGGACGACTCTGACCTGCGGGAGGCGCTCTCGGAAGCCGCAGCGCGCGGCGCGCTAGTCTGCGTGCACGCCGAGAACGGCCCGGTCATAGACGCGCTCGCCGCCCTTATGCCTCCGGGCGCCGGGATAAAGTCCCTGTCCTTCACGCGCCCTGACTTCACCGAGACGGAAGCAGTGGGACGCGTGGCCGCCCTGGCCGCCGCGGCGGCCGCTCCGGTCTATTTTGTCCACCTCTCCTCTGCGGGGTCGGGCGTCATCGTGGCAGGCGCACGCGCCGCCGGCGCGAAGGTGATGGGAGAGACCTGCCCGCAGTACCTGGCCCTGGACGAGCGCGTCCTCTCCAGGCCCGACGGGCATCTTTATTCCTGCTGCCCCCCGGTAAGGACCGCGACCGACAACGCCGCGCTCTGGAAGAGGTTGAAGAAGGGGGAACTGCAGGTTATCGCCACCGACAACTGCACTTTCTCCGTCGCCCAGAAGAACGCCTGGCGCGGCGCCATACGTAAACTCCCGATGGGGCTTCCCGGTTCGCAGACGCTGCTGGCGGCGGCCTACACCTACGGAGTGAAGGCAGGGAAGCTTTCGCTGCAAGGCCTGGTCAGGGCGCTCTGCGAGAACCCGGCCAGGATAATGGGGCTTAAGGGAAAGGGCTTCATCCGGCCCGGCTACGACGCCGACCTGGCACTGATAGACCCGGAATGCGCTGTCAAGGCGGATTGGAGAAGGCTGCAGCACCGGACGGAGTATTCTCCCTGGCAGGGGAGGCTCCTGTACGGCTTCCCAAGATACACGGTGCTCCGCGGCCGGGTCGCCGCCGAGGCGGGCGAGCTCGCCGAGCCGAAGTCCTTCCGCGGCCGCTTCCTGCGGCGCGAAGAGCCCTGTTTCATTTGAAAGAAACCGTTTCAGCTACGGGAGAAGAAGCGTCGTGCTGCGGCGATGTCGGACCTGATGTGCCTGACAAGCGATTCCTTCGAGCCGAACCTGCGTTCGGGGCGAATGTGCCTCAGGAAGGTGACCTCCAGCTCGCGTCCGTATATGGAGCGGGAGAAATCCAGTATGTGGGCCTCCAGTACCACCCGGGAGCAGAGCGTGTCCACGGTGGGTCGCCGCCCGACGTTCACGACCGCCTGGTGAACGCCGCCGGCCACCTTTACCCTAGCCGCGAATATGCCCGGAGGCAGTATCTTGGCAGGATTAGCTCCGACGTTAGCCGTAGGGAAGCCGAGCTTTCGCCCGAGGCCGGCCCCGCGGATCACCGGGCCGGAAACGCTGTAATCCCAGCCCAGGCAGACGTTCGCCTCCTCGACGGCTCCGGCGCGGAGATGCGCCCTGATCAGGCTGGAAGAGATGCGGTGACCGCCGCGCAGCGAGAACGGGACCTTCCTGAGCGCTATGCCGGAAGCGCGGCTGGCAGCGCGCAGGAAGCTCAAATGCCCCTCGCGGCCGCGGCCGACGGCGAAATCGGGGCCCACGCAGAGCCCGCCGGCCTGGTAGCGTCCCAGTATCATCGCCGAGAAGAACTCCTGAGCGGACATCAGGGCCACCTCGCGGTTGAACGGGAGCTGCTCGACCGCGTCGGGCCGCAGGGAGCCGATAAGCCTCTCGCGCTCTTCCGGAAGGGTTATCAGGCAGTTCTGCTGCTCTCCGGAGAAGAAGAACTTGGGAGGAACGGGAAAATACACCACCCTGCTCCGCATGCCGCGGCGCAGCGCCTCCCGCATGGCGGCGCGTATCATCCTGCGGTGGCCGCGGTGCACGCCGTCAAAGCTGCCTATGGCCACGAAATCAGGCACGGGAATCCTCGCTGACAGGCAGCAGGCGGGCAAGGGTCTCTTCCCTGGTCATCGCCGCCAGAGCCTCCGCCGTAGCGGCGCCGCCCACGCTGACGGCGCCTATCGCGGTGCGCCGGAGGGCGGACAGGTGGGCCCTGGAGCCCAGGAAACGTCCCAGCTCGCAGGCTACCGAGCGGATATACGTGCCGCCGGAGCATTCTATCTCGAAATCCAGCAGCGGAGGCCGGGGGGTCCAGGAAAGCCAGCGCAGCTCCGCCTCGCGTCGGACCTCGGGCATCGGCGCGCCCTTCCTGGCCAGCTTGTACATGGGCTTTCCCTGCATCTTGACGGCAGAATGGGGGGGCACCTGCTGTATTATCCTGCCGCTGAACACCTTCACGGCCGCGGCCAGGGACTCGGCGTCCAGCGCCGGCGGGGGCGCCTCGGCGACCACCTTGCCTTCCGCGTCCCAGGTATCGGTCTCCGCGCCGAAAGAAACGGTGCCTGAATAAACCTTGCGCGAGCCCTGCATAGAGGCCTGAGCGGAGGTAGCGGAGCCCACCAGCATTATCAGCAGGCCGGTGGCCATCGGGTCCAGCGTGCCGGTATGGCCTATGCGCTGCACGCCGAGCTTCCGGCGCAGCAGGTACACCGCGTCATGGGACGTGATGCCGCGGGGCTTGTCGAACAGGAACATTCCCGAGGGGGAGGAGGTCATCAGGCTAGCAGGCGGGTGAGGACGGAAAGGACCTTTTCCTTGGCCTCGGTCAGAGTGCCGCGCACGCGGCAGCCAGAGGCGTTGCGGTGGCCGCCGCCGCCGAAGGCCTTGGCGATCAGGCTGACGTCCAGGTGGCCGCGGGAGCGGAACGTGACGCTGACGCGGTCGGCCTCCTCGCGGAACATCACCGCGGCCTTGACGCCCGGCGGCATCATGCCGTAGTTGATGACGTTCTCGCTGTGCTCCGAGCGGGCGTCGAAGGCCTTGAAGTCGGAGAGCTTGAGCGTCAGGACGGCCAGCTTGCCGCCGGCCTTGAACTCCAGGCTCTCCAGCGCGCGGCCGAGTATCTTAAGCGATTCGCAGACCTTGGTCGCGTAGAGCAGGTCGTTGATGCGGGAGAACTTGAAGCCGGTTTCCAGCAGCCTCGAGGCCACCTCGAGGGTGCGCGGGCTGGTGGCCGGGAAATGGAAGCGGCCCGTGTCGGTGACGATGCCGGTATAGAGGCAGGCGGCCTCCCGCCTGCTCACGTTCACGTTCATGTTATAGAACAGGCGGTAGACTATCTCCGCCGTGGAGGAGGAATGCGTCTCCACGATATTGATGTCCCCGTAGAACTCCGACGTCTTGTGGTGGTCTATGTTGACCACGGTGCCGCAGCGCTTAAGGACCGGTTCCAGACTGCCGCCCCGGGACGGGACGGAACACTCCAGCAGTATGGCCGCGTCGAACTTCCCCGCCGGCAGTCGGGAGCGGATGCTGCGTACGTGCGGCAGGAAGCGGAGGTTCTCCGGGACAGGGTCCTGCGAGAACAGTCGCGCCTTCTTACCGAGGCGCTTCAGCACGGAGGAGATCGCCAGCATGGAGCCGATGGTGTCGGCGTCCGGGTTTAGATGGCCGGCCAGGAAGAACGTCTCCGACCTGACTATCAGCTCCTCGAGGCGCTTGAACTCCGCCTCAAGGTCCGGTATTTTCATCGTTCTTTTCATTTTCCGAACGTATACGCTTGAAGATATCCTCGAGATGCGAGGCCTTCTCCGGGGTCTCGTCGAACTTGAAGACTATCTCCGGGATGACCTTCAGCCTCAGCCGTCTGAACAGCAGGGAGCGTATATCCCTGATGTTGGCGTTCAGCAGCAGCTCCTTGCGGCGGCGGTCCTCAGGGGTGCCGAGCACCGAGTAGTAGACGTAGAGGATCTTCCCGTCGCGGGTCAGGTCCGTGCCGGTCAGCGTCAGCAGGCCGTGAGAATTGAGCCCGTTGACGCCGCGCAGCGCCGCGCTGATCTCGTGGAGGAAAAGCTCCCTGAGCCTCTCGTTGCGTTTGCCCGCCACTTAAGATCACGCGCCCGGCGCCGCTAGGCGCCGGATGCGCTCCTCCTTGGTTATGACTTCGACGACGTCCTCGGCCTGGAAGTCCTTGAAGCCGTCGATCAGGATACCGCATTCCATATCCTTCTGTACGATCTCCCGGACGTCCTCCTTGAAGTGCTTGAGGCCGCTGATCTTGCCTTCGCCGACCTTCTCGCCGGCCCGCATGATGCGGACAACCTGGTTGCGCACCAGCTTGCCCTCGAACAGGCGGGAGCCGGCGATCTTGCCGGAGCTGAGGTCGAAGATCTGGAGGATCTTCGCCCGGCCGGTGACCGTCTCCACGATCTCCGGGGCCAGCAGACCGCTCATAGCGGCGCGCACGTCCTCGAGCAGGTCGTAGATGATGCTGTACTCGCGTATCTCGACGTCGGCGACCTTGGCCGCCTCGCGCACCTTGGTATCGGCGTCCACGTGGAAGCCGAGAATGACCGCCGAGGAGGCCTTGGCCAGCAGCACGTCGGACTCCGTGATGTTGCCGATGCCGGTGTGGAGCATCTGGATGGCCACCTCGTTGGTGCTCATGCGCTCCAGCGAGTCCTTGATGGCCTGCTGGGAACCGAAGACGTCCGTCTTCAGCACTACGTTGAGGTTCTTAAGCTGGTGCTGGTCCACCTGCGACTTCAGCGACAGCAGCGTCACATGCTTCTGGTGGGAGAGGGCCTCCTCGCGGCGGTTGAGCTTGCGCTTGTCGGCCACATGGCGGGCTTCTTTCTCGCTCTCGGAGACCTTCAGCACGTCGCCGGCGGTCGGGACCTCTCCGCTGATACCCAGCACCTCGGCGGGCTGGCTGGGCTTGAGTTCGTCGAGCCGGTTGCCGTGGTCGTCCACGAGAGCGCGCACCTTGCCGTGCGCGGCCCCTACAACGAACGGGTCGCCGACCTTGATGGTGCCGGTGACGTTTATGATCGTGGCCACGATGCCCTTCTTAGGGTCCAGTCTGGACTCGATCACGATGCCCTGGCCCGGCTTGTCCGGGTTGGCCTTCAGCTCCATCAGCTCCGCCTGGATGCTGACTATCTCCAGCAGCTTGTCCAGGTTCAGGCGCTTCTTGGCGGAGACCTCCACCATCGGCGTCTTGCCGCCCCAATCCTCCGGCAGCAGGCCGTGATTGGCCAGCTGCTGCTTGATCTGCTGGGTGTTGGCGGTGGGCAGGTCTATCTTATTAATCGCCACGATGATCGGCGCGTCGGCGGCCTTGGCGTGGTTGATGGCCTCCAGCGTCTGGGGCATCACTCCGTCCACGGCCGAGACCACCAGCACGACGATGTCGGTTATCTTCACGCCGTGGGCGCGCATGGCCGTGAAGGCCTCGTGACCGGGGGTGTCCAGCACGGTGATGTTGCCGCGCGAGGTCTTGACCATATAGGCGCCGATGTGCTGGGTGATCTGCCCGGCCTCGGTGTCCACCACGTTCGACTCGCGCAGGGCGTCCAGCAGAGTCGTTTTGCCGTGGTCGACATGGCCCATGATGGTGATGATCGGGGAGCGGGGCTTGAGGTCCTCCGGCTTCTCCTTCTCTATCTCCTCGGCCAGCTCGTCCTCGCCGTACATCGGGATCAGCTCGAGGTCGTAGCCGAAGTCGGCCGCGATGAGCTGCGCCGCGTCGGCGTCGAGACGCTGGTTGATGGTGGCGAACACGCCCATACCCATCAACTTCTTGATGAGGTCGGTGGTCTTGACGTTCATCTTCTCCGCCAGTTCGCGGACGATGATGTTGGTCGGGACCTTCAGCTTGGGCAGCGCGCCCTTTTCGGCCGGCTGCGCCTGCGGCGCCGGTACCGGCTCGGGCTTAGGGACCGGCTTCGGCGCTGGCTTCGGGGCGGGCTTGCCGTGATACCTCGGCGGGTGATGCGCCGGCCCGGAAGGGGGGCGCTGCGGCTGCTGGGGAGCAGGCTTGATGATGGCCGGGCCGGGGCGCATGGCCGGAGCCGACGGTTTTATCAGCGGCGGGACGATCAGCCTTGGCGCGGCCCTCGGAGTAGGCGGCGCGGCGGGACGCAGCGGCGGCTTAGGGGCCTGGACCGGAGGCTTGGCCGCGGCCGGAGCCGGAACGGCCGGCTTGGCCGGCGCGGGCGCCGCGGGCGGCTCCTGTTTCGGCGGCTCGGCGGGCTTCGGCTCTTCCTTGGCCCCGGTGGGGCCGGAGGCTATAGTGCCCTCCGCGGTGGAATGGGAGAACATGAAGCGCTTGAAGTCCGGGATCTTCGGGAGCTCGGGCGGTTCCGCCGGTTCCTCGGTCTTGGCCTTGCGGGACGACTTGGCGGTCGCTTTGGCCGGCTTATCCTCGCCCTCGGCCTTCTTCTTGGGCGCGACTTTCTTCGCCGGGACCTTCTTCTCCCCGTCCGCCTCGCCTTCGGCCTTCTTTTTCGGCGCCGCCTTCTTCTTGGGCTTCGCCTCGACCTCAGGTTTTGCCACCGAGTCCTTTTTCTCTAGATCGTCATTTTCCTTCTTCGCTGTCATTTTTCACCTCTTCAGTCTCGGGGGCCTCTTCCTGGGCCGGCTCCTGGCCGTAATTCGGGTTCTCTTCGAGGAATTTCTTGGCGCCGGCGATGATCTTCTGCGCGGTCTTCTCGCCTATGCCCTCGAGGGAGCAGAGCTCCTCCTCGGTGATGCCGGCGAGCGTGCGTATGTCGAGGACGCCCATCGTTATCATGGTCTCGGCCACCTTGGCGCCCACGCCGTCGATCTTGAGCAGGTCGTGCATGGCCTGGTCGGTGGTCTTGCGCTGCTCCTCCTGGCGCTGGCCCTCTGACTTCACCTCGATCTCCCAGCCGGTCAGGCGGCTGGCGAGACGGATGTTCTGACCCTCGCGGCCTATGGCCATCGCGAGCTGGTCGTCGGGAACTATGACCTGGGCCCTCTTAGCCTCCTTATCCAGCACCCTCACGGAGCTTACCGTGGCGGGGGAGAAGGACTTGGCTATCATCGTCAGCGTGTCCTCTATATAGGGAATAAGGTCGATCTTCTCGTTGGCGAGCTCGCTCATGATGACGCGGATGCGCGAGCCGCGGATACCGACGCAGGCTCCGACCGGGTCGACCTTCGGGGAGTTACTGCGCACTAGCACCTTGGCGCGGAAGCCCGGATCACGGACGACGTCCACTATCTCTATGACCTTCTCGGCGATCTCGGGCACCTCGGCCTCGAACAGCGCCTTCAGGAAGGCTCCGGAAGCGCGGGAGAGGACTATCTGCAGGCCCTTGTTCTCCTTATCGACGCGGTGGATGATGGCGCGCACGCGCTGGTTGACGCTGTAATGCTCGCGGCGGATCTGCTCCGAGAAGGGCAGTATAGCCTCGGCCTTGCCGAGGTCCACGAAGATGTCGCGGCCGGCCACGTGGTGCACCAGGCCGGTTACCACCTCGCCCTCGCGCGGTTTGTATTCGTCGTAGATGCGGACCTTCTCGATCTCGCGGATCTTCTGGATCAGCACCTGCTTGGCGGTCTGGGCCGCTATGCGGGAGAAGTCCTGTATCGGCACCGGGATGTGCACGTCGTCGCCCAGCTTCGCGCCGGGCTGATACTTCTGCGCCTCCTCGGCGGTGATCTCCAGCTCGGTGGAGACCACGGGATCGGAGACCTTCTTGACCAGGAAGCCGGCCATCTCGCCGGTCTCGGGGTCTATGCCGGCCATGATCTGGGCGGTCTTGCCGAAATACTTGCGCAGCGCGCTGACGAGGGAGTCCGTGATGGTCTTGAACACGTCCTCGCGCCTGATGTTCTTTTCGCGCTCGAGCTGCTCGAGCGCGAGTAAAAGTTCCGATTTGGTCTTCTGTTCCTTGCTCATTTTAGTCTTACCCCTTTATTTCCTTTTGAGGATCTCGTCGTCGGTCGGGTGCAGCCTGGCCTCGTCGATGTCCTCCAGCTTGAATTTAAGGTCCCCGGTCAGTATTACCTGTCCGTTTTCAAAGCCGGCGATGTCGCCGTAGAACACGCGCGAGCCGTTAAGCGGGAGCTTAAGGCGGACCTTCGCGTGCTTGCCGGTGAAGCGCTTGAAATCCTTTTCCTTCTTAAGGACGCGGTCCATGCCGGGGGAGGAGACCTCCAGGAAGTACCCGTTCTCGTAGAAGTTGTTCATGTCCAGGCAGGCGCCGACTTTCTCGCTCAGGGCCCCGCAGTCGTCCAGCGTGACGCCGCCCCGCTCTCGGTCCACGAAGACCTGCAGCAGCGGCTTGCCGTTATGGCTGCCGTACTTGATGTCCACAAGCTCGAACCCGCTCAGGTCCAGCGTATTCGCCACTTCGGTCTCGATCTTGGTCTTGTCCATGATAGCCTGCCTATTTAGTAAAAAAAGCGGCCTGAACAACAGCCACCTTCCATATATAATAATAGCAAATCCCCCGATGCATTACAACCCGAAATCCCCGGCGCCCCGGCTTGATCTCCTCGCAATGGGCTACCAGGTCATTTGTGGGAGGTGACGGCGTCAGCGGGAGCGGTAGAGGTCTGGAGCTGGTCAAGCTTTCTGAGTATTTCCGGATCGCCTTTGAGGTCTACGGTCCGGGCTTCATCCAAAATAGGCTCGATGCGGGGCAGGACCTTCGCGCCGGGAGGAAGCGGCGTCGTACCGTCGGATACCGGCACCTTCGGGGACAGCAGCACGGGCGCGGAGGGTCTTGGAAAGAGGAAATAAACCGCCGCGCCGGCCGCGAGAACGGCCAGAGCGGCGTATATCAGCGTCCTCCGCATTCTATTTCAGAGCCTTCGCGAAGTGCTCGAAGGCTCGGGCGAAGGGCTCGGGGGGGGCGCTGAGCACGCCCGCGCCCACCTGGCCCACGCCCGGCTCCTTGTGCGCGACGCCGGTGTCGATGAACGGCAGGATGCCGGTCTTCGCCACCTTTATAACGTCTATGCCCGTAGGAGTGCCGCGGAAGTCCAGCGCCGGTATCTTGTAGATACTGCTCTCTGCCGCCGTTATCCCGTACATGGCCATAGTATAGCCGGCCGCGTCCGAGGCGCTGCCGCCCACGAACTGCACTATAGCCGGCGCCGCAGCTATAGCGAAGCCGCCGAGGCCGTTGGTCTCGGTGATGGCCGAATCTCCGATATCGGGGTTCGCGTCCGCCTTGGAGTAGCCGGGGAAGTACAGCGCGTCCGGCACCGGCGCAGGTCCTGTGAACCACTTACCGCCCGTGCCCGACAGCTGCACGCCGAAATCCGTGCCGTTGCGCGCCATCACCACCACGACGCTGGAGTCCTTGATGTTCCGGCCGGCGTCCAGCGAGGCCTTGGACAGCGCCATGGACAGGTTCAGGAAGAAATGGTCGTTGCCGTTGACGAAATCCAGCACCTTGGCGGCCGTCTCGGGGTCCTTGCAGGTCCTGATGACGGCCGGAGCTATCGCGCGGTAGAACAGCGAGGTGCCGGCGCGGTTGCGGTTATGCACCTCGTCGCCCATATGCAGGGCCT
>JAKAMO010000127.1 GCA_021812825.1 bacterium | reverse complement strand
GCCCGAAGACAACCGCTAGCGGCCGCAGAACGCGTCCGCGCGGCGGCCGGCTTCCCCCGGGGGCCGGCCGCTTTGCGTCCCGGCGCGCGTTAATAATATAGAAACATCGGTTTTGTATACTTAAAAAGGCACTTGAAGCCGCCTGTTTTTGGTGGTATAACATACAGCAGGCCGGCGTGAAGGCTGGGAGAGAATGAGGATCATATCGGCAGACCTGCCAGGGTTGCCGCGGCGTTTGTTGCGCCGCGCCGAGCTGGCGTTTTACCGCATTCCTCCGGTCATCGCCGGGCTGCCGGCGCGCAGGGCGGGCCAGACCACTATAGAGTATCTGCTGCTGCTGGCCATAGTGGCCGGGGTGGCGGCGATGATGGCCGTCCTGTTCCACAGGCGCATACTCGGTGGCATCTTCACCATAGTGGGGATGATCATAGGCGCGGGCCAGCCCAAATAGGGGCGGGCCGGGTACGAAAGGGCTATGGAAGCTGGAATTGCCGGGAACGAGAGCCGCGTGGGAAGGCGAGGCCGCCTCCCGGGCTTCTTCGCGTCCCGCCGCGGCCAGATACTCATCCCGTCGCTGTTCATCATCCCGTCGCTGATGCTGTTCGTCTACCTGCTGTTCGAGACCACCAAGGTCTCCCGCGAGAAGATCCGCCAGCAGTTCGCGGTGGACTCGGCCGCCTTCATCCAGATGAGCGACTACACCAACCTGCTCAACAGGACGGCCTACGTCAACGGCGCCTTCCCGTACCGCATCTTCAAGGAAGCCTACGAGTGTCCCGGCCCGGACGGGGCCAACGAGCCGCTGCATTACGCCAAGGACCCGGAGGGCCATACCATCTGCGCCTACGACATGATGTACCAGGCCGGCGCCTTCCCCAAGTACAAGGGCGACGTCTCCGGCCAGGACCCGCCTTCGCTGGACGACAAGAAGCAGTGGGAGATAGCGTTCTACGAGCCGGCCAGGCCGGACGTGAACAAGAACACGCCGTCCATCACGCAGGCCTCCGGCATCCGGAGCGACAGCAAGCCGCCCACCGACGCCGACACCTTCCAGCTGGTCACCTACCGGCAGGGCGTGCAGATACTGGTGCCGTACACCTCGTCCGGCGGCTACTTCAAGTTCTACGCGCAGGTCTACAGCCTGCTGGGCACCGTGGAGAAGTCCCAGTGGACGGTATTCGACCGCCTGACCGAGAACTTCAACTTCTTCCGCAAATCCTATTACCTGAACTCCAACGCCTGCGAGCCTTCTATGGCCCAGGCCTGCGGCAACGACGGCGTCTTCAGCCCCAACGGTTTCGCCTATAACCGCCTCGTCAAAGGTTCCAGTTTCCTGATGCACTATATCAGCAAGCTGGTCTTCGTGGGCCGCTTCCACAACCCCAGCAGCCCGTACGACTTCGGCCAGTCCCTGGGCATGCCGGACCTGGGCGATCCCAACATTAACATGCTTTCCAAGTACCCGCCGGACGGCCTGTTCCAGCTGGCCAGCGTGACGCCGGGCGCCCTGAGGACCCTCGGCGACGGGCTGGACGTCTACCAGGGTTGGGACGCGCCCTCCAACTATTTCAAGGTGGATTTCAAGGGCATAGCCAAGTGCAAGGAGACCGGGCGGCCCTGCGTGCACGCGAGGATAGCCACGCAGTGCCCGAACCTGCAGGGCAACTGGCCGAACTCCGGGGGGCAGAACAACTGCGTCTGGCCCAACCCTACCCCAAAGTACCAGACCAGGCTTTATCCGTGACTTTATGACGAAGGCGCTGAAGACCATCTCAGGGCGTATAGGCAGGGCGGCCTCCTGCCTGATGGCCGGCCGTCCCGGCCAGGCCATGACCGAGGTGGTGCTGCTGTTCCCGATCTTTCTCATCATCGTCTTCATTACCGCCAAGATCTTCGCGCTGCTGGTGCTGGTGCAGAAGATGGAGATAGCCTCCTATTATGCGGCCCGCCGCTGGCAGCTGGAATCGCACCTGAACGCGGACTGGGTGTCCTGGGACGAGAACACGCTGAAGCCGGACATAATCAAGGCCGTCAGGGGCTATATCGGATTTGATACCCCGGCGGTATCAAAATTCCTCAACCTTAAGGACCTGAAAATGGACGTGGTCCGCACGCAGGTGTGGAACGTGGTCACGCTCACGGTCATCACCAACCCGTCCGGGGTCAAGCTGCTCTGCAAATACCCCAAGCAGGCCGTCTGCGGCTCTCCTTACGGGGCGGCCTGCATGAACGGCCACGACTACCTGTGCGCCGGCGGCAAGCAGCTGGAAGTGATAAAGTACGTTCCTAACCGGGACAGGCCCATCAAGTTCGTCCTGCCCGGTCTTAAATAGACTGTGTCCCGAAAAATGGAGGAAAAACAAGGGTATTTTCCGGTGCGGCGTCTGCCCGCCGGTCCGCTAATGCCCTTTGCCCGCCTATGTTCTGGTTCAAATTAAAGAACTTTTTCTTCCGGCACTGGCTGGTCATCACTATAGTGGTGGTCATATTGCTGGCGGTGGTCTTCCCGGTCTGGTACCTGGCCGGGATGGAGGAGAACACCCGCCGCTACATCATCGGCATGAACGTGGCCAGCATGCCGTGGATGGTGTTCAACACGCTGATCTTCGTGGGTTTCCTGTTCCTGATGCAGTCCGGCGGCTTCAGCGCGCTGAAGAAGACGAAGGTGGACGCCGGGGCGGTCAACATCCGCTTCACGGACATTGTGGGCCTGGAGGAGGCCAAGCGCGAGGCCTGGGAGCTGGTGCAGCTCATCAAGGACCGCACCCGCGTTAAGGCCATAGGCGGCAAGATCCTCAAGGGCGCCCTGCTGGTGGGCCCTCCCGGCTGCGGCAAGACGCTGCTGGCCAAGGCCGTGGCCACCGAGGCCGGCGTGCCGTTCCTGTCGGTGGCCGGCTCAGAGTTCGTGGAGGTCTTCGTGGGCGTGGGCGCGTCCCGGGTGCGCAAGCTGTTCAAGCAGGCGCGGGAGTACGCCCAGGCGCACGGCGCCTGCATCATCTTCATAGACGAGATAGAGGTGATAGGCCGGCGCCGCATCCTGTACGACGCTTTCGGCGGCGGCTCCGAGACCAACAGCACGCAGAACCAGCTGCTGGTGGAGATGGACGGCCTGGATTCCGCCGCGAACGTGATAGTTTTCGGGGCCACCAACGCGGTGGAGAACATCCTGGACGAGGCCCTGCTGAGGCCGGGCCGCTTCGATCGGAAGATCTTCGTGGACAAGCCGAACCTGTCCGAGCGAGAGAAGCTCTTCGCCCATTACCTTGCCAAGGTCAGCTACGACCGCTCCATGGACCTGGGGCGGCTCGCCCGCAAGGCGGTGGGCAGCTCGCCCGCCGACATCGAGAACGTGGTCAAGGAGGCGGCGCTGATAGCCGTCCGCAGCGATTCCGACAAGGTGACCTACAAGGACATCAGCGCCGCGATCGAGCGCATAGAACTGGGCGTGGCGCACCGGCTCAGCATGACCCCGCGCGAGCGCGAGCGCATAGCCTGCCACGAGGCCGGCCACCTGGTCACGATCTACCTGTCGCACCCCACGGACGACGTCTTCAAGGCGTCGATCCTGCACCGCGGCGGCGCGCTGGGCGTGGTGCACCACATGCCCATAGAGGAGCTGCACGTGCCGGACCGGGACAGCTACGTAGGCTGGCTGCGCGCCTCGCTGGGCGGCTTCGCGGCCGAGAAGATCAAGTACGGCGTGACTTCCTCCGGAGTGGGCTCCGACTTCGCCTCCGCGGCCAACACGGCCCACTACATGGTCTGGGCCATGGGCATGGGCAAGAGCGGCTTCATAGGCAACTACGCCTCGGTCAGGAAATCGGAGCGTTCCGCGGCCATAGCCGACAAGCTGGAGCTGGAGACGCAGGAGTTGTTGCAGGAACAGCTGGCGGAGGTGGAGAAGCTGCTTAAGGAGAACTGGAAGATCGTGGAGCGCTTCGCGGACGAGCTGGTGCGGCGCGAGGAGCTGGATTACGACGAGATCGCGGCCATTTTCGCCGAGTTCGGCAAACCGTCCCGGATGCTCAAGAACGCCCTGCCGGCCTCAGAAGGCCCGGACGCCCCGCCGGCCGCGCCGCCCCGGCCCGCGGACCCAGGGGCCACCCCTTGAAAATACCGGTTTCCTCTGCTATAACATTGTAGCGAAAGGCCAAGGAGATGGCGCCCGTAAAGCCAGTCCCCGGACCTTTATTCTGTATTTACCGCCGGAGGAGATATGCCTTCCGAGGAAAATAGCGAGATCGGGGAGCAGAAGAAAGAGAAAAAATACTGGCCGCTGGCCCTGCTGCTCACCCTGCTGCTGCTGGGCGGCGGGGGCTATTACGCGCTGACCGGCCTTAAGGACACCGCCCACAAGCTGGGCGGGGGCTCCGATTACGACCAGCTTTCCGCCAACAGCTCCGTCTACGAAGGCAACGCGGCCGGGAAAGAGGGAGACGTTTTCGGCGTCGGCGAAGAGTTGCCGGGGCGCGTGAAAGAAGAAGCCTCCGCTTCCCGCCTAAATCCCTCGCTTTTCAGGACCAAGGACGAGCTGCTGGCCGACGCCTCCGGCCGCCCCGCGCAGGCTTCCGGCTCCGCTGAGCAGGCGGAAGCGGCCGGCGACTCCGGCGATAGCGCAGCCGGCGGCGGAGGGGGCGGCGGGGCCGCGGGCGCGGCCATGCCCGGCAAGCTGCAGGCGAGGGCCTCGTTCTCCGGCGGCGGGGCCGCCGGGACCCGCTCAAAAGGCCTTTCTGCCGGCGCCGAGGGTTTTAAGGGCAGCGGCACCGTGGTCGGCAGGGCCGACGTGCAGAAGGACACCGCGCAGGCCTCGGCCAGGAAGGCCGCCAAGGGCGGCGTGCTCGAGTCCCTTAAAGGGGCTTTCCGCGTTTCCTTCTACGGCGCCCGCATGGCCTCCAACGACGCCGCCAAGAGCTGGGTCTCCCGGGCTTTCGACGCCACCCCTGAGGCCGAGACCGCCATAGAGTACGACGACGACGTGCGCTCCAAGCTCGACAGGGTGAACCCCTCCTCCATCCCCGGCTTCCTGCGCGACCAGGACGTCAGCGTGGCCGAGGCCAAGCATCTCGCCGATTCCGAGGTGGCTGCTCCCAAGTTCAACAAGGAAGGCACCGAGGAGGCGCTCAAGAGGGACGACAAGTCCCAGATAGGCAAGATGCTGGCGGATATGTCCGGAGGCATGCTGAACGGCCTCTTTAAGGGCGTTTCCGGCACGGGCTCCCCCGGCGATCCCGGCGACGGGATGAACCTTCAGAGCGCCTACGGGGACGATCCGGGCGGTATGAACGGCCTGGGCCTGGGCGGCGAAGACGGGGATCAGCAGGGCATCAGCGACGACGACCTGCAGAACTGGGTGGACGAGAACGGCTTCGGGGAGGAATGCGGCTGCACCAAGGAAGCCCCCTGCTGCTGCCTGCCCCAGAACGGCCAGCAGGACGGCGCCGGCGTGACCGACGGCTCGTCCCTCTGGGCCGGCCCGGACGCGGGCGACTTTTCCTCCGGCGACACGATGTGGGTATAGCGAACCGTATCGTCCTGATAATGCTCCGCCCGGCGCCAGCCGGGCGGCTTTCTCCCGCGCTGAAAAAATGACCAAGAACAAAATACTGATCCCGCTCCTGCTGCTGTGGCTGTCCGCCTGCGCGTACAAGCCGCCGGAGGAGCGGACGCTGGAGATATTCAGGGAGCAGGGCTTCGCCGAGCAGGACCCTGCGCGGCTCAGGATGCTGCTGAGGGAAAAGGGCGAGGCGGGGCTCAAAGAGGCCGATCCTTACGCCGAAATAGTCGTCGCCCGGCGCCGGCTTAAGGCAGCGAAGGGGGAGCCCCCGCCTTCTTTCGGCATGCTGGCCGGCGTCAAGGACGGGGGATATTACCTCTTCAGGGTTTTCAAGGGCTCCCCCGCCGAAAAAGCGGGGCTCAGGGACAGGGATAAGCTGCTTTCCGTGAACGCCATGCGGCCGGGTTCCGAGGGTTTCCTCAAAGCGCTCTCCGGCGGCGGCCGGCTGGAGATCAGGGCCGCACGCCGCGGCGCCGGAGGGGTTTCCGAATTCGACGCCTCGGTGAATGCCGGGCCGTTCCGGGCGCCGGCCATATTCGGCTTTTACGAGCCCGTGAGCCGTGCTGCGTTCGTGCGCATAGGCCTCTTCTACGGCGATTCCGCCGCCATGGCCGCCGCGGGTCTCGCGGGTCTTGTAAAACAGGGGGCGAGGAGCTTCGTGCTGGACCTGCGCGGCAACAGGGGCGGCTCCCCGGCGGAGGCCGCGGACCTGCTGACCCTGTTCGCGCGCAAGCGCGGGCCGGTGCTCAGGCTGACCTCCCGGCACGAGCTCTACGCGAGGGACTACGTGGCCAGAAAGGCCGGTCCGTTCTCCGGTTTGCCGGTGACCGTGCTGGTGGACGGTGAGACCTCCATGGCCGGCGAGGTTTTCGCGGCCTCCCTCAGGGAGCTG
>JAKAMO010000024.1 GCA_021812825.1 bacterium | reverse complement strand
TCAGCGCCATCAGCGAAACGAAGCCTTCGGTCAGCATGGCGCCGTAGCCTATCATGCGGATGTCGCGTTCGTTCATGATCATCTTGGGGGTGGTGCCGGAGCCGATGAGCGAGTGGAAGCCGGAGATGGCGCCGCAGGCTATAGTGATGCAGACGTAGGGCCAGACCTTGCCCGGTATTATCGGTCCGCCGCCGTTCACGAAGGAGGTGAAGGCCGGCGCGGCCATATAGGGATGCACCCAGAGTATTCCCAGCGCGAGCAGGCCTATCGTGCCTATCTTCATGTACGAGCTCAGGTAGTCGCGCGGCGCCAGCAGCAGCCAGACCGGCAGGATCGACGCCAGCGCGCCGTAGACGGCGAGGACGATCGAGAGGCTGTGCTTCGAGAGCAGGAAGTAATGCGCCCAGGGCCCGCGCGAGAGCGGCTCGCCGGCGACGATGCCCAGCACGACGAGCGTCACGCCGATGACCGAGGCCTCCGTTATCTTTCCGGGCCGCAGGTTGTTCATGTACAGCCCGACGAAGACGGCTATCGGTATAGTCACGGCTATCGAGAAGGTGCCCCACGCGCTCTCGGCCAGGGCGTTGACCACCACCATGCCGAGGCCCGCGAGCGCCGTGATGATGATGAACAGCACCGCCGCGCCGGTGGCGCCGCCGGTCACCCGCCCCACCTCGCGCTTGGCTATCTCGGTCAGCGACATCCCGTCGTAGCGCACCGAGGCGAAGAGTATCACCATGTCGTGCACGGCGCCGGCGAGCACGCTGCCTATCAGTATCCAGAGGAAGCCCGGCATATAGCCGAACTGCGCCGCCAGCACCGGGCCCACCAGCGGGCCCGCGCCGGCGATCGCCGCGAAATGGTGGCCGAACACCACCCAGCGGTTGGTGGGTTTGTAGTCGTAGCCGTTCTCCCTGGCGTAGGCCGGGGTGCGGCGTTTCGGGTCGAAGGCCAGCACCTTCGCGATGATGAAACCGGCGTAGAAGCGGTAGGCGAGGGCGTACACCAATAGTGCTATTATCAGCAGCGTGAGTGCGTTCATGGTCTCTCCGTCAGGGGGGATGCCACTATCCTAGAAAATAGGAGGCAGGTCTTTCAATCGCCCGTTTTAAATCACTTAAAATGTTACCGAAGCGGACATCGTTGAATCAATTAAGATGTTACCGAAGGGGGCCTTCCCCCTCGGGAGGCATCCATGATGAGCCCTCAGGCGAAGTGGGAATACATGAAGACGATCTACGAGCGGTATCATCAGGTGAAAACCCGTGCCGGCAAAGGCCTTGTCCTCGACGAGTTCTGCAAGACCTGCAAGTGCCACCGGAAGCACGCCCTAAGGCTTCTCAATAGCCCTCCGCCTGCGAAAGAACGACCGGCGCGCAGCCCCCGCGGGTCATGCTATGACAGCGGACGCCTACAAATGATACTGGAGGCAGTTTGGGAAGCCTCCGGTTATCTATGCGGGCAGCGCCTGGCCCCGGCGCTTGTCATCTGGCTGCCGGCGATTCGCAAGCGCTTCCACACAACGCCAGAGGAAGAGCGCCTGCTTCTAGCCATGAGTTCCGCTACCATAGACCGCAAGCTCAAGGGCAAGAAGACGCATCTGCGCAAAAGCATCTACGGGACCACCCGGCCGGGCGCGCTTCTGAAGCATCATATCCCCATCAAGACCGATTCCTGGGACGTAACCCTGCCAGGCTACAGCGAGATAGACCTGGTGGCACACTGCGGCGACAGCGCCGAGGGCGATTTTGCCAACACGCTGGATATGACGGACATCCTGACCGCCTGGGTGGAGCGGCGCTGCCTCCTTGGGAAGGGCCAGGCTGCGGTCAGGGAGGCTTTGAACGATATGCGAGGGGAGCTTCCCTTTGATCTGCTGGGAATAGATTCCGACAACGGTTCCGAGTTCATAAACCATCACCTGTGGGACTACTGTCAGGTCCCTCCGAAACTACAGTTTACACGAGGGAGGCCTTACAAGAAAGATGACAACGCCCACGTCGAGCAGAAGAACTGGACGCACGTCAGGAAGCTTCTGGGCTACGGCCGCTTCGAGACGCTCGCGGCGGTGGCGGCGATAAACGACCTCTACCGCAACGAGTTGCGCTGGCTGCAGAACTTCTTCCAACCCTCGGCCAGGCTGATACGGAAAGTGAGGGTGGGTTCCAAACTGAGGCGCAAATACGATGTTCCAAAAACACCGCTGGAGCGGGTGATAGAATCGGGCGCCGGCGATCCGGTGAAACTGGCACAGTTAAAGATGCTGCGCGACAAACTGGACCCCTTCGCGTTAGCGGAGGTGGTTGAACAAAAGCTTGGCCGAATATGGGCGATGCGTTCAAAAGCGCCCAAGCCGTCATGGTTGCAAAAAAGACCTTGCGTAAAGTACTGGAACAAGCCGTTAGAAGGCGCGATAGTTAAGCCCGAACTTCCCGGAGTTGAGGTGTATGAGAAAGTGCTGCACCGGGAGTCAGCAATGCAGACGTGGTGACAGCAAAGAGATCAAAAGGAGGAACTGCCTGGGGATGGTCCCTTCGGTAACATTCTTAAGTGATTTGACAGGTCGCCGGCCTCCCCCGCCGCCGGTTTTGGTAGAATATCCGGTAAAGAGGACGAGGGGAGCGCTATGCCGAAATTCATAGATAGACCCAGGCTTGTAGAGGCCTCCGGCAACAAGCCGAAGGTTATAGAGGAATATATAGGGCGCGCCAGTTCCGGTACCAACACGATCAGCGTGGCACGCATGGTCAGCCCCTGCGGATGGGAGGAGCCGCCGCAGCAGCCGCTTTTCACGGAGTATACCGTGGTGCTTAAGGGAACGCTGAGAGTGGAACACGCGGGCGGCGTGATGGAGGTGAAGGCCGGCCAGGCCGTCATCACCAGTCCCGGCGAGCGAGTGCGCTACTCCACTCCCGGGGCTGGCGGGGCCGAATACGTTTCTGTCTGCCTGCCGGCCTTCTCTTTCGAGACCGTGCGCCGGGAGGGAGAGACCAAGAAGCCGTACTGACCGGTCAGGCCAGCTTCACGGTCTTTCCGGCTACGATGAAGCTGTCCCCGCCACGATGGTGAAGCGTCCTCGGCTGTTTTACCGACGGGTCGACCCACGCCTTTACCACTTTCAGGATGAACAGATTGTATTTTCCGGCCAGCTTGGCGTCGTGCAGCCGGCATTCCAGAGAGGCGTAGCATTCCTTCACCATAGGCGCCTTCACTGAAGAGGCCTTTTCCGGTGTAAGTCCGAATTTCTCGAACTTGTCTACCCGTGTTCCCGAGACGGAGCCGCAGGGCAGGACCTTGCCGGCTATCGCCCTCGTCGGGATGTTGATCACGCATTCGCGGGACGCCTTGAGCAGCCTGAAGGTCAGGCTGCCGTCGCCTATGACGCAGCCCACCAGCGGCGGGTCGAAATCTATCATCGTGTGCCAGGACATGGGCATGACGTTGCTCTTGCCCTTATGGGCCGTGCTCACCATTATCACCGGGCCCGGTTCCAGCAGAGTATAGACCTTGGACAGCGGAAAGGACTTTTTCATCGTTCCTCCTTTTTTGCCGCGGCCGGCGCGGGGCACAGCCGCCTCATGGCCCTGGCGACGGCCGGCGTCTTTCTGAACCTGGGGTTTATCGCGGCCAGGGCCCTGGCCGCCGCCACCTGCAAGCGGCAGTCCCCGGCCCCGAAAGCCTGCCAGAGCGGTTTCTCGGCGGCCGCCGCCTTGCCGCGCAGGGCCTCCAGCTGCCCGGCGGCCGCAGTGCGGATTTCCATGTCGGAGCCGGATAGGGCGCTTACAAGGTAGGACAAGGCCTGGTCGTCGGTGTGGGCCCTTCGTCCGAGCGCGGTCAATACCGCCAGTCTTACCTCTCCGTCGGAGCTGTCGAGCGCGGCGTAGAGCTGGCGGGCGCAGCCGGCAGGGAAGGCCGCCGCGGCATTGACGGAGAACCGGGAAAGCGATCCGGCCGCGGAGGCCCTTACTTCCAGATCAGGGTCCTTCAGGGCCTTCAGCAGCGCAGGTGCCGTATCCGGCGGCGGCGGGTCCATGCGGGCTATGGCCGCCGCGGCCTCGCGCCTGACGGCCGGGTTTCGGGCCCGGAGTTCCTGTCCCAGCCAGTCCTGCCCGACCTTGCCGCTCTTTATAAGGGCCCGGGCGGCCAGCGGGGCCACGGCGTCCTCTCCGGACGCGGCCGTGACCAGGCCAGGCACGCGGTCTTCGGGCAGGGCGGACAATTCGGAAGGCGCATAAGCCGCCAGCGCCTCAGCGGCGTTAAGACGGACCCGCTCCTCCTCGTCCCAGACGGCCCCTGCCAGGTTGTCCAGCGCTTCCGGCGGCGGCCTGAGCATGCCGGCGAGCACCTTGGAAGCGCCGTAGCGGTAGCGGGGGTTCGGGGAGCGCAGCATTTCGGCCAGCCAGAGCCCGGCCGGCTTCCCGATATCGGAGAGGGCGGAAGAGGCGAGCGCCCGTATCTCGGCATCGCTGCTGACGGCGGCGCGGGCCAGGGCCGGTACCGCCTTGCCGGCGGCCGGTCCCATCCGGGCAAGCACCACAATGGATTCGATCGCCAGGGACTTGTTGCCGCTGTCGAAATTGGCGGCTAGCGGGATGGCCGCCCCCTCTCCCTGGTTCACTAGGATAGAGGCCGCTTTGTCGCGCAGTTCCGCCTTCGGGGATGCGAGCAGCTTAGCCAGGTAGTCGGCGGCGGCGGGAAGCTTCGTCAGCGTGCGCTCGGCCGACAGGGCTACGGCAGGCTCCTTGTCGAAAAGCGCCTTGACCAGCTCGGGGGCGGCGTCCGCGGCCTCCGGGCCGATGTCCTCCAGCGCGCCGGCGGCGTAGATGCGCAGGTCCGTGTCGCGCGAAGACAGATCCTTCTTTATCTTGGCCACCAGCGCGCGGCGCTCCGGCGCCTCCGCCCTGGCCGCGGCCTGCAGCGCCTCCGCCCTCACGGCCGGGTCGGCGGAGAGTAGCCTCCCTTTCAGGGAGAAGCAGCCCGAGGCGGCAAATGCAACCGCGGCGAGGCAGAGCGTCAGGCGTGCGCGCATCGGATAAGGATACAAATTTTTCTCCAGGGTGTATATTTACCAGCTTCCGGCATGACAAAGCACGGGCCGCCCGGGGTTTCCCCTCGGGCGGCCCGTGCGGAGACTGCGCCTCTTACTCGAACGAGATGACCTTGGAGGAGATGTCCGAAGGCTCGCTCACGTCCGGGGCGGCCGCAGACATGGTCTCCTGCGGCTCCACCGCCTTCTTGCCCGCCAGCCTCGGGATGCTGGAGGAGAGGGCCGAGACCTTGGTCACGTCCTCGCCGCGGCCGCCGGTCTGCTCGTAGGTCGCCATTGTGGTGCAGGTGCCGCCAAGGCCGTCCACGAAGTCGGTGTCACCGCGCACCAGTATTCCCTCTATCTTCTTGGTGCGGGCGTTGAAGACGGGCGAACCGGAATTGCCGCCGAAGGTGTCCAGGTCGGCCACGAAGTACCCGACCTTGGAGTAATCGCGGACGGTGGCGCCGCCGGCTACCTTAAGAGGCAGGCCTACGGGGTGGCCTATAACGAATATCCCGTCGCCTTTCCTGAGGTTGTCGGAGCGGTTGATGGGCAGCGGGGTGTGTCCGGTCACGCGGCGGTCCAGCTGCACCAGGGCGAAGTCGGGGCCGAGGCTCTGGCCGGCGGGGTTGGTCGAGCCGGGCTCGCCGCCGAGGAAGCGCTTCACTATCTTGCCGCAGCCGTACACCTCTCCGGCCACCATCGTAGTGACCGCCTCTCCGCCTGCGCGGGCGACCTTGTAGCCGAAGACGAACTTGGTGTCCTTGCACTGGGCATCGGTCTTGATGCAGTGGCCGGCGGTCATGACCAGGTCGGGTCCCACCAGGGAGCCGGAGCAGAAGGCCCCTATGGGCTGCTCGCGGAACTTCTCTCCCGGGCAGAGGTTCAGCCGGTCGCCGAAGTTCATGGTCTTGAGCCGGACTCCGCCGGGGTTGAGGGTTTCAACGGAGGCGGATTTCCACAGCGAGACCACGGAATCGGAAAGGGCCTGCATATCGGAAGAGGCCGCGAAGTAGTCCACGCGGTCGTCCGCGCCGTATATGCTCTTGCCGCCGGCGAAGGAGATCGCCGGGAGGATGAGGACGACGGCCGCTGCGGTCAGGGTTGTCTTAAGGTTCTTCATAACTCCTCCATTGGTCCGCTTCTGAACTACCGCTATGTTATACAGCAGGGGTTGATCAATGTCAATAGTCGGTGGGCCCAGGCCCGACATGGCCGAAGGGCCCAGGTTTATCTGGGCCCTTCGGGTAATGCGGGGACCGTTTTCGATCTACAGCCAGCCGAGATACAGTCTTACGGTATAGGCGTCCACCGCGCGGAGAGCGGCATAAGAGGTAAGTATAATTATGACGGCTGCGACCAGCAGCGCGCTTTCCCCCGGCTTCCTGCCCGGCAGGGTCCAGGGGATATCTTCCCAGCTGCTGCCGGCTCGGAGCCAGGAGGCCAGGCTGTATAGGGAATAGGCGGCCGGGCCCAGCAAAGGGAAACCCGCAGGAAGGTAGCGCAAGACCGCAGGAAAGGAGGTGAGAACGAGTTCCCAGCTGCCGCCGGCTCCCTTGTTCCACCAGTCCCAAAGCAGGCCGCAGATAAGCCCGGCGGCGGCGAGCCGGAGGGTTTTTGCCGGAAGGCCTCCGGCGAGCTCCCTGAAAAGGGACGGTAAGCCGAGGCGCAGGTCCGCGGCCTCGGCGAGCAGCAGCAGGCCCGGCAGGGCCAGGGGCCAGAGGCCGGACGGGAAAGCGAGCGAAGCGGCAAGCGCCGCCCCTCCTGCGGCGGCAAGGGCCTTGGGCGCGGAGGGCCTCAGCTGGAAAGGGCTGGACCTGGCGGAGCGGAAAAGACCGAACGAGGTGAGGAGCTCATAGGTCACGAAAATGGACGGCGTCGCGGCGGCCCAGGCGAACAGCCTGCCGGACCAGCGCGTGGAGAGTAACGAGCTCTGGTTGAAGTAGTGCCACGCGTCGAAGCGCAGGTTAAGGAGCTCCGCGACGGCGCAGAGCGCTATCGAGCCGGCCGCTACGAAAAAGAGCTCAGCGGTCCTGGACACCAGCGGCGAAGAGCCCTTTATCCTCCAGGAGAGGTTGTCCGCCAGCAGGATGTAACTCCAGGCGGCGAACGGGAAGAACAGGTTATGGATCGGTTCGATGGCGAAGAGCCGTCCGGCATAGCCGAACAGCGTCAGGAAAAAACCCAGGTACAGGAACGCCTTGGACTTGAAGTCCTCGCCGAACATCCTTATCCCCCCTTCCCGGCCTCAGAACGGGAACTTGTACTTAGCGAGGCCGAGTTCCTCGCGCATAGCGCGTACCTCGCGCTGCGTTTCCTCGTTCAACGGAACGCCCTTCGTGCGCGCGCGCAGCAGGGCCATATGCTCCTTCTCTCCGGCGGTGTAGATGCGTTTCGCCCCCGGCATCTTCTTGGAGGCCCGCAGCTCCCGCAGGATGGTGCCGGCGATCCTCTTGAAAGACGCCGGAGCGGTGAAGGCCGAAACGTTGATGGCGATGAAGAAGTGCCCTATAGGGTACGGGATCTTCTTTCCCTTGGCGTCCCTGCCGGAGAGCATCTTCATGTAGGCGCCCCGCTGCAGGGCCGAGGAGAGTATCTCCACGGCGGTAGCGTAGCCGTAGCCCTTGTAGCCGGCCATCTCCTCGCCGATGCCTCCGACGGTGACCAGCGCCGCGGTGCCGGCGATGATGTCGCCGAGTACGGCCAGCGAGTCCGTCTTGGCCTCGCCCTTAGAGCCTATCACCCAGCCTTTCGGCATCTTCTGGCCCAGCTTGGCCAGCACTTCTATCTTGCCGCGCTGCGTGATGGAAGTGGCGCAGTCCAGCAGGAAAGGGAACTTCTCGTCGGTAGGGATAGCGAAGGTGATAGGGTTGGTCCCCATCATGGCCTCCACGCCGAACGTCGGGGCGACCGAAGGCCTGGCGTTGGTGCCGGTGAGGCCTATCATGCCGGCTTTTGCGGCCAGCAGCGCGTGATAGCCGGCTATGCCGTAATGGGTGGAGTTGCGCACCGCGACCATGGCTATCCCGCAGCGCCTGGCCTTGCGGATGGCCAGTTCCATCGCGCGCTTGCCGATGACGTGGCCCATCCCGTTGTGCCCGTCCACCACCGCCGTGGCCGGGCTCTGGCGGACTATCTCGAACCTGGTCCTGGGGGAGAGGATGCCGTCCCTTATGCGGTCGTAGTAGATGGGCTTCAGCCGCGAAACCCCGTGTGACTCTATCCCCAGCTTGTCGGCCGTTATCAGCACGTCGGCGCAGACGGCGGCCTCGGCCGGAGGCACCCCTACCCCTTTGAAAACGTCCCGCATGAAGCGCTCCAGGAGACCAGCGTCAACCCACTTTAGCTCTTTTTCCTGTTTCATGTCCGCCTCCGTATGGTCTCGCTCTCGAGCAGGTCCGCCAGGGCCGCGGCGGCGCCAAGGCCCTTCGGTACTCCCGCCCGCGCGAAAGAGTCCTTCATCTCCCGGATATTCGCCGGGTTCCCGATGAAATTGCGTATCGCGGCGGTCAGCCGCGCGTCGAAATCGTCCCCTTCATCCACGCGGACGGCCGCGCCGGCGGAGGAGAGCACCAGCGCATTGGCCTTCTGGTGCCCGCCGGCCGAGGAAGGCAGCGGCACCAGTATGGACGGTTTTTCCAGCTGTACCAGCTCCGCCACCGTGCTGGCTCCGGAACGGGAGATGACCAGGTCCGCCGCGGCGTACAGGGCGGGCATGTCCTCGCGGTAGTCGAAGAGCCGCAGGCCGTTCCAGCTCTCCATGCCGGCGGCGGCGTAGGCGGCCTTCACCTCGGAGAAGTTCCTGCGCCCGGTGAGGTGTATGGCCTGCACGTCGCTCCGCAGCTGGCGGGCCGCGGAGATGAAGGCGGCGTTGAGGCGTCTGGCGCCCTGGCTGCCGCCGAAGACCAGCGCCGTGAAGCGGCCCGGCTCCAGGCCCAGCGCCTTGCGGGCGCCGGCCGCGTTGCGGGCGTCTCCGAAGTCCGCGCGGATGGGCGTGCCGGAAAGGACCGTCCTGCCCGCGAAGGGGTTGTCGGAAGACGGCAGGCCCAGCGCGACCTTGCGGCAGAAGGAGCCGGCCAGCCTGTTGCCCAGGCCCAGCTTCGCGTTGGACTCGTGGATGAAGACCGGTATCCCTTTCAGCCTGGCGGCCAGGGCCGCCGGGAAAGCCACGTAGCTGCCTGTCCCGAACACGGCGGCCGGGGCGAAGTCTTCCGCCGCGCGCATGGCCAGCGTCAGAGAGCGCAGTAATTTGACCAGGAACGAGGCGTGCGCCAGCGGGTTGAGCGAACGCGGCAGCGCGGTCATGTCGAGTTCGGCGTAGGGGAAGTCGGTCTCATCGAGGGCCGGCCTGGCGATATCGTCCTTCTTGACCAGGAAAAGCACCTGCCAGCCGCGCGAGCGCAGTTCTACCGCCAGCGCGAAGCCGGGATAGAAGTGGCCGCCGGTCCCGCCGGAGGCGATGATGACGCGTTTGTTCTCTACCATCCTGACGTCGAACTCCTGTGCCCCGAGACGTTTAGTATGAAACCGACCATGACCAGCGAGGAAAGTATGGAGGACCCGCCGTACGAGAAGAAAGGCAGCGGGATGCCCTTGGTGGGTATGAGGCCTATGGCCATGGAGAGGTTGAAGAAGGCCTGCAGGGTTATCGTGAGCGTGAACCCCAGCGCGGCGAGGGCGGTGAACTGACTCGGGGCTCCGCGCGCTATCCTGGCTCCCCGGAGCAGCAGGGCCGCGAAAAGCCCGGTGATCAGCAGTCCGCCGACAAGGCCCATTTCCTCGGCTATCACCGGGAAGATGAAGTCGGTATGCGGTTCCGGTATGTACATCAGCTTCAGCTTGGAGGCTCCCAGCCCCTTGCCGAACCAGCCTCCGGAGCCGACCGCCAGCAGCGATTGCACCAGCTGATAGCCTGTGCCCGAGGCGTCGGACCAGGGCGAGAGGAAGTTCTTGAGGCGCGCGATGCGGTAGGGCTTGCGGATCAGTTCCTCGACGAAGACCAGCGCGCCGGCTCCGACCGGCGCCAGCAGGTAGCGCAGCCGCACCCCTGCCGCGAAGAAGAGGCCAAGCATCACGGCGAAGAGAAGGGTGGGCGTGCCGAGGTCCGGCTCGGCCGCTATCAGGGCCAGCATGACCATTGAGGCGATGAAGGGGCGCAGCAGCTCGCGCCAGTCCGCCAGGGCCTTGCTGGCGTTGTGGTCGAAAAAGTCGGCCAGGTAGAGCACCAGTACCACCTTTGCGAACTCGCTGGTCTGCAGCTTCATGAAGCCCAGCGGTATCCACCGGTGCACTCCGGCGACGCGGGGCATCAGCAGCGTGACCCCCAGCAGCGCCAGCGTAACCAGGAAGACCGGCTTTATGAAGGGGCGTATCCTCTCCAGGTCCGCCTTGGCCGCGGCCGCCATCAGGCCGAACCCCAGCAGCATGTACAGGGCCTGCTTCTTCAGGTAGAACAGCGAGCCGAGCCCCTTGTTCACCGCGTAGAGCGAGCTGGCCGAGAAGAGAGAGACCAGGCCCAGCATCAGCAGGATGACCACGATGAAGAATACCCGGTAGTCCACGAACCGCAGGCTGCGGTTGTGGATGACGTTGTAGTCCGGCTTCTTCCTTCGGGAGGCGTAATCCATCTTGTCTATTTCAGCGTGCCGACGAAATCCTTGAAACTGCGGCCCCTGTCCTCGAAGTCGCGGAACTGGTCGAAAGAGGCGCAGGCGGGCGAGAACAGGGCTATGTCCCCCTTCTCGCCGAGCTCCAGTATCTCCCGGCAGGCGTTCTGCATGGTCTGGGCCGTTATCAGCGGCGCGCTGCCGGCCAGCTGGGCTTCGATGGCGGGGGCGTCCTTGCCTATCGTGAGGATACCCTTTACGCTGCTGCGTATCAGCGGCTTCAGCGGCGAGTAGGGAGTTCCCTTCCCGAGGCCGCCGAGAATAAGCCAGATGTTGCGCCTGCCGCCCAGCGCCCGGAGCGCGACCAGAGTGGAATCGACGTTCGTCGCCTTTGAATCGTTGTAGAAGACTATGCCGCGCGCGGCTCCGGCGCGCTCTATGCGGTGCTCCACGCCGCGGAAGGCGGCGAAGCCCCTGCGGAGGTGGGCGGGGCGGGCCCCGCAGTGAAGCGCCATCAGGCCGGCGCACATGGCGTTCTCCAGGTTATGGGCTCCGGGCAGGGCCGGCGGGGCGACGGAGAACTTCAGCCCGCCGCTCCGGAAGAAGAGCTTCCCCCCTTCAGTCCAGGCGTTCAGCCTGCCGCCGCGGCGCGCCGAAGAGAAGAACAGCGCCTGCGACGGGCAGGTCCTGGCCAGTCCGCGGCAGTAGGCGTCCTCGTAGTTGAAGACGCAGCAGTCGTCGGGACCCTGCAGCCTGAACACCTTCTCCTTGGCCCTGACATAGGCGGCCATCCCACCGTGGTGGTCCAGGTGGTCCGGGGTTATGTTGAGGACGCAGGCCGCGTCCGGCTTTATCCCCGAGCTGTCTTCCAGCTGATAGCTGGAGACCTCCATTATCACGGCGTCGGAGGGGCGCGCTTTCGGGGCGGCCAGCGCGGCGGGCACTCCGACGTTGCCGCAGACCACGGCACGGCCGCGCGGGCGCAGTGCGGCCTTCATCAGTTCGCCCAGCAGGACGGTCGTAGTGGTCTTCCCGTTGGTGCCGGTCACGGCCAGGAACTTCCGCGCGCGGGAGTAAGCCAGCGCTATCTCTATCTCGCTGAAGACCGGTATGCGTTTCTTCTTCAGCGCCTTTATGAGAGGGTTGGAGTGGGACATGCCGGGGCTCTTCACGGCGAAGGCGCAGGCTAACGCGCCCTTGCCGTGCCCCCCCGTCTCCACCTTCACCCTGCGGGAAAGGGCTTTCAGGCGGTCCCTTACCTCGGTCGCTTTCTTTTCCTCGGTGAGCAGCACGTCGAAGCCGCGCGCGGTCAGCAGGTTGGCGCAGGCTATGCCGGACTTGCCTGCCCCTATGACCAGGGCCTTTCCCCCTCCGAATTCACCGGGATCGAACATGTCAGCGTATCTTCAGCGAGGACAGGGCTATCAGCATCAGCATGATGCCCGCTATCCAGAAGCGCACCGTCACCTTGGACTCCGCTATCCCCTTGAGCTCGAAATGATGGTGTATCGGGGCCATCAGGAACAGCCGCTTCTTGTCGCGCAGCTTGTACGAGCCCATCTGCAGTATAACGGAAAGAGTCTCTATCAGGAAGATGCCGCCGGCCACCGGCAGCAGCAGCTCCTGCTTGGTCGCGATGGCCGCGGTGCCTATGGCGCCGCCGAGGAACAGCGAACTGGTGTCGCCCATGAACACTTCCGCGGGGTAGGCGTTGAACCAGAGGAAGCCCAGGCAGGAGCCTATCAGCGCGGCCAGGAACACGGTCATCTCTCCGGCGCCGTCCACATAGATGATCTTCAGGTAGGAGGCGATCTTGACGTTGCCGGCCGAATAGGCGAGGATAGCGAAGGTCAGCGCCGTGAAGACTATGGAGCCGGCGGCCAGGCCGTCCAGGCCGTCGGTCAGGTTGACCGCGTTGGAGGAGCCGATTATCACTATCATGGCCAGCGCCGCGTACAGGAAGCCCAGGTTCAGGTAGAGCTCCTTCGTGTACGGGATGGAGATCCAGTCCGCGTACTGCGGGTTCGGCGGATACGCCGCGAGGTAGCCGACCACGCCAACGGCGGTGAACATCTGCAGCGCGAACTTGAAAGCGGAGGAAGCTCCCTTGGGGTTCTTCTTCACCAGCTTGGTGTAGTCGTCCATCCAGCCGGCGAAGGCGAGCACGACGGTGGTGAAAAGGAGCAGCAGGATGAAGCGGTTGTCCATGCGGGCCCAGAGGCAGGTGGTCACCACGAGGGTCAGGAAGATCAGCAGGCCTCCCATCGTGGTAGTCCCCTGCTTCGAAAGATGGCTCTTCGGACCGTCCGTGCGCTGTACCTGTCCTATCTTGTATGTCCTCAGCTTGGCGATGAGCCATGGGCCTATCGCGAGGCTCAGCAGGAACGAGGTGATCACCGCGCCGCCGGCGCGGAAAGTGATGTACTGGAAAACGTTCAGAGGGCTGAAGAAGTCCCTTAACTGGTACGCGTAGTAGAGCATAATCTCCCGTCCGGCATCGGCAACATGCCCGAATGATATCTATATTCTATAATTTTTAGGTCTTTTGACCTACCCGATAATTCCCCGTTGTGCCCGTGAAACTCCGGTCGCCAAATTGTATCCTCTCTTCGTGAAGCAGAGTATCCGTATCTGCATCCTCTTTGCCGTTATACTAGCGTCAGGCGGCGCGAGCGTTCGCGCCTGGGAACTGGAGGGTCTCTCCGTCCCCGGGCTCGCGTCCGCTGAAGTTCCTGTCCCCGCGCCGGACTCCCGCCCTTCCAGGGACTGGACCGTACTGATCTACGTGAGCGCGCGCAACAACCTGGGCCTGGAGGCCATCAAGGACGTCAACGAGATGGAAGCCGCAGGCTCAACCGCCAGGGTCGCCGTGGCCGTGGAGATGGGCCGCATCGTGACGGCGTCTCCTTTCAACCCTTTCTCTTCGACGCAGGAGCCGCTGCCGCCGCAGGCGGATTGGACCGGCTCGCGCCGCAGGGCTATTCTGTATAATATCCCCCGATGGACAGCAAGCTATCGGTCCCTGTTCTGAAGGATCCGCTCTCGGCCGGGATCTCGCTTCTGGCGGCCGCGAACCTCGCGGCCGCGGCGCTCTATCCCCGGCTCCTCTACGGGCCTCCGGGTCTTGCCTCCCGCGCCGGGTACGCCGCCGCAGCTTCGGCGCTGATCTTCCTCGTCCATTCCCGCCGTCCCGGCGCCGTTTTCTGGGACCCGTTACGCTCGCGCATTGCCGGCATGGCCTGCGCCCTGTGGGGCCTTTACCTTCTGCTGTTCGGGTTAGGCTATACCTTCTGGCTGCTGGACATCATCTTCTCCATCCTGGCCCTCCTGTTGTGGCTGGGCCGCGGCCGGCCTTACTTCCTCCTTTCGGCTATCGGCATCTTCGCCGCGATCGGCATACGCCATGCCGGGCCATATCCGGCCATGATCTCGCTGGACCTCGCCATGCTGGGTTCGGCGCTGCTCTCGGGCGGGAAGCTCGCCGAAACTCTGTCCCGGCGGCGGCCGGGCGGCGGCGCCTGGTCCGGACGGCGGCCGGCGGCGGCGCTGGCGGTATTCGCCGCGCTGGGGCTGCTGGTCGTCAGGCCGGTGCGCCTGATGGTGGACCCGTCCGCCAGGCACAGGCTGCTGCTGGCGAAGAGCCCGGGCTTCCCGGTGGCGCCGCCCGCGGAGCTTTCCCCGGAGGCGGCGCGCCTGCGCGCGCATGTATACGCCCTGGCCGGGGATATCGGGGAGAGGTCGGCCTATCAGGCCGACGAGCAGGACAGGGCCAGGGACTATATAGTCTCGCGCCTGCGCGAGGCGGGCTACGAGCCAAGAGTGCTGGAATATCGGGGCGGGAGGAAGAACGCCGCCGGCCGGGTCCGCCCTTACTTCAACGTCGAGGCGGTCCTGCCGGGTACCGATCCGGCCGCCGCGGAATGGGTGGTCTCGGCCCACTATGATACCGCGCCGGGAACACCCGGCGCCGACGACAACACCAGCGCGGTGGCCATACTGCTGGAGACGGCGCGCCGGCTGCGCTCCGCCGCGCCCGCGCGGGGGGTGCGCTTCGTCGCCTTCGGTACCGAGGAGCCGCCCTCGTTCACCACCCGCGATATGGGAAGCTACAGGTACATGAGATATCTGAAGGAGAGCGGAGCCAGGTTGCGCGGGCTGCTGAACCTGGAGATGCTGGGCTACTACAACGACGCGCCGGGCTCGCAGGTCTTCCCGCCTTTCCTGGGCTTCTTTCACCCCGACAGGGGGAATTTCGTGTCCATCTCATCGAACCTGTCGAGCCTGGGGTTGATGCTGGACGTGGAGAAGGTGTGGCGGAAGGCCACGCCGCTGCCGGTGGAGGGAGTGTTCCTGCCCTCGGTGCTTTCGGCGCTGTTCATCTCCGATCATTTGAACTTCTGGTTCTCCGGAGAGAAGGCGCTGATGATCTCCGATACCGCCTATTTCAGGAACCCGTACTATCACCAGGCGGAGGATACTCCGGAGAAGCTCGATTACGGGAGGATGGCCGAGGTGGAAAAGGCGGTCGCGGCGGTGCTGACGCAGCTTTGAGGCCGACGGCGGGCGTAGTTCCCCGCCATACTCTAGGGCAGCAATCCTTCCACGATGCGCTCGAACTTCATCGAGCGCGAAGCCTTTATAAGGAAAGTCCCCTTGCCGGTCTTTATGAGATCGCGGGCCTCCTGCAGCCAGGCGTCGAGCGTCTCGCCGTATACCGCCGTTTTCCCCCCCGCCGCCAGGTAGGTCTCCACGGCCGGCTTCATCTCCGGTCCGGCGAGAAAGACCCGCTCCGCTCCGGTATGCGCCAGAGCGGCGCCCAGGTCGCGGTGGTAATGCTCGGAGTGGGCGCCGAGCTCCTTCATGTCCCCCATCATGATGTAGAGCGGCCTGGGCAGGCCGAAGACGTGCTTCAGCGCCGAGGCCGCGGACTGCGGGTTGGAGTTGTAGGCGTCCAGTATGACCAGCGCTTTCCCTACCCGGAACTGCTGCATCCGCATCGGCGGCGGCTGGAAGCTCTCCAGTCCTTTCTTTATCGTCGGGAAGTCCAGCCCGCTGGACAGCGCGGCTGCGGCCGCCGCCGCGGCGTTGTGGTAGTTGTGGCCGCAGGCGTGCGGCAGATCTATAGAGAAGATCTCTCCGCGGTACTCGATGCGCAGTTTTACCTCCTCCAGGATGCGCAGGTCCGCGTCCTCGGACCTGCCGAAGGTGAGCCTCTTAAGGTCCTTCCTCGCGTTGAGGCGCTCCAGGTACCTGTCGTCGGCGTTGTATACGAGCGTGCCGCCTTCGGCGAGGCACCAGGCCAGCTCGGTCTTCGTCTCGTAGACGGTTTCCAGGTCGCCGAAGAAGGCCAGGTGGGAGGGCCCGATGTTCGTGATTATCCCGCAGGTGGGACGGGCCACACGCCCGATCTCCGCGATGTCGCCCTTCTTCGAGGCGCCCAGCTCGAACACGCCGTAGCGGTGCTCCGGCCTCAGCTCCAGCAGCGACAGCGGCAGGCCGAACTGGTTGTTGAGGTTCCCGGGGTTGGAGCAGGTGAGGCCGGCGGCGGAGAAGATGCTCTTGAGCATCTCCTTCGTGGTGCTCTTGCCGTTGGAGCCGGTTATGGCGGTCAGCGGGATGTCGAAGCGCTTCCTGTGGACCGCGGCTAGGTCCTGCAGCGCCTTAAGCGTGTCGGCCACCCCTACCGCGGCGCGCGGCAGCTCCTTCATGTCCGCCAGCACGCTCTCCCTGGCCAGCCACCCGGAGGGACCGACCGCCAGGGTATGCTGCAGGAAATCGTGGGCGTCGAACGAGGCGCCTTTCAGGGCCCAGAGGAATTCGCCGGACTTCAGCTGCCGCGTATCGGTGACGAAAGAGTGGAACGGGGCGCCGGGATCCCCCTTTAGGAGCCTGCCGCCCGTGGCCGCGGCGAGTTCCCCGAGGGTCATATCAAGCTTCATTGGCGCTCCTCCTGGCCCTGATGACCGCCGCCGCGGTCTCGGCGTCGCTGAAATGTATGGTCCGGTCCTTCAGTATCTGGTAGGTCTCGTGTCCCTTGCCGGCTATGAGCACGATGTCGCCAGAAGAGGCGCGGGAGACGGCCAGCCTGATGGCTTCCGCCCTGTCCGGCACTACCTGGTAGTTGGAGAATTCCCCGGCGACCCCTTCCTCTATCTCCGCGAGTATCGCCAGCGGGTCCTCGCTCCTGGGGTTGTCGCTGGTGATGATGGCCAGGTCGCTCAGGGAGCAGACGGCGCGTCCCATCGGCGCGCGCTTGGTGCGGTCCCTGTCCCCGCCGCAGCCGAAGACGGTGATGATGCGCCCGCGCGGCAGCTGGCGCAGCCCTTCCAGAACGCTCTGCAGGGCCGCCGCGGTATGGGCGTAATCCACGAAAACGGTGAAATCCTGTCCTTCCTCCACGCGCTGCAGCCTGCCAGGCACATTGAGCAGGCGCCCGGCGGCCGCCGCTGCCTCTTCCGCCGGAATGCCGGCCGCGACGGCCGCGGCTATGGCAGCCAGGGCATTGTAGACGTTGTGTCGGCCCAGCAGGCGCAGCCGTACCGGAAAGTTCTTTCCCGAGGCCGTGAGATCGAAGACGCTCTCCCCGTAGAGCGTGCGCAGGCCGGCGGCCGAAATATCGGCCGGCTTGTCGATGCCGAAGGTCAGCGCGCGTACCTCCCCTCCCAGCCGCCGCAGCAGTTCCGGCGCGCGTTCGTCGTCGGCGTTGAGCACAGCGAATTTTCCAGGCTTAGGCGAGCGGCGCAGCAGGTCGAACAGCCTGGCCTTGGCCTCGAAATAATTCTCCCTGTCCTTGTGGAAGTCCAGATGATCGCTCTGGAGGTTTGTAAAGACCGCGAAATCGAAGTCCACGTCCTCTACCCGGCCCAGCGCGAGCGCGTGCGAGGAGACCTCCAGCACAGCGTCCAGCGCTCCGGAGTCCGCCATCCTGGCCAGCAGCTCCTGCAGCGTGTGCGCCAACGGCGTCGTGTTGGCGGCGGGAGAGAGGGTCTTTCCATCGACGCGGTAGTCCACTGTGCCGATGACGCCGGGTTTTCTGGCGGCTTCCTGGAGTATCTTTTCCAGCAGGTAGGCCGTGGTGGTCTTCCCCTTGGTTCCGGTTATGCCGAATATCCGCAGCCGCAAGGCCGGGTGGCCGTGAAAATTGGCGGCTGCGCGAGAGAGTGCCCGCAGGGGGTCCGGCGTCCGCAGGCAGGTCGCGGCCGGGAACGAGGCGGCCAGCTCCGCAGGAGGCTCCGCGGCGGAGATCACGGCAGAAGCCCCTTTCTGCAGGGCCTGGGCGATGAAATCCGCCCCGTCGGCCTTCGAGCCGGGAAGCGCGAAGAATACCGTTCCCGGCGCGGCAAGGCGGGAGTCGTTTATCACCGCGGTGATCTCGGGGTCGGCGCCGGCGAGGGGTATGCCGGTTCCCTGGAGGACTTGTGACAGCTTCATCGCTTCAATGATAGAAAATTTGCGGCGCCGTTGGTACGGCCGCTTCAGTCGGAGATCCTGACGCCGGCATCCGTCCCGCGCGGCAGAGGCTGGTCCGGCTTGAGTCCCCTGAGGTTTATGATCTTCCCGGCTATCTCGCGGAAGGCCGGGGCGGCCGTCTCGCCGCCGTAATGCGAGGTCTTCGGGGCGTCTATGACGACCAGGATGACGTACTGCGGGTGTTCCATCGGAAAGAATCCGGCGAACGACGCTACGTTCTTGCCGGACATGTACTTCCCGGTGCGGGGGTCTATCTTGTTGGAGGTCCCGGTCTTGCCGGCGATGGAATAGCCGGGGATGTCGGCGTTCTTGCCGGTCCCCTCCGTGACCACCGCCCGGAGTATCTTCTTCACCCTCGCGCTGGTTTCCGGGGTGATCGCCTGGCGTACCAGGGCCGGCTCGTTGCGGAAGACCTCTTTGCCGTCGAATTCGGTGACCCCGTCGACCAACCTTGGCTCATGGAGTTTCCCGCCGTTCGCTATCGTCGAGTAGGCGTTCACGACCTGCAGCGGCGTGGCCGCGATGCCGTGGCCGTAGGCCGCGACGGCCAGGTCTATCGGCTTGAAAGCGTCCAGCGGGCGCAGCAGGCCTGCGGATTCTCCCCGGAAGCCGAGGCCGGACCTGGCGCCGAAGCCGAAGGCCTTAGTGTAGAGATAGAAATCCTTCAGGCCGAGCTTCAACGCGATCTTCGCCGCGCCGATATTGGAGGAGCGCTCGATGACCTGCGAGAGCGTCAGAGTCTTTTCCGGCTCGTGGTCGTGCAGAGTGATGCGCGGCGCGAATTCCCAGGCTCCGTTCTCGCAGTAGAACGAATCCCTTTCGCTGACCGTGCCGGTCTCGAGGGCCGCGGCGAGCGTGATCGACTTGAAGGTGGAGCCAGGCTCGTACACCCACTCCACCGGCTCTATCCTCTCGAGGTCCCGCGGCCAGGTGGCCATTGCGAGGATGCGCCCCGTGTCTGGCTCCTGCACCAGCGCCATGCCCAGTTCCGCCCGGTTCTTTTCCACGGATTTCCGCAGCGCTTCCTGCGTGAAGAACTGTATGTTCTTGTCTATCGTGAGATGGAGGTCTCGCGGGCGAGCCTCCTCCTTCAGGTTATCCTGAAAGATCACCCTCCCGGCCGCGTCCCGCACCACTTCGCGCTGGCTGACCTGGCCGCTGAGCACCTTGTCGTAGAGCAGCTCCACTCCGGCGAGGCCCTGGTCCTCCCTGGTGACGCCTATGATGCTGCGGGCCAGGTCGCCGGAAGGGTAGTACCTCGTCTGGCGCGGCGTCAGCGTGACGCCTTTGAGCTCGAGCGCCTTCGCGGCCTCGAAATCGCGGCGGTCCAGCCCTTTCTTGACGTAGAGGAAGTTCTTGGCGCGACGGTATTTCTCGCGGAAGGAGGGCGGCAGGGAGAGGGTCTTCGCCAGTCGGGCGGCCGCCCTGTCCGGATAGGATGGGTCGTGGGTCCGCACGGCTTCGTCGCGCAGCTCGTTCTTGAGCAACGCCGCGTCCCAGGTTACGATCGACTCCGCGAGCACCTCGCCGTCCGCGCCGAAGATGCGGCCGCGCGGGCCTATCTCGGAGACGGTGCGGTTGAACTCGCGCGAGGCTGTTTCAGAAAGCTTTTCGTGGCGAAAGGTCTGGAGCCAGAAAAGCCTGGCGCCAATCAGCAAAGATGGGACCGCGGCCAGCGCGGCGCAGAGCTTTATTCTTGATCTTGAGGCTTGAGCTATCATGGAGTGCTGCCACCCTGGCAAAACCGGATTCTCCGTGCACCGGGATACTGTCGAACAGCGACCTGAAGGTCCTCATCTCCGCCATTTCCCCTCCTTAACTGAGACCTGTGGAAGTAATGTACGCAGGCCTCAATGTGCGGCCGGCAGGCTCAGGAAGACTTGTTGAGCCTGAACAGTTTCACCAGCCAGCCCCTGCCGGACTTCGCTTCCGGCCGCCCGCCGTCCATCACGACCACGGCGCCGGGCTCCGGATAGACCATGCCCAGCCGCGAGGCCGCGGCCTCGAGCTTCTCCGGGGACAGCGAAACCTGGATCTCTTTCTTCAGGTAGGTGTTGGCGCTCTCCAGGTCCTTGATGTCCCTGCGCAGCCGCTCGATGCTGTAGCCGAGCTTCACCGCCTGCAGGTTCTGCCACGCGTAGACGAATCCGGCGCAGCAGGCCAGTCCCAGTACCGCCAGTCTCAGGTTCCTTGTCTTTTTTTTGAGCATAGCCGTCTTTCAGATCCTTGTTGCCTTACTATTCCATGCTGAAAAGCTCTATCCGCTTCACCCCGTGCTTCTCCCAGAGGTAGAAGATCTTGGTGGGGCAAACCGAACCCTTCAGGCCGTTGAACTTGGCTTTAGCCGTCCTTCCGTGCAGCAGCTTGTTGAACTTCGCGCCTACCTTCAGGATGTTCTCCGGATACATTGTCCCCTCCTTTCCCCGCTCAGAGTTTCTCTATCACCCGCAACTTCGCGCTGCGCGCCCTCTTGTTCCCCGTCACTTCCTCGTCCGAGGGCTTCACCGGCTTCGTAGTCACCAGCTCCCAGCCGCCCATCTTCGCCATGATGCGGAACGTCTCTTTCACTATGCGGTCCTCCAGGGAGTGGAAGGTTATTATCCCCATCCTCGCCCCGGGCTTGAGCAGCGGCATTATCTTCTGTATGCCGCGCGTGAGATTGTCGAATTCGTAGTTGACGGAGACCCGCAGGGCCAGGAAGGTCTTGGTGGCCGGGTGCGTCTTCTCGCCGCGGGCCGGGGCCACCTTCTCTATCAGCGCGGCCAGCTCGCCGGTGGTCTCCAGGGGCTTCTTCCTGCGAGTTTCCAGTATCGCCCTGGTTATGCGCCCCGAGTGGCGCTCGCCGCAGACGCGGATCAGGTGCTCTATCTGCTCGTAGGGCCACTGGTTGATTATCGTGTAAGCGGTCAGCGGGTTGTCCGGGTTGATCCGCATGTCCAGCGGGCCGTCGTGCTTGAGGCTGAAGCCGCGGGAGGGCTTGTCGAAATGCAGCGAGGAGATGCCCAGGTCGAACAGCGCGCCGGACAGCGAGCGTATCCCCTCCCTGGCCACTATCTCGTCTATGTTGGCGAAGTTGCCCTGCGCGATCTTCACGCGGCCGCCGAAACGGGAAAGCCTCGAGGCGGCTATGCCGGCCATCTCCGGGTCCCAGTCGATGCCGAGGACGTTGGCCTCCTGCGGCAGCGCCTCTAGCAGACGCGCGGTATGGCCGCCCATCCCCAGCGTGGCGTCGACATAGGTCCCCTTCTTCTCGGTAGCAAGCAGCTCGACGACTTCCCTGGCCAGTACGGAGATGTGCTCGTACTCCGTCATATGTCCAGTATCTTGCCGAACTTTCCGAGAGCGGGCTCGATGATATCTTTGTTGTATTTCGACCAGACCTGCGCATCCCATATTTCCGCCTTGTTGCCTACTCCGCGTATCAGGACGTTCTTCTTGAGCGAGGCGTAGTTTTTCTGGTTCTGCGGCACCAGTATTCGGCCCTGCTCGTCCAGTTGAACGTCGCAAGCGTTGCCGAAGAAGAAGCGCTTGAACGCGCGCTCCTCTTCCTTGTTCTCCGACTTGAAGATCTGCATGTTGTCGGCGAGAAGCTCCTCCCACTTCGAAGGGAGGAAGATGTAGAGGCAGTGGTCGAGGCCGATGCTGAGCATCAGATAGTTCTTGTCCTCTTTCCTCAGCTCCTCGCGGAAGCGCGCGGGGATGAAGACGCGGCCTTTCGCGTCCATCGTGTATTCGTATTCCCCGTAAAGCGAGCTCATCTTTTTATCTCTGTTTCGCGCTTACCCAGTATATAACATTTTCAACCACAAAAAAACATTATTCACCACTTTCCACCACACGGATTATTAGTATATAGCATGCCCCCCCCCTTGTCAATACCCGGAGCAAAAAAGGATTGTTTTTACGTTATTTTTTAGGGGAATGGCGATCGGCAGGGGATGAAAAAGCGGGGTTGATTTTGGTCAACCCCGTATATATTAAGGAAGAGAATCAGCCGCGCTAGCGCCGCAGGCCGGAGATCTTCCCGGTCTTCAGGTCGTAGCGCCACGCGTATTCGAGGGAGGCGAGGCGGTTGTATGGCATGCCGTAGGCGCGGTACAGGGCCTGGTGTGCGGGCTTGCCGTCGCGCAGCTCCTTGCAGAAGACGTAGAAGGCGTCGCCGGCCTTCAGCTTCATCAGGAAGCGGACGACGCTGTAGGACTCCGCGTACCACAGCCGGACGTTATCCTCGTCGGCGCCCTGCATGCTGTCTATGCGCACCAGGTCGTTCAGCTTGAAGCCGCTCCCACCTTCGAGCAGCTGCAGGTTCTGCTGCAGCCATTCGGGGGTGGACATGCCCCGCTCGGACTGTATGTAGGTCGCTATCCCCTCGCTCAGCCACAGCGGGCTGGGGCGCGACGCCGGGAAGAAGCTGTCGAAATAGATATGCGTAAGTTCGTGGGCCAGTATGCCAAAGGCCTCGTCGCTCTTATAGACGTAGATTTTCCGCTCGCCCAGCGAGGCCGCGCCGCCGGACCATTCCGGGCGGCCGGTAAGCTTGCGGTAGGTTTTCGCGCTCTGCGCGTAGTAGATGAACACCTTCTTCTCGCGGGTCCACGGTGAGAAGGCGACGAGGTCCAGCATGATGTTGCCGTGCAGGGATTCCAGAGTGTCCACGGTTTCCCGCCGCACTTCCGGCCCTTCCTCGTAAACGACGAAATGAGGGGTCTCCTTCACCGAGAAGCCGTCGGGCGGCGGCGGGTAGCTGCTGAAATCGGCCGCGGCGGCCCCGGCGGCTTTCTCCCTGTCGGTCTTCTCCGTCATCAGCGGGACCGAGGCGATGTCCTTGATGTCTGCTCCTGCCTTCACCAGGTCTACGGTGCCTTGTCCGCCAAGCTTGCCCTCGCCCGGAGCAGTCTGCTCCGGGGGCCGGGCCGGACGGAAAGGCGCGGCGGGCGGATATTTCTTAAGCACCGGTCTGTCGGCGGGAAGTACTCCGGCGAAAGGGTTCTTCGTCACCTTGAAGCGCTTGAGAGCGGACATATCCTCGCTCATGTACTGGTACATGAACAGCCCCCAGAGGCCTATTACTAGGCCCCAGAAGAGCACTCGGAGTTTGGCTAATATGTCCATCTGGGAAGCGCCCGGCGCCAGGGTCGGCGCTCCGGGCCCGCTTTTCCGCTCAGCGCATCGAATCCCGCACCTTGATGACCATCTCCGCCATAGCGGCGGTGAACATCGAGAAGAAGACTATGAAGACGGCCTGCGTGCCGGCCATGGCCCAGAGCTGCGTCCCCAGACCGCCCTCCCCGAAGGCCAGCCCGCGCACGTAGTAGAGCGAGAACATCACGGCGCAGGAGAACAGCGCGGTCAGGAAGACCTGCCATTTCTTCATGTACATCGCGCTGGCGGCCGGGGCGGTGAGGAAGAGCAGCCACATCGGGGCCCAGTAGGCCGAGAGCAGGTAGAAGAGGGCGGCGCTCACGGCGAGGTTAAGCCAGACGGTGACGGCCCGGATGTGGCGGCTCCAGCGGAGGAAGCGGTAGATGTTGCGATTGAGCCAGATGTTGAGCGCGAAAGCCGCGCCAAGTATGCCGAAGGACAGATAGGTCACGCCTTTTTCCGGCTGCGAGAAGAAGATCGCGAAGAGGATAAGTATGACCGCGAACGGCGTGAAATAATAATTGAGTATGTGCATATCTCTCCGTGCTAGCGGCGCTTCCTGAACACCGAGATGCCGCGGTCGGCTTCCTCTCCTGGCAGACGGTAGGAGAATATCTCCAAGAGTTCTCCCCCTGCCCTGGCCAGCGCCGCGTCCACCGCTGGTCTCGAGGCCGCCAGTTGAGAGGAGCTCTGCCAGGCCAGGAAGCTCCCCCCTTCAGCCAGTATATTTAAGCATTGGGGCAGTATGTTTTCAAGTTGCCCCATGGCCCGCTCCAGCACCGCGCCGTAGCGGACTGCCGAGACCTCTCCCCTCTCGCCCAGGCGCCGGTGGAAGACGGAGACGTTGGCGGCCTTCATCCTGGCCGCGGACCAGTTGAGGAAAGCGCATCTCTTGCCGCTGGAATCAAGCAGCTCGAAACGGTATTCCGGCAGGGCGGCCGACAGGGCCAGGCCCGGGAAGCCGGCGCCGGAGCCCGCGTCGGCGATCACGGACCCGGGCGGTAGCAGGCGCCGCAGCAGCGGCACCGCGGCCAGCGCGTCCAGGATATGCCTTTCCCAGAGATGGGGCTCGTCCGTCCTGGAGACCAGGTTGAGCAGCGAGTTCTTCTCCTTCAGTCCTTCCGCGAAGGTTTCGAGCGCCGCGCGCGAGGACGGCGGCAGGATCATCCCCCAGGAGGCCAGGGTCGCGGTAACTTCGTCGTTCACTTTCGCGCCTCCGCCGCACGGCGTTTCTCGAGCAGCACCCAGAGCAGTTGCACGTCCGCCGGGGTCACCCCCGGGATGCGCCCCGCCTGCGCCAGCGTCTGAGGCCTGTGATTCTCGAGCTTATGCCTGGCCTCGTTCGGAAGGGCCTTCACTGACAGGTAGCTGAACCCCTCCGGGATGCGGAGGTGCTCGAATTTCTTGAGCTTCTCGGCCTGCTTCAGGTTGCGGCGCACGTAGATCTCGTAGGTCTTCTCTATCTCCGCCGTGACCCTGGCCTTCTCCGGCGTCCATGGCCCGGCCGGCAGTTGCGGAGGCTTTTCTCCGGCCAGCAGCGCCCGCACCGCGGCTTCGTAAGCCTCGAAGCAGGGCTTGAGGGCGGCCGGGAGCAGGCCGAGCCTGAAGCCCGCCGGCGCAAGGCGGAGGTCCGCGTTGTCAGAACGCAGCAGCAGGCGGAACTCCGCCCTGGAAGTGAATATGCGGTAGGGCTCGTCCACGCCCTTCGAGACCAGGTCGTCTATCATCACGCCTATGTAGCCCTCGTCGCGGCGGATGACCAGCGGCTCCCGCCCCGAGACGGCGAGCGCGGCGTTTATGCCGGCCAACAGGCCCTGGGCCGCCGCCTCCTCGTAGCCGGTGGTGCCGTTGACCTGGCCCGCAGAGTATAGGCCCGGGAGTACGCGGGTCTGCAGCGTGTAGTCGAGCTGCGACGGATCCGAGTAGTCGTACTCTATGGCGTAGCCGGCGCGCATCAGTTCGGCCTTCTCAAGGCCGGGAACGGAGCGCAGCATTTCCAGCTGCGTCCTTTCCGGAAGGCTGGTGGAAAGGCCGTTGACGTAGTATTCCTGCGTGTCGAAGCCTTCCGGCTCGAGGAACAGGTGATGGGCCCCGTGGTGCGGGAACTTGACCACCTTGTCCTCTATGGAGGGACAGTAGCGCGGGCCGGCTGATTTGATCTTGCCGCTGTAGAGCGGGGAGCTGTCCAGGCCGCCTCTGATTATCTCCGCCGTCCTGGCGGTAGTGCGGGTTATCCAGCAGGGGAGCTGCGGGTTGGTTATGGCCGCGGTGAAGTGCGAAAAGGGCGTCGGCGGAGAATCAGGTTCCTGCTCCTCGCATTTGGAGAAATCTATCGTGCGGCCGTTCAGCCGCATCGGGGTGCCGGTCTTCAGCCGGCCCAGCTTGAAACCCAGCTCGCGCAGGTTCCCGGAGAGCGCGTTCGACGGCGGATGGTTGTACCTGCCGCCCGGGAAAGAATCAAACCCGACGTGGATCAGGCCTCGCAGGAAGGTGCCGGCCGTCAGGACCACGGCGCGGGAGCGGTAGACCGTGCCGCGGGCGGTCCTGACCCCGGCGGCACGCCCGGCGCGGTGCAGTATCTCGCGGACCTCGTCCTGCTTCAGCAGCAGCCCGGGCTGGCGCTCCAGGGCGGACTTCATGGCGAGCTGGTAGAGTTTCTTGTCGCACTGCGCCCTCGGCGAGCGGACGGCCGCGCCTTTGGAGGTGTTCAGCATGTGGGAGCTGAGCATGGCCAGGTCCGCCGTCCTCCCCATCTCCCCGCCCAGCGCGTCCAGCTCCCTGACAAGCTGGCCCTTGCCCACCCCGCCGATGGAGGGATTGCAGGACATCTGCGCCGCAGTGTCGGGGTCTTGCGTCAGCAGCAGGGTCCTTGCCCCGAGCCGCGCGGCGGCCAGCGCGGCCTCGCAGCCAGCGTGGCCTGCGCCGACTACGATCACGTCGAAGATCTCGGGATATTTGAACGCCGGCATCAGATCAGCATCAGCGCCTGGAAGGCGTCCTCCGGGATGAAACCGAGATTGTACAGCAGGAACAGAAGGGCCATTCCGCCCAGCAGGCCCAGCACCGCGGAAGAGAAGGCCCGCGCCGTGCTTTCCTGGTATACGGCGGCCACGGCCTTTCCCAGCCAGATAAGGGAGAGGAGCGCCGCGAGGTATTCTATCCCGGTGTATACCTTCACCGATCCAGCCAGCGCGGCGAGGCCGCCGGCCAGGCCCGCTATCAGCGTGAAGACGGAGACCGCCAGCAGGGATTTCAGCAGCGCGCCGAAACGTGCGCGGTCAGAGGCGGCTGCCCAGGTCGAAAAGGCCAGCGCGCCGGTCGCTACGGCAAGGCCGGCGTTGCGCTGCCCCCCGGCGGCGTTGTGCATGAAAGCCGAAGTAATTCCCAGCGAGGCGCAGGCGAGCAGCGCCGCCGGCAGCCTCAGCGAGAGGCGGCCTCCGGCCAGGAAGCGGGCCGCGGCCGAGAGCAGTCCCGCCGTGCAGGCCGAGAACGCCAGGCCGCCGCCCAGAGAGACCGCGAAGTAGAAAGCGAAGCTCAGGTCGCGGTTCACCGCCATGCCTTCCAGGGCTTCAGCGGTGAACTGCGGCGGGAGCAGCGTGCAGAGGAGCGCGGATGACGCGGTAGCTGCCGCGAACAGGCCGAGCGGCCAGCCCCAGGCGGTCTTGCCGGAGGCCAGGCCGGAGAAGGCTTTCGCCGGGGCGGTCAGGAGGTTTATCGGGAAGAGGTCTTTCATGGGCGTCCAGCCTTCATTTTCCGAAGCAGAACCTGCCGAAGATGTCGGCCAGGACCTCCTCGGGTACGGTCTCGCCGAGGATGGCGGCCAGCGAGTCCGCCGCCCCGCGCAGATGCTCCGCGGCCAGCTCGAGGCGAGCCTCGCCGCCGGCGAGCAGCGCGCGAAGGGCGCCGAGTTCCCTCGCCGCTCCGGAGAGCGCTTCGAAATGGCGCGCCGACGTCACCACCGCTTGAGCGCCGTCGCTGAAAAGCCTGGTCTGCTCCCGCACCAGGGCGGTCTTCAGTTTCCCGAGGCCGGTCCCGTTCCTGGCGGATACCTGGAACGACCCCGGCGGAGCCGGCCTGAGGCGCGACAGGTCCGACTTACTGTAAACCCTGAGCACCCTGGCCGCCGGTGGGACCAGAAGCTTCACTTTTTCCTCCGCTGTCCTGTCCCCCCGGCTTTCCTTCGTCGAGGAGTCCTTTACCAGCAGTACCGTATCGGCTGCGGCCAAAGCCGCCTCCGCCCTGCGCATGCCCTCCCTTTCCGCGCCGGCGGAAGGGCGCTCGCTGAAGCCGGCCGTGTCGGTGAAGAGGACGGAGAAGCCGTCTATCTCTATCCGGGCCTCCAGTGTGTCGCGGGTGGTGCCGGAGGTGGGCGCCACGATGGCCCTGTCATAACCCAGCAGCGCGTTGAGAAGCGAGGATTTGCCGGAATTGGGAGCTCCGGCGATGACCGCCTTGAGGCCGTCCCTGATGCCCCGGCCGGCCTCGTATTGTCCGGCGAGGGCTAGCGACGTCTCTTCGGCGCGGCGTACCCGCCTTAGGAAACGGGCAGTGTCGAGCGGAGGAGTCTCTTCGTAGCTGTCGTCCAGGCGGGCCTCCACCTGGGCCAGGAGCTTCACCAGTTCCTCCCTGATGCCGCGGACCTTGTCGGAGAGGACCCCCTCGGCCTGGGTGATGGCTGCGCGATGGGCCCGGGAAGAGGACGCCTCTATCAGCTGTCCCACCGCTTCGGCCTGGGCCAGGTCCAGTTTGCCGTTCAGGAAAGCGCGCAGCGTGAACTCGCCCGGGGCCGCGGGCCGGGCGCCGGCCCGGACGGCCAGGTTGAGCAGGGTGCGGATAATATACGGGGAACCGTGGCAGGTTATCTCAACGCTGTCCTCTCCGGTGTAGCTTGCAGGGGCCTTGAAGAAGACCGCCACCACGCGGTCCACCAGCCTGCCGGAGTCCTTGATCGATAAGAGGCTCGCCCTTGCGTGCTCCGGAGCGCGCGGGGCCGGGGAGAGGAAGGCGGCGGCGGCGGTGAAAGCGGCCGGGCCGGAGAGGCGGACTATCGCCAGCGCTCCGGCGCCCGGAGGGGTCGCCTGCGCCACGATGGTATCCGAAGTGTCCGGCAGTTTCATCTTCCTGGTCTGCTGAAAAAGAAAAGCGCGGCGGCGTTCCCGCCGCCGCGCCGTACAGCCGAGCTCCGCGGGGCTACTTCTGCTCGGTAGGCTGCTCTGCGGGCTCCTCGGTCGTCTGCCCGGCGTCGTCGGCCGGGGTCTGCTCGGGGGCCTGCTCCGGCTCCTGGACCGGCGCCGCCTCGGGGGCCTGCTGCTCCTGGGGCTTCTCGGTCTTGCGCACTACGACCTTGCGCCAGCGTCCCTCGCCCTCGGAGACGGTCTCCATGTCCGGATACTTGGTCTTGATGAGGTTGTGGACGATCTTGCGCATCGAGGCGGGCATCGGGTCCAGGCGGTACGGCCTGTCGTCGCGGCGGGCCTCGTTGACGGCTTCTTCCACGCTGCGTGCTATCTCCTTCTCCTTGCTGTCCCAGTAGCCGCCGGTGTCCAGGCGCAGGGCCAGATGCGGCTCGCGCTTGCGGCTGACTATGGAGTTAAGGACGAACTGCAGCGCCTGCAGGGGGCGGCCGTTGTCGTCAGTGAAGGCGGCGGCGTCCGCGCAGTCGAACCTGATGAAGAGCAGGTTCTCCGCGGAGTCCAGCTTGGCCTCCGCGATCGTGGCCTCGTAGCCCATCAGCGACAGCAGCTTGAGCAGAGCCGCTTTGGCGTGCTCCACCGGGTCCTCGGCGGCCTGGATGGACGCGTACTCCGCGGCCAAGGGCTCCTCGGCGTATACGCGGTCGGCGCGCTTGCGGTCCTCGTGGCGGTGGTGATGCCTCTCCTCGCGGGGCCCCTCTTCGGGCTGCGGGAGGCGGGCATCCTCGTAGCCGTAGCGGCCGGGTCGCCTCGGGGCGGACTGACGTTCGGAACGCTCGCCGCGCTCCCCGCGTCCGCCGCGGTCTCCGCGCTCTCCGCGCTCTCCGCGTCCTCCGCGTCCGCCGCGCCTGCCGCGTCCGCCGCGTCCTCCGCGTCCTTCCCTGCCTTCCCTGCCCCCGTCGCGTGACTCGCTGCCCCAGCGCTTTTCGCGCAGTATGACGCAGGCTTTCTTGGCGCCGATGCCGAGGAAGCCGCTCTTCCCCTCGCTGACGACCACCACTTCAACCTGGTCGCGCCGCAGGCCCAGTTCCGCCAGGCCTTTTTCAACGGCGTCCTGTATTGTCTTCGCTTCTGCTTTCGTTTCTCTCATTTGAGTCTCTCCTTACCGTCTGTAACAAAACCGTCAGGCC
>JAKAMO010000023.1 GCA_021812825.1 bacterium | reverse complement strand
GACGCGGCCTATGCTGGCTCGCTCAGCCAGCTGTCGGCTAACTGGACGGCTGCCGCGGACGCGGAGAGCGGCATCGCGAAGTACTGGTACGCTATAGGAACCACCGTGGGCGGCACCGATGTGGCCGGTTGGACCGACAACGGGGCCGTTCTGTCCGTAACGAAGGCCGGTCTTACTCTTGTCGACGGGACGACGTACTATTTCAGCGTCAAGGCTGAGAACGGCTCCGGGCTGCAGTCCGGCTCCGTCAACTCCGATGGTCAGATGACGGACGCGACGGCGCCCGCGGTGCCGGGGACGGTGAACGACGGCACCGGCGCGGATATCGGCTATACCACGTCGGGCAGCCAGCTGGCGGCTAACTGGACCGCCTCCTCTGACGCGCAGAGCGGCATCGCGCGGTACTGGTACGCCATCGGGACTACCGTGGGCGGTATTGACGTGGCAGGCTGGACCGATAATGGCGCCGGCTTGTCGGTCACGAGGGCCGGACTTGCTCTTGTTGACGGGACGACGTATTATTTCAGCGTCAAGGCTGAGAACGGGTCCGGGCTGCAGTCCGGCGCCGTTAATTCCAACGGTCAGATGGCGGACGCGTCGGCGCCGTCCGTTCCGGGCGCGGTGAACGACGGTATCGGCGCTGATATCGGCTATACTACATCCGGCACCCAGTTGTCGGCTAACTGGACGGCTGCCGCGGACGCGCAGAGCGGGGTGGCGAAGTACTGGTACGCTATCGGCACTACCGTTGGCGGTACGGAGGTGCTCGGCTGGACCGACAACGGCGTCGGCCTGTCGGTCACGAGGACCGGTCTTACGCTTACTGACGGGACGACGTACTATTTCAGCGTCAAGGCGGAGAACGGCTCCGGGCTGCAGTCCGGCGCAGTCAATTCCAACGGTCAGACGGTGGACACCACGGCGCCGGGCGCGCCGGGCGCTGTTAACGACGGTACCGGCGTCGATATCGCGTACACGGCTTCCGCCACCCTGCTGCAGGCTAACTGGACGGCTGCCGCGGACGCGGAGAGCGGCATCGCGCGGTACTGGTACGCTATAGGAACCACCGTGGGCGGCACCGACGTGGCCGGTTGGACCGACAACGGGGCCGTCCTTTCCGTTACGAGGACAGGCCTGACGCTGACCAACGGGCAGGTCTATTATTTCACGGTCAAGGCGGAGAACAACGCGGGCCTGCAGTCAGGCGCAGTCAATTCCAACGGCCAGACGGTGGACACTACCGCGCCGGGCAACATCTCCGTTGTCAACGACGGCAGCGGCGCTGATATAGCCTATGCCGCCGACGCCACACAGCTGCAGGCCAATTGGACCGCCTCCGCGGACGCGGAGAGCGGCATCGCGAGGTACTGGTACGCTATAGGGACGGCCGCCGGCGGTACCGACGTGGTCGGTTGGACGGATAACGGAGCCGGCACCTCCGTTACTAAGATAGGGCTGTCGCTGACGGACGGAGCGATGTACTATTTCAGCGTCAAAGCGGAGAACGGTTCCGGCTTGAAGTCTGCGGCGGCAAGCTCCAACGGCCAGAGGGTGGACGCGTCGGCCCCCGGCGCACCCGGGACGGTGAACGACGGAGCCGGTGCGGATATCGGCTATACCGCGTCCGGCACACAGTTGTCGGCTAACTGGACGGCTGCCGCGGACGCGCAGAGCGGGATAGTGAAATACTGGTACGCTATAGGGACGACAGCGGGCAGCACTGACGTGGCCGGCTGGACCGATAACGGGATCAATACTTCCGTTACGAAGACAGGCTTGACGCTGACGAACGGACAGGTCTATTACTTCACAGTTAAGGCTGAGAACGGCGTAGGCCTGCAGTCCGCGGCGGCCAATTCCAACGGTCAGACGGCTGACACCACGGCGCCAGGCGCGCCGGGCGCTGTTAACGACGGTACCGGCGCCGACGCGGCCTATGCTGGCTCGCTCAGCCAGCTGTCGGCTAACTGGACGGCTGCCGCGGACGCGGAGAGCGGCATCGCGAAGTACTGGTACGCTATAGGAACCACCGTGGGCGGCACTGACGTGGTCGGCTGGACGGATAATTCCATCGGCCGGTCGGTTATCAGTACCGGCCTGTCGCTAACGGACGGGCAGGTGTATTATTTCACCGTCAAGGCGGAGAACAACGCGGGTCTGCAGTCCGGCGCCGTTAACTCCGACGGCCAGCTGGTGGACGCTACGCCTCCGGCCCCGGTCACGTACGTCCATGACGGACTGGGCGCGGACGAAAGCTGCTCCACCAGCATTGACACGCTTTCCGCGAACTGGGACCTTTCCTCCGACGCGCAGAGCGGGATATCCAGGTACTGGTACGCCATTGGTACCACCGCGGGGGCTGTGGACCTCGTCGACTGGACGGATAACGGCGTCAGCACCTCGGTCTCGAGATCCGGCCTTTCACTGGTGGACGGGACCACTTATTATTTCTCCGTCAAAGCTGGGAATAACGCGGGCCTGCAGTCCTCGGTGCTCTCTTCCGACGGACAGCTGATGGATTCAGTGCGGGCGCAGTTCATCTCCGAGGTCAGGGACGGGACCGGCGCGGATATCGACTATTACGCTTCGCTCTCTTCGTTGTCCGCGAACTGGGCCGCCTCTTCGCATCCCCGCGGGATAAATCGCTATATGTACGCGGTCGGGACAGCGCCGGGCACCACTGATCTCGTTCCGTGGACCAGCAACGGTCTTTCCACGTCCGTTACCCTGCCCGGCCTCGGCCTTGCGGAAGGGACCGCCTACTATTTCTGCGTCATGGCGTATCCGAACAGCGGGCTCCCCTCTTATTTCTCGTGTTCGGACGGACAGGTCCCGGACGTGACCTCTCCGTCCGCCGTCATACAGGTGACCTCTCCTCTCCCGGCCCCGTCCGGTCCTCTGACGTTCAATTTGACCATAAACGAGGCTAATCCCCTGCCTTCGCCCCCACGGCTATATGTGGATTTCCCCGGCGGCATCAGGAAGGAAGCGCAGCTTTCCCATGTATCCGGCTCGGCCTGGACGGGAGAGTTCTTTATAGAGCCCTCCTATTCCACCGGGACGGTCTCTTTCTCGCTGGTATCCCCGGATGCCGCGGGAAATCCGCTCTCCGCCATCCTGTCAGGGTCCACGTTCTACATGGATACCACCGTGAGCGCTCTGTCCGGGGGCGTGGTGGTCGACAGCGGGATAGTCACCGTGATAGTCCCGCCAGGCGCGGTCCCGGTGGCGACGCTGATAATCTCCACCACCGTGCCCGCTTCCAGAACGGCCTCGGCGGCCGGCGGCGACTCGCTGGCCTTCACCGGGCTTAAGCTGGAGCGGGAGTTCAGCGCGAGAGCCCTTTCAGGAGGGGCGATATCGTCTTTCAATGTCCCGGTCAAGGTGAAGATGTTCTACCCCGACGCGGACAATAACGGAATAGTGGACGGCACGAACGTGAACGAGGGACTGGTCGGCCTTTACTGGCTGAACGAAGCTTTGGGAAGGTGGGTGCTGGTTTCCGAGGGGGTGACCCGCGATCCGGCATTGAACAGTGTACAGGCGGAAGTCGCGCACTTCTCCATATATTCGCTGCGTTATGTCGATTCCGAAGTGCTCGGCAATGACCATGTAAAAGTGTACCCGAACCCGTGCCGTATGGATCGCGGTCCCATGAAAATATCCAACATACATCCCGGTGCCACGGGAGTGCGGATATACATATACGACGTTTCCGGCGCGCTGGTCCGCGTCCTGGACCGGTCCAACGGCGTGGACAGCATGAACGTGGGCACCTGGGACGGGCGGGTTTCCAGCGGCGGGAAAGCCGCCAGCGGAGTATACCTCTATGTCGTGAGGACCTCGAACATGGGAAGCGCGGCCGGTAAAATGGCGGTAATATGGTAAGAACAGGCCTTTTGATCTTCTGGGCGTTCTTCTTCTCCTCCGTTATGCCTGCGTCAGGGGCTCCGGGGACTACCGCTGCCGCTTACCTGAAAATGTTCCCTTCCGCCCGCCCGGCCGCCCTGGGCGGGTCCTTCGTCGGGGTGGCCAACGATCCGGGAACCGTCTTCTACAATCCAGCCGGCCTGCGCACGCTTTCCCACGTGGAGTTCATGCTCTCGCATATGGAACTGGTCCAGGGGATGCACTGCGAAAGCCTGGTATACGTGCAGCCTTTGCAAAAAGGGCTGGTGCTGGGCTTTTCCGGGGAATTGTTTACCAGCGGTCCCATAGGCAAGTATAATGAATTGGGGGACCGTACCGGGACCTTCAGCGCCGCGGAGGGGATGCTGGGCGCATCCATCGCAGGGAGCATTTCCGGGGCACTGCTGGGCGGCGTCACCGTCAAGGCCCTTCATCAGGGGCTGGATTCGGAGAGCGCGCTTACGGGCGCCGTGGACGCAGGGCTTCTTTATTCCAGCGGCAGATGGCGTTTCGGAGCGTCGGCGCAGAATTTCGGTCCCGCCATGAAGCTGGGCTCCACCGGCTTCGAACTTCCCAGGGGGGTGAAGGCGGGGGCCCTTTACCGGTGGCCGCGGCTTCTGTCCCTCTCGGCGCAGTTGACGGAATATCTGCGCGAGGACCCGTTCCTAAGCGTTGGCGCGGAAATCCCGCTTTCCAGGGAAGGGAACGTAATGCTGCGCTCCGGGTACCGGACTGGGATGAGCTCCGGAGCCGGCCCCGGCCTGAGCTTCGGCGTCGGCCTGCGTGACACTCACCTTGAGTTCTCCTATGCCCTGTCTCCGATGGGAGATCTCGGGATGACCCACAACATTTCATTCTCGTACAAGATTGGGAACGCGTTCACATACGACCGCTGATAGGCCGTCCAAACCGCCAGCCGTTCTCTCGCCAAGCGGCGGAGAACCGCCGGCCGGCGCGCGCGGTCGCTTTCACGTATATCCGGAGACGACTGCCTGGAAGGGGGAGAGGGACCCCGGTCGTTCAGAGCTTGCCCTTGAAGTTGAGAGCGACGATTAACATGAAGAGGATGCCGAGTATGCCGCCCCAGAGCAGTATGGTGCCGGCCAAGCGGCCGGCCTTCTGGCCCGGCGTAAGCGGCGCCGGCTCCTGGCCTTCCGCGGCAGGGGCTGGGGAGAACTTCCTGCGCAACAGTACTCCGGCAGCCACCGGCACGAAGGGTATGCCCAGCAGCAGAACTAGTTCCAGTAAGGCGCTCAGGTCGCTCATGGCTCAGGCACCTCTCTGCCGTCCTGGTAGCAGACCTTCTTGCCGGCCACGTAGCCCGGAGTGGTGGCTTCCTGGTTCCCCATGACGCGGGTGACGCCGGGCAGCCGGCCGGGCACGAGCCCGAAGGTCCTCAGGCCGCAGACTATGGTCCCGCCCATCTGGCGGCTGGTGTCCCTGGCGAGGTCGGCGTTCCAGGTCTTCTCCCACTGTTTCCTGGCCTCGTCCGCCGGGACCCCGCTGAACCTGTCCTGCCAGTAGGGCACACTGAAATAGAGCAGGCGCCGGGTCAGCATGGAGAGCCCCACGGCCGGGTTCAGCGTGGCGTCGCCTATGGAGGCGGTGTTGCAGCCGGTATACTGGACTACGCCGCCGGGGGTCATCTTGCCCTTGAGCAGCGCCGCGGTGTCGCCGGCCTCGTAATAGGCGCTGCCGACGGTCTGTCCCCCCGGTGCGCCGTGTCCGTAGAGGATGATCTTGCTGACCGAGCCGTTAGGCAGCGCACGTATGGCGGCCTCTGCCTGGCGCTGGTCCCTGAAGGTCTGGGTGCGGCCGTCGGAAGTCGTTATCGTGTAACCGTAGGCGTCCGAGGTCCAGGAGGTGGACTTGGTCCCGCCGCCCAATTGCTGCGGCGCGGCCGATTTGACCGTGGTGGCCGTGGTGCCGCGGGGCTGGCCGGGATTCAGCACGCCGGCGGTCTTCTCGGCCACGAAGTCTCCCATGGGGCGAGAAACTTCGGCTGACACGCCGTTCATGACGTTCTTGGGGACCTGGTACCGGCCGCCGCGCATGTCCACGGCGGAGGCGTCGCCGGTGGCTGCGTTGCCGTCGAAGGCCTTGGTAAGGCTGCCGCTCACTCCGGATGAGAGCGAGCCGGAAACCTTGCTTAGCGTCGAGTTAACCGCCCCTTTCGGGACCTCGGATTTCTTGAAGAATTCGGAACTCTGTCCCTGCGCCCCGCGCATGACCTTTATGGAGCGCAGCGCGGAGATGGCCTCGGGGGTAAGGTACTGCCGCAGTCCGTCTACGTCGGATTGGCGCAGGCCGTCCTGCGAATTCGCCTTGCCCATGGCCTCGCGCACGGCGGTGACCTTGGCGCGCAGTTCCGTGCCGGCCTCCTCGCCCAGCCACAGGCGCACCGTCGAGATGTCCCGCTCCGAGATCTTCTGGACGTAGTCGCGTAGCTGTTCGGTGTCCCAGGGGCGCATGGCGGCCTCGTAGTAGGCCTGCACCGCCTCCAGCCTCTGCTGCGCCGGCTCGGCGGAGTCGCGCAGCTCGTTCTGCTGCTCGTCCGGGGAAAGGGCGTTCCAGGAGTCCGCCTTGTATTTCCCGGTCTCGAAAAGGAACTTGAACTCGGTGATGTGTTCCTGGGCCTTCCACTGCACGGGCTCCGCGGCAAAAACCGGCCCTCCGGCGGCGGCCAGCGCGCAGGCGGCGATAAGGGCTCTCAAGGTATCCATAAAGCAACTATAGTCTACAGTATCCCGGGCGAAAGTCAAGGGGGGGGGGTCAGGCGCCCGCGGGCGGCTGGGTTTTCGCGTAGATGGCGCGTACGCAGTCGGCGTAGGGCCGGCGCTTCTCGGGGGTGAAATCACGGTAGACCAGCTCCACGGCCCGGCCGGCGCCGAACATCGCGTGGTCTATAGGGAAGAGGCTTTCGCAGCCCGGGGGAAGGAACTCCTTCTTTATCTCCATGCGCAGCCCCCAGCCGGCCAGCAGCGACAGGCAGTATACCCACTTCTGGGTGGGCGCGTTGTAGATCTTGAGCACCGGCCCGGGATTTTTGGCCGTGTTCGGCTTCATCTCCCACGTCTGCCCCGGGATATCGCCCGCGGCCTCCATCAGCTCGGCCCAGAACTCGCGGAAGGTCTCCGCTGACTTGGGGTAGCGGGCGGCTATGTGCTTTACGAACTTCTCGAACTCCTCGCGGATCAGGGCCGGGTCGGCCTTTATGGACTTGGCCTTGCCGCGGTTCTCCTCCTCTATCCTGAGGCGGGTGATCAGGTCCTGCAGCGCGGCGGTCTCCTTCTCGTCCGCCGGGGCCAGGTATTGGGCCTTGAAAGTCAGCCTGTCACCTGAAATGGGCTGCACGGTGATATTGTCGCCCGTGACCTTTACCACTACCCCCAGCGCCTTGTTGATCGTGTTGCGCACCGGCGCGAAGAGCTCAAATGTGCTGTTCTCCATGTCTACCACATTTTACAACAGGTGCCCGGGTCCTTTACAGGGCCCCGCTCAACCCGACATATCCTTGTCGGGTTCGCCTGCTAGGCTATTGCAGGGCTAAAGCGGCGGGAAAGGGGGACCTATGAAAGGAGCGGGGGCGATACAGGACATGCCGAGGGTGGAGCGGCCGCGCGAGAAGCTGATGCGCTATGGTCCGGAGAAGCTGGCCGACGAGGAGCTGCTGGCGCTGCTGCTGCGCACCGGCGCGCGCGGCCGGGGCGTGCTGGACATGGCCGGGGACCTGCTGCGGCGCTTCGGCCGGGCGGATATCGCGAAGGCCGGGTTCTCAGAGCTGCGCGCGGCGCCGGGGCTGGGGCCTGCGCGGGCCTGCGAAATCATGGCGGCGTTCGAGCTGGGGCGGCGCTACCTGAACGGCAAGAAGGCCGGCATCTACCTGAAGCCGCGCGACATCTGGGAGGAACTGCGCGACGTGCGCGACCAGAAGAAGGAGCATTTCGTGGTCTTCTTTCTGGACACGCGTAACCAGGAGATCAAGCGGGACATAGTCTCCATCGGCACGCTGAACTACAACCTCGTGCACCCGCGCGAGGTGTTCGAACCGGCGGTGAGGAACTTGGCGGCCAGCGTGATAGTGGCCCACAACCACCCTTCCGGCTGCCTTGAGCCGTCGGACGAGGACCTGTCGCTCACCAAGAGGCTGGGCCAGGCGGGCAAACTGCTGGGCATAGAGCTGCTGGATCACGTGATAGTGACGAAAGAGGGCTTCATGAGCTTCAAACAGAAGGGACTGCTGTAGGCGCGCGGCGATGGGAGCTTTGAAATGAAGGCGCGACTTGCGCTAGAATATGCCGGGGCGAGGGACCGGGCGTTTGCGCCGGGGGGCGTTGCGGGGGGCTGGCCATATGGCCGGCCAGATTTTTTGTAGGAAGAACGGACGGCTTTTCCAGGTTGTACGACAATGAAATCTCTATCGACTAATCTCAGTACTCGCGCCAAATTCATTTCGGGGCTGGCGTTCTTCTGGCTGCTGCTTTTCGGAGGCCTGCTGCTTATCTATCAGAACGCGTATCATAAAACCCTGGAACTGAACGGCAAGATGACGGCCGATCTGGTGAACAGGAGCGTTGTGGAGGGCCTTTTCCGGTCCATGTCCAGAGGGGAGCATGGGAAAGGATTCCAGGACTTTCTAAAGGACGTATTCTCCAATACTCCCGGGTTTCGCGGCACTATGATAACCGATATGACAGGACGTCCGGTCTGGACGTCCTCAAGCCTTTGCCGGGATGAGCTGGTCGGGCACGGGGTGAACGGATTGATAGCCGGGGCGTCGAATACAGGGTATTCGGCGCTAAGAGCAAGCGACGGCTACTGGATAGTGACGCGGCTTCTCCGTAACGAGCGGTCCTGCGGCGGCTGCCACTCCGGGACCGGCGCGTGGTTGGGCGCTGTGATAACCGAGGGAACCATGGATCCGGAGCGGCGTCTGGAGCACCAACGGCAGGAAATAATCGTTTTTCTGTCGCTTTTCCTGCTGCTGGCCGCCGGCCTCCTGTCGGCCTATTGGCTGCTGGACCGCTCGTTCGCCCGTCCCCTGGCGGCCCTCGCGGAATCCATTCAGGCCATTGATATGGTCAATCCCGCGGTCTCTAAACTCAACCACGCCGCGGGGAAGGAAATTTCCGTGGTCGTGAACCAGTTCAATCTGCTGCTGGACCGCCTTTCCGATTACAGGAAGGCCCTGCTTTCCAGCGAAGAGCAGTTCAGGCAGGCGCAGAAAATGGAGGCCGTGGGACGGCTGGCAGGAGGCGTGGCGCACGATTTCAACAACCTGATAACGGCCATCAACGGTTACGGCCGCATGCTGTTGCAGAGCCTGCCTCCGGACGACGCGAGACGGCAGGACGCGGAGGAGATACTGATAGCCGGCGACAGGGCCGCCTCCCTTACGCGCCGGCTGCTGGCCTTCAGCCGCAAGCAGGTGCTGAAGCCGGTCACGCTGGACCTAAACGCCGCGGTCGGGAGCGCCGTAAAGATGCTGCAGCGGCTTATAGGGGAGGACATACGGCTGGAGGTGAGCCTCGGCGCGTCTCCCTGTTGTGTCGTCTTGGACCCGGGCCAGGTCGATCAGCTGTTGATGAACCTGGCGGTCAACGCGCGCGACGCCATGCCGGGCGGAGGCACGCTTTCCATCGCCGTGGGCCTTGAGGACCCTCCGGAAAATTGGAGAGCCGGGAAACCGGCTCTGCCGGCCGGGCCGCTGGTCAGTCTTGCCGTGGCGGACACCGGAACGGGCATGACCCCGGAAGTGAGAAGCCATCTGTTCGAGCCCTTCTTCACCACCAAGGCGCAGGGCAAGGGCACCGGGCTGGGGCTTTCCACCGTATACGGCACGATAAAGCAGAGCGGCGGCCACATCGAGGTCGAGACCGCCGCCGGCCGCGGCACTAAATTCCTGATGTATTTCCATTCCGCTCCGCCGCCGAAAGAGGAAGCGGGGCCGAAAGAGGAAGCCGCGCCGTCAGGCGGCAGCGAGACCATCCTGCTGGTGGAGGACGAGGAGGCGCTGCTTAAGCTGGGCCGCCGCGTCCTGTCGGAACTCGGCTACAAAGTGTTGGCGGCCGTCGACGCCACGGCGGCCCTGGCGGCGCTTAGAGAGCACGGCAGGCCGGTGGACCTGCTGGTGACGGATATGCGGCTGCACGGCATGGGCGGCGGAGAGCTCGCGCGGCTGGTGTCGGAGCGGTGCCCTGGTGTGAAGATCCTGTACGTCTCCGGCCATATCGATCCTGAAATCCTGGAAGGGCTTCCGGCCGGGGATAATTATCTGCAGAAGCCGTTCTCTCCCGACGCGCTGGCCGGCAAAGTGCGGAGCGTGCTGGACTCTGGAACCTGAATTCCTTCGGTTCCGCGGGGCTCCCCGTCCCGGGGGCGTGCTTTTCAGAGCCTTTCGGCGCCGTGGCGGGACCTGGCGCCTGAGCCAGTCCGCATCCGCTCTTCGTCTTATCTCTCGTCTAGGATTGGCCTGGAAGGGCGGCTTTTTTATATCCTTTACAGAAGGTTTTACTTCGGAGGATATAGATGAGCGACGCTTACGTTACCAAGATCTCCGGCGAGCTGGGGCTGAGCGCTTCCGGCGTGGCCGCCGCGATAGGGCTTTTCGGCGAGGACGCCACCATCCCGTTCGTAGCCCGCTACCGCAAGGAGGCCACCGGCGGTCTGGACGAGGTGGCGCTGGGAAAGATAAAGGAGCGGCTGGAGCAGCTCAGGGAGCTGGATACCCGCCGCGAGGCCATAATAAAGTCCCTCACCGAGCGCAACCTGCTGACCGAGGAGCTAAAGGCCAGGGTCCTGGGCGCGGAAACGATGTCGAAGCTCGAGGATATATACCTCCCGTACCGTCCCAAACGCCGCACCCGCGCCACTATAGCCAAGGAGAAAGGCCTGGAGCCGCTGGCGGATAAAGTTTACGAACAGGGCAATGACGACCCCGCCGCCCTGGCCGCGGCCTATATCAGCGAGGAGAAGGGCGTGAAGACCGCCGAGGAAGCCCTGGCCGGCGCGCGCGATATCATTGCCGAGCGGATCAGCGAGGACGAGACGGCCCGCGCCCGCCTGCGCCAGCTCTTCGCGCAGAAAGGCGTCTTCCATTCCAAGGTGCTGTCAGGCAAGGAGGAAGAGGGGGCCAAGTTCAAGGACTATTTCGACTGGAAGGAGCCGGCCGCCAAGGCACCGTCCCACCGCATACTGGCCATGCGCCGCGGCGAGACGGAAGGCTTCCTCTCCATGCGTATAGAAGTGGAAGCCGACGAGGCCATATCCCTTCTGGAGCCCCTCTTCGTTAAGAACGACTCCGCCTGCGGCAAACAGGTCGAAGAGGCAGTAGCCGATTCCTACAACCGCCTGCTCGCCCTTTCCATGGAGGGAGAGGCGCGGCTGGAGACAAAGAAGCGCGCCGACGCGCAGGCCATAGAGGTTTTCGCCCGCAATCTGCGCGAGATACTGATGGCCTCCCCGCTGGGGCATAGGAACATCCTCGCGCTGGACCCCGGCTTCCGCACCGGCTGCAAGCTGGTCTGCCTGGACCGCAACGGCAAGCTAATCCACGACGACGTGGTGTACCCGCACAACGGCGAAGGGGCCGGAGCCTCGGCCGCCGACAAAGTGAAGAAGCTGGCCGCCCAGTACAAGACCGAGGTCATCGCCATAGGCAACGGCACCGCCGGCCGCGAGACCGAGGAGTTCGCGCGCGGCCTGAAGCTCGAGGGAGTGACCATAGTGATGGTGAACGAGAGCGGGGCTTCCGTCTACTCCGCCTCCGAGGTCGCCCGCGCCGAGTTCCCGGACAAGGATGTCACCGTGCGCGGCGCGGTCAGCATCGGCCGCCGGCTCATGGACCCGCTGGCCGAGCTGGTCAAGATCGATCCCAAGAGCATAGGTGTGGGCCAGTACCAGCATGACGTGGACCAGAACGGGCTGAAGAAGAGCCTGGACTCCACCGTGGAGAGCTGCGTGAACAGCGTTGGCGTCGAGGTGAACACAGCCAGCCGCGAGCTGCTGGCCTACGTGTCCGGCCTGAACTCCGCCCTGGCCAAGAACATAGTGGAGTACCGCAACGCCAACGGGGCCTTCGAGAACCGCTCCGGTCTGAAGAAGGTGCCGCGCCTCGGCCCCAAGGCTTTCGAGCAGGCGGCCGGCTTCCTGCGCATCCGCGAGGGAAAGAACCCGCTGGACGCGAGCGCCGTGCACCCGGAGCGTTACGCGATAGTGGAGAAGATGGCCGCCGACCTCGGCTGCGCCGTCTCAGACCTGATGACCGACGGCGGCAAGCGCGAGAAGATCGACATCAGGAAATACATCTCTGACGGCGTCGGCGAGCCGACGCTGAAGGACATAGTTGCCGAGCTCGCCAAGCCCGGCCGCGACCCGCGCAAGCAGTTCGAGGCTTTCGCTTTCGGAGATGCCACCAAGATGGAGGAGCTTAAGCCCGGCCAGAAACTGCCCGGTATAGTGACCAACGTGGCCGCCTTCGGGGCCTTCGTGGACATAGGCGTGCACCAGGACGGCCTGGTGCATATCAGCGAGCTGTCGGACCGCTTCGTGCAGGACGCCGCTGCCGTGGTGAAGGTGGGTGCCCGGGTGCAGGTGACCGTGCTGGACGTGGACCTGGCCAGGCATCGCATAGCTCTTTCCATGAAATCGAACCCGGTGGTCGGCCCCCGCGAAAGCAGGGGCAACCAGTCGGCGGCGGCCGGCCCCGGGCCGGACAGGCCCCGCAGGGATGACCGCCGGGGTCCCGGCACCCATCACGAGGAGCAGATGGGTTCCATGGCGGAGGCTTTAAAGGCCTTCATGGACAAGCGCCGCAACTAATCCCCAAATACCCCAAAAGGTACCTGGTACCTTTTGGGGTGCCGCTGTCCTTCTATCTTCAAAAGGTACCTGGTACCTTATTGAGGCCTCTCGAAGACCCCGGGGAAGCCCGGGGTCTTCGCTTTACCGGCCAAAGGGCCCATTTTCATATGGGCCCTTTTTTGCGCTTTTTCCTGCCTTTTCGGCACTTTCTGGAATGGCCGCCGCGCTGTAAACTATCAGTATGAAAAAGCTCATCCTTTCCATCATAGCTTCGGCTGGCCTCGCGGGACAGGCCTTCGCCGGCGGCTTTGGACTTGAATCCGTAAAGGCGTCGGACCTGCGCGGTTCGCAGGACGAGATGCCGGCGGTCCCCGCGGCGCAGGCCGTGCTGCTGGGAGTCGACAAATCCCCCAACATGCCCGCCGCGGCCCTGGACATGACCGTCAAGCTGCCGTTCAAGGACCTCTCTTCCAGGCTGGCTTCCATCCCGCTCATCAAGCTGCAGCCCATAGACGCCAGCTCCCCGATACTTTTCAAGGAGGGGGACCATATCTCCCTCAGCAACGTGACCGTTGACTACAACGGCATAGAGGTAGAGCCCACGATACAGCTCAAGCCGGTCTTCGAAGGCGAGAACAGGCTGGCCATCAAGGTGGTAAAGGTGGAGGCCGACGTGGCCTTCGGACCCAAGGCCGCCTTCGGCGCCCAGCTGGACAAGGACGCGCTGATGGAGATGGTGATGACCAAGGTCAGCGAGGGCATGCTGCAGGCCATGGATTCCGCCCTCGCCAAGAACCGCGCCGGCATCAAGGCCGCCGAAGTGCTGAAGTTCGCCTACGACCGCAAGAGCTGGAACCTGCGCGCGCAGGTCGACCCCGGCTTCGTGGCCCCGCTGCTGCCCGGCCTGATCGAGAACGTCACGCTGCGCAACTTCACTTTCGACCGCGAGGGCTTCGCCCTCAGCGTAAAGACCGGCTCGGCCGACGCGATAGCACAGCTGCCCGGCTACAACCTGGCCGTCTCGGACGGCATGCTGGACAACTTCATCGGTAAGTACACCAAGGGCACCGATTTTGAGTTCCACCCCAAGGGTCATGAGGGCGGGCTCAAGTTCCGCGGCGACGGCCGCCTCGAGGTCGCAGGCAAGATCTACGCCAAGGACGTCTTCGGCAAGCCCAACGTCTACTTCAAGGCTACCATCCTTCCCACGTACGCCGGCCCCAACGCGCTGACGGTGAAGGTGGAGCGCGTGGACATAGACCAGGCCTACGGCATCGGCATCCCCGGCTTCGTGAACGGCTGGCTGCAGGGCAAGATAATAAGCTCCCTGATGAAGACGCTGACCACGAACCCCCAGCTTACTAGGGTCATGACGGCGCGGCAGTTGGACGACAAGACCGTCCAGATAACCCTGAAGAACAGCGCCTTCCTGCCCTCCTTCGCCCAGGGCGCGGAGATCAACGGGCTCAAGATAGGCAACGGCCTGATGTACCTGGGCTTCCACCTGTGACCATAAGGAGCTACGGAGAATTTATGAAGAAAACCCTTATAGCGATAATAGCGGCGGCGGCCTTCTCGGCCGGCAGCGCGAACGCTTTCGAGCTCGAAGGCCTGAAGGCCTCCGACCTCCGGGCCCCGGCGCAGGACTTCCAGACGCCGGCGCCTTCCAGGGCGTCAGGCGACGACTTCATAGGTATGGACCTGGCGGTGCGCGTGCCCTTCAAGGTCGTCAAGAAAGCGGTGGAACAGGCCTCGGCCAAGGACGGCCGCATCTCCATCCTCGACAAGAACGCCCCGGTGGCCATGAAGTCCGGCGACTTCCTCAAGCTCACCAACATACAGATAGACCAGGGCGGCATAATCGTGAACCCTACGCTGATCCTCAAGCCCTACCTCGTCTCCACCGACAAGCTGGCCATCCGCATACAGCGCGTTCAGCTGCACGCCGCGATGGAGCCCACCGTTAAGGCCGCGCCGCTCCCGCAGCTGAACCAGGAAGACCTGATGGCGCAGGTGATGGACGTGATGATCAAGACCGTCTACACCGCCGTGGACGGCGTCCTGAAGAAGAAGAACCTGCCCCTGAAGGCGGACCAGATCATCAAGCTGAGCTATGACAAGGCCGCCTGGACGCTGTACGGTTCCATCTCCTCCCAGAACCTGCATTCCCTGATAGGCACCGACCTGGTGGGCGAGATGCACCTCACCGGCCTGGCCTTCAACGATACCGGCCTGGTCATCAAAGTACAGACCGCTGACTGAGCGGCAACGAGGCCGCAAGCTTGAACCCCGCCCCCCAAAGGCGGGGTTTTTGCGTTATTCGCGTTTATGCGGTTTTTGGGAAATTAAGTATAATCCCCTAAAGCCGTAAATATACAGAGGTGAACCGAATGAAGAAACTCGTTACACTGGCCCTCCTGGCCACGCTGCTTCCCGCGGCGGCTTACTGTCAGGACGCGGCCCCTGCCTTCTCCAAGGCCGAAATGACCGCCGCGCAGTCCGACCCGCTGCGCTATACCATAGACCCCGATTCCGTGCGCGTGGAGCTGGTCTCCAGGACCGTCACCGCCCCCGCCGCGGCGGAGCGCGGCGTGATAGGCAGCATAGTCACCATCATCAACATCGCCAACAAGATCTGGGGCATCATAAAGGACAACGCTCCCGTAGCCGAGGTGGAGACCAAGTACGCCGCGGCCGTGCCGGAGGGCGCCAGCTCGCCCAACCAGCTCTGCGAGTGGAAGGGCCCCGAGACCTACGAGTACAGGCTCTCCGCCAAGAACATGTACGGCGCCGAGTCCGTCTCCGTGAAGTACAAGGTAGTCTTCTCCTACGGCGGCAAGTTCGACGGCAAGGGCCGGTACCTGACCGGCGTGACGATAGTCCCCGGCGCGATGAACGTGAGCTGGGGCTACAAGCTGTCCATGTCCGCCTTCGTGCCCGACACGACCATCGTGAACCTCGGCACCTACGAGGACCCGCTGGCCGCGATGCAGCTGAAGCTCACCACCAAGATAGCCACCGTGCTCAAGGAGTGGGACGGCAACAGCGTGTACCTGATAAAGGGCAACGGCGAGATGAAGGAGATAGTCAGCCCGTTCCCGCAGCCCCGCGTGGAGAGACTTTCCTCCGCCGGCGCGCTGCTGGAGCCCTCCCTGGTCTTCGGCCGCTGAGGCATTACGGATGAAGGTCACTTTTAAGCTGTTGCTGGCGGGGGCGCTGCTGCTGCCCGCCGCGCGCCTTATGGCGCAGGACGGCCCCGTGATAGACGAGGCCTCCGTTATGATACTCCCGGCCGACCCCGGCGCGGCTACGCTCGCGCCGGCGGCCGCAGACGGCTCGTTCAGCGATTCCGTGGGCCAGTTCAAGAAGATCTTCAACTACGCGATGAAGGTCTACAACTTCATAGTCAAGAACAAGCCCGTGGTCAATATCGAGACCGACTACTCCAACGCCGTCCCCGAGGGAGCGACCCATTGGACGCAGCTCACCGGCTGGCAGGGCCCCGAGTCGAAGCTCTACACCTTCAAGGCCAAGAACATAGGCGGCCTGCCCGCCGTCACGGCCACCTACAAGGTGCACTATGTCTGGGGCGGCTCTTTCAAGGGCGCCGGCAAGTACCTGACCGGCGTGACGATAGAGCCGGTCAGCGTGACCACCGCCTGGGCGACCAAGCTGGACGTCGTGGTGGAAGTGCCCGACGAGAGCGTGGTCAACGCGGGCACGGACGAGGCCCCGGTGGCCCGGATGGACGTGCACCTGAAGTGGCATATCAAGACCTTCACCCAGGACCTGAAGCAGGAGGCCGTCTACCGCGTGCGCGGCGACGGCAAGCTTGAGGAGATAGGGGCGCTGTTCGAGCGCGGCCGCACGGAGCTCAAGCTGGAGGCCGCGGAGCGAGCGGTCAATGGCGCCGTCTCCGGCTGGGAGGTGCTGAAATGAGGGATATACTTATAGCGGCACTGCTGCTGGCGCCGGTCCTGACGTCCGCCCAGGGCTTCGACCTCGAAAGGGTGACGGCCGGCGACCTGGCGGCCTACGCCGAGAAGGCGGGCGCACCGCAAGCTACCGCTGAGGTCCCGAAGGAAGGCCTGAAGGACTGGACCGTAATGATCTTCATGAACGCCCACAACAACCTGGACGATTCCATGCTGTACGGCATCTCCGGCAAATGGGCGCAGAAGGACATGGCCGAGATGAAGAAGGTCGGCTCCACCGACAAGGTGGACGTGCTGCTCGAGTACGGCCTGAGCGGCCAGGGCGCCAAGCGCGTCGTCGTCACGAAAGGCGGCGAGACGCTCGTCTCCGCCGACCCGAAGGGCGACATGGGCGACTACAAGCGCGTCATCGACTTCATCAAGTGGGCCAAGGCCGAACACCCGGCCAAGCGCTACATGCTGGTGCTCTGGAACCACGGCCTGGGCTGGATAGACCCGGTGATGCACGACGCTATGGACGGTAGCATCCCTACCGGACGCGGCATCCTGTTCGACGACGAGACCAAGAACTACGTGCGCACGCGCCAGCTGGGAGAGATCCTGCGCCAGGCAGGCTACGTGGACGTGGTTGTGCAGAACGCCTGCCTGCAGCAGATGGCCGAGATCCTCTACGAGATGAAGGACAACGCCGGCCTGTTCATCGGCTCCGAGGAGACGATGCTGGCCTACGGCTACGACTACACGAAGCTGCTGAACTTCCTGAACACCCAGCCGGCCGCGCCGCTGAACCAGGTGGGCCAGTTCTTCATCGACTGGGAGAAGGACTTCTTCGCGCACGGCGCGCCGATAGTGGGCCCCGTGACGATACCGCTGTCGGCCATCGCGGCCACGATGTCGGCGGTCAACCCGAAGCCCCTCAACGACCTGCCGGCCTATCTCGACGCGTTCGCGCGGGCCGCGATGAAGAACGACGAGCACGAGGCCGCCAAGTACGCCATCGAGAACGCGGTGCGCTACTCGAGCCTCGACCCGAAGAACGACAAGACCAAGCAGATAGCGCCCTACGTGGACCTCTACGACTTCGCGAAGACGTTCAGCATGGTCAGCGGCTTCGAGACCGCGCAGGCGGCCGAGAGGCTGATGAAGTTCATCCGGAAGAGCCTGGTGATGGCCAGCGTCGGCCTGAACAAGGACGGCGTGAACGGCTATGACTACACGAAGTCCGGCGGCATCTCCATTGGCATGACGATGAAGGCCAAGAAGCTGCCGCCCGCGCTGGGCGGCATCTACGAGACCCACTACAGCGACCTGTCGCTGTCGCAGGCCTCGCAGTGGGACGAGTTCGTGGAGTGGTGCGACAAGGTCTGGCGGCCCGAGTAAGCCCGGACCGAGGCGCAAAAAAAGCCCCGCCCCTTCAAAGGGCGGGGCTTTTCTATTCCCGGCAGTCTACCTCGCCCTGTACAGGCCGGGCCAGATGGGGGAGAGGGAGCGCACGAAGGCGTCCGTGATGCCGCTCATCGCCGAGGGGATGTCGAAGCCCTCGTAGGTCATCGAGGCGGACCAGAGTATGGAGCCGGTCTCCACGTCCACCATGCGCGACAGCAGCGAGACGTTCGCGGTGGTGCTCAGCAGCTGCGAGTTGGGCAGCCCCAGCACGGAGCCTTCCGTGTAGACTGTGCCGCCGTCCACCTTCTTCATCGTGGTCACCACAGGGTCCTTGGACTGGCTCACCACGTAGGTGCTGGGAGGCGTGCTCTCGGCCACCGTGCCTACGAAGAGCGCGTCCACCCCGAGCAGCCTGCCGAGGCGCCTGGCGGTGGAGGGATCGAAGGCGCTGTCGGCCGTGAGCTGCTGCTCCCTCATCACGGAATCCAGACGTTGTCTTTCCACCACGTCGGCGCCGCGCTCCAGCAGGCTCTGGGTCATCAGGTCGGCGGCCAACTCGCCCTTCGGGCCGCCGAAGGACAGCACGGCCACGCGCTTGATGGAGGAGAAGTCGGCGCGCGGATTGATGGCGACCTTCGGGGCCACGCAGGCGGAAAGCAGCAGTATAGCGGGTATTAGCAATCGGTTCTTCATGTCAGTTGGCGCTGAGGTTGTTGATGTGCTTAAGGGCGGTGTCCTTCAGGTGCTGCTCCTTGGCGGTCTCCAGGCAGGACTTCCAGGAGGCTATGGCCTGGTCCTTCAGGCCCTTCTTCTCGTAGATCAGGCCCAGCATGTAATGGGCTATGGCCCTCTGCGGGTCCAGCCGGGCGGCGCTCTCGAAGGCGCGCTGGGCGTCGTCGGCCCGGCCCAGCCGGGTGTAGGCGAAGCCCAGCTTCACGTAGAGGTCCACGTCCGTCGGCTTAAGTATCAGCGCCTGTTCCAACTCGGCGGCGGTCTGCCGCAGCTCGGCCGGGGTCTGCTCCCGTATGTCCTTGCCGGAGCCGGCGGCCTGCGCGGCGGCAGCCCCGGTCCAGACCAGCAGCATGGCTATCAAAAGGTATTTCATAAAACGGCACCTCCGTTCCTGACAAGCATATAAAATAGCGGGGGCTTTGTGTAGCGCGCGCGGGGAATTTTGGTAACATAAAGGCGTAAGACTAGGAGGTCCTATGGGAACGGCAAAGATACTTATCTTCCTGGCTGCGGCCGGGCTGGCGGCCTGCGCGGCCGCGGTAACGCTGAAGGTCAATGAAGGGACGGAGTACTATTACGGGCGCGTCTCTTTCCTCTCCCCGGACGGGCGCCTACCTTACGGCAATACCGAGTCCGCCGTGAAGCGGGAGATATCCGCCGGCGGGGCCAGGATAACCGAGACGGTGACCCAGCCCGCCCCGTCGCCGTCGATGAAGCCGGAGACCATAGTTACCGTGATGACGCGCCGCAAGAAGACGCTGGTCTATGACGCGGCCGACGCGGGGAAGACCTTCTCCGGCACGGTCACCTTCCTGTCCCCGGACCTGAAGAGCTGGACCTACGACATAAAGCTGGCCGCAGGCGGCACCGTAAAGGGCAAAGGCTCCATAGTCAAGAAGGCCCTCACTACCGATAAGCAGCTGGAGGGCGTGAAGCGCCCGATGCGTATAAAAGAGGAGCTGAAGGCCGTCTCCGAGGACATGTACCGCATCCGCCTGTCCGAGTTCAACCCCCCGGGAGGCGCTGAATGAAATTCACCTTCGCGCACAACAACCTGAACGTCCTGGACCTGGACAAGAGCCTGAAGTTCTACAAGGAGGCCTTGGGCCTAAAAGAAACCCGGCGCATGCAGGCCTCCGACGGCAGCTTCTCGCTAGTCTTCCTGGGCGACGGGCGCACTCCGCACAAGCTGGAGCTGACCTGGCTGAAGGACAGGGAGAAGAAGTACGACCTCGGCGACAACGAGTTCCACCTGGCCTTCACGGTGGACGACTACAGGGCGGCCCACGACCTGCACAAGGAGATGGGCTGCGTCTGCTACGAGAACGAGGCCATGGGCCTCTATTTCATAGAGGACCCGGACGGCTACTGGCTGGAGATCCTGCCGGAGAAGCGTTAACGGTTTTTACACCCATACCGGGGCCGGCGCTGACGCCGGCCAGATCGTCCAGGGCGGCTTTAAGGCCGTCCTGCAGGGCCGCCATGCGCCCGTAGTCCAGCGTATCCGGCAGGTCCGAGGGTTTGTGGTAGTTGGGCGTCCTGTAGAACGAGGTGTCCGTGAACATCACCGCCGGGTAGCCCTGGCCCCAGAAGCTGCGGTGGTCGGAGAAATCCACGCCCGGCACCCAGGCGGGCAGCGAGACCGTGCGCAGCGGCAGGCCGCTGGCCGCGCGGAAGGCCCTGTCTATGCGCCGGGCCTCGGCGCGCGAGCCGAAATCGGATATCTGCGCTATGAAATCCCCTTTGGGCGGCATGAACGGCCCGATCAGCGGCGGGTAGCGCTGGGAGAAGTTCCTGTCGCTGTAATAACCGGTCATCTCCAGTATCAGCGCGGCCCTGATGTCGTCGCCGTTCTTCCTGGCGGCCGCGGCGTAGACCGCGCTGCCCATTCCCTCGTGCTTGAAGAAGGGCGGCTCCTCGTTGGCGAAGGCCGCGAACCTGACCGTCCTCGCGTAGCTGCGGGAGGACGCGTATTCGGCCAGGTCCAGCACCCCGGCCACGCCGCTGGCGTTGTCGTCCGCCCCCGGGTTGTTGAAGGTGTCGTAATGCGCGCCTACCAGGACTATCTCTCCCGGGTTCGAGAAGCCCTTCCTGGTGCAGATGAAGTTCCGGACCTTCACCCCGGCGGCGTAGAACTCCTGCTCCTCCAGCTCGCAGCCGGCGGCCCTGAACCTGGCGCGCAGGTACTCCTCCGCCCTGCGCAGCCTGGCCTTGTTGTTGTTGAACAGGTCGCGCGGGCCTATGTCCGCGGCCAGCGCGGAGACGGTCTCCCGGAGCCTCTCCGGGCTGGTGCGGGATGGGCCGCCGCCGTAGGAGGGGGCCAGGAAGTTCCAGCCGAAGGTGCTGGCCCACAGCAGCGCGCCGAACGCCGCCGCGGCGGCTGCGGATATTAGGATGAGGCGGAGCCATCTTTTCATAAGTGCATGCTAGCAAAAATCCGGCCCGGCTATCGCGCCTTGTCCGGTCCCGGAATATCTTGATACTATCTGGGGATGGAGCGGCGCATAGTGCACGTGGACATGGACGCTTTCTTCGCGGCCATCGAGCAGCGCGACGACCCTTCGCTGAAGGGCAGGCCGGTCATAGTGGGGGCCGACCCGAAGGGCGGGCGCGGCCGCGGCGTGGTCTCCACCTGCTCCTACGAGGCCAGGAAGTTCGGCGTGCGCTCGGCCATGCCCATCTCGGAGGCCTGGCGGCGCTGCCCGAAAGGCGTTTATCTGCGCCCGGATTTCCGCAGATATTCCGAAGCCTCGGAAAAGGTCATCGCCGTCTTCAACGAGTTCACCCCTGACATAGAGCAGGTCAGCATAGACGAGGCTTTCCTGGACATCACGCGCAGCGCCCACCTCTTCGGCGGACCGCTCGAGACCTGCCGCCGCATAAAGGCCAGGGTGAAGGCCGAGACCGGCCTTACCTGTTCGGTGGGGCTGGCCCCGACCAAGATGGCGGCCAAGATAGCCTCGGACCTGGAGAAGCCTGACGGCCTGGTAGCGGTGCGCGAGGAAGGCCTGCGCGCCTTCCTCGCCCCGCTGGACATCTCCAGGCTGTGGGGGCTCGGCCCGAAGACCGCAGAGGTGCTGCGTTCGCGCGGCATAAACACCATAGGGGAGCTGGCCGCCGCGGAGGCCGACGAGCTGCGCGGCCTGGGTTCGCACGGCCCGGAGCTCAGGCTGCTGGCGCTGGGGGAGGACCCGCGGGAGGTCGCCGGGGACTACGATACCAAGTCCGTCAGCAACGAGATAACCTTCGAGACCGACACGGCCGACGCCAGGGAGATAAAGGAGTCGCTGGTGGCGCTCTCCGACAAGGTCTCCTCGCGCCTGCGGGAGGGCGGCTTCAAGGGGCGCACCGTGACGCTGAAGATAAGGCTGGAGGGCTTCGAGACGCATACCCGCGCGAAGACGCTGCCGCTTTCGACCAACTACGCGGACGTGATCTCGAAAGAGGCGCTGGCGCTGTACGCGGCCTTCGACAGGAAGAGGAAGAGGGTGAGGCTGCTCGGGGTCAAGGTCTCCGGCCTGATGCCTGCGGACGAGAAGGAGAGCCTTTTCGAGGACGCCGGCGACGCCAGGCGCGAGAAGGCCCACAAGGCCATAGAGGCTATCAGGGAGAAGTTCGGCCGGTCCTCCATCTACAGGGCCGGCGGGAAGAAAGACATCTAGATCAGGCCGTCAGCGGGGAGACGTCCTTGTCGGTCCAGCCGGTCAGCGCCGTCAGGTGCTTGCGCCACTTCCGCTCCAGCTGGGCCGGCGTCACGCTGCCCTCCGGGGCGGAGGCCGCGTAGAGCATGGCGCCGAACAAAGCGTCCTGTATGGTCTCGGCCACGGCCGAGGGCTCGTCCTTCAGCGCGAAGAGGCCTTCGCGCACGCCCGCCAGCAGGTGCTCCCTTATCCTCTCGCGGCCCTTCTCTATCATGCCGGTGAAGAGCTCGGAGAAGTTCCTGCCGCGCCCTGCAAGGTAATAAAGGAGTATAAGTATCTGGGCGTCCTGCCTGCGGTACTTCAGCGCCCACAGGACGTTGCCTACGCAGTGCTTGAGGAGGCGGCGGCCGGCGCCGTCCTCGGCCCCTATCAGGCCGGCTACCACTTCGTGGTTGTGCGCCACGATGGTTTTGACCAGCTCGGAGAACAGGGCGTTCTTGTCCGGGAAATGGTACATGACCGCCGACTGGCTGAGGCCGATGTCATCGGCTATCATCTGGAAGCTGGCCTCGGCGAAGCCGTGCCGGGCGGCCAGTTTTATGGCGGACAGCACTATCCTGCCGCGGGTCCTCTCGCCCTTGGGCGTTTCCGGCCTTGTCTTCATGCGGTAATTCTACATTAGAGGGACGGGGGGACGGAAGGCCTATGCCGGGCCTGGGCCCGGGGACCCGTGACAAAGCGGCCGCGGTGAAATACAATGTATTACACTGTTTTAGCGGAGATCGCGCGGCGGAGAACGGAGGGAGCGATGAAGAAGGCGATACTGGCGGCGGTACTGGTCCTGACCTGCGGGTTCGGCGCGGAGGCGGCGGACGTGCTGGCCGGTTCCCCGGTCTATTCCGACCCGGTCTTCCAGGACTTCGTGGAGACCTCCTACGGCTATATGAATCAGGCCAACAACCCCGTCCGCTTCAGGGATTCCGTGGCTTCCCGCTCCTCCTCCACCGTTGCCGAGGCAGGCCGCGGCGGCTATGTATTCGTGGTCATCCTGCCGGGGCGGTCCGACTACTCGGAGCTGCTAGAGCGCCTGCGAGTTTCGGCCGGCTTCGTCTTCAAAGGGGAGCGCGTCAGCAGGAAGGGGAAGACCCGCACCGTCCGTCTGCTGGGCTGGGTGCGGGCCGGGGAACTGGACGCGCTCAACGCCGTTCCCGGGGTAGTGCGCGTATCGGTGCGCGGCCCTAAGGCCGCTTTATAGACCCGGCGCTTTTTTATAACATAGGTACATGCCCATATCCAAGGTCCTGGAATACGACAGGAAGGTGAAGCCGGAGGAGATAGACATACTCGGCCACGTTAACAACCAGGTCTACCTGGACTGGTTCATGGAGGCCGCCACGCATCACTCCGACCTGGCCGGCTGGCCGATAAAGCGCATGCTGGAGTCCGGCGAAGGCTGGGTGGTGCGCCGTCACGAGATAGATTACCTGCTCCCGGTGCCCCCCGGCGACACCGTGAAGATACGCACCTGGGTGGAGACCGCGGAAAAGGTCTCGTCCGAGCGCCGCTACGAGATGTTCAGGCTTTCCGACGGCAAAAAGGTCTGCGCCGGCCTCACCGTCTGGGTCTGGATCAACTACAGGACCGGCAGGCCCTCGCGCATCCCGGACCAGGTGACGAAAGACTTTTCGGAGTGGACACCGGCCTGAAGGTCTAGCGTTCCTGCCGCTCGCCGCCGGTCATCCTCACGAAGGCCACGGCGAGCAGCGTCTCTTCCTTCAGTTTTCCCTTTTCCTTCCTGACCAGCACCAGGTCCTGCCCAAGCCTGCCGCCTACCGGCGCTATCAGCCTGCCGCCTTCGGCCAACTGGTCCGTCAGCGCGGCAGGTATCCGGTCCGGGGCGGCGGTCAGTATTATGCCTTTGAAAGGCGCTTTTTCCGGCCAGCCCTTCCAGCCGTCGGCGCAGCGCGTCCTGACCCAGGTGTAACCCATCCTTGCCAGCCGCTCGCTAGCCTGCTTTTCCAGAGCGCAGATGATCTCTACTGAATAGACTTCCGCCCCCAGCGAGGCCAGCACGGCCGCCTGGTAGCCTGAGCCGGTGCCTATCTCCAGCACCTTGTCTCCCGGCGCCAGCTCCAGCTTTTCCGTCATGTACGCGACGATATAGGGCTGGCTGATGGTCTGGCCCAGGCCAATAGCCAGCGGTTTGTCGGCATAAGCCTCGTCCGCCAGGTCGGCGGGAACGAACTCGTGCCGCGGCACCTCCAGCATGGCCCTGAGCACGCGCGGGTCCGAGATCCCGCGCGCCTTGATCTGCTCCGTCACCATCGCCTGCCGCGCGCCGTAGAGATTACCTCCGACTCCGTTCATGTTCCCTCCCCGGTCCCCGTTGAGGTATGGAAAAAAGAAGACGGCCAGCACCACCGCTGCCGTGAGCGTAGCGTAAACCATTCTGTGCAGCATATCGATACCCCCCGAGCATGCTAGCATTTTTTCTCTGTTTGTGGAATTTGTGGTTTTTGGAATTATTTGACTTTAGCCGTTTTTTCTGCTACATTAATGGTGGGGGTAAGGTTATGGGGAGGCTGCTAAGACGCGCGTCCGCGGACCTGGCGGACGTCGGAAGAGCCAAGACTGGTACCGTAGGGAGTACTGCACGCCCGGAAAGCGCGCAGTATTCCCTTTTCAGCCGCGGAGCCCTGGCGGGCGCTGCGGCCGCTACTCGTCTCGGCCTGAAAGTGCGCCAGAAAGCGCTGTTCGACAATATACCGGAAGTGGCCTGGGTCAAGGACTCCTCGGGGAGATTCGTCGCCGCCAGCCGCCGTTTCGCCGAGGCCTGCGGGGTGCCGCAGAAGCGGCTCATAGGCAGGACGGACTGGGACGTCTGGCCCGAGGACTTCGCCGGCAGGCATGCCGAGCAGGAGGGGAAGGTGGCCGCCACCTTCAAACCCGCGCGTTCCGTTTTCTCGTCCGAGGGGCCGAACGGGCGCTCCAGGTGGACCGAGATAGTGCGTACACCGATACTCGGGGAGGACGGGGCGCTGATAGGGACGCTGGGTATAGCCAGGGACGTCAGCCAGTACCGGCAGGCGGCCGCCAGGCTCAGGCGGGCGTCGCGCCAGGTCATACGGGCCCGCGAAGAAGAGAAGCGGAAGATAGCGAACTTCCTGCACGACGAGCTGGGCTCGCTGATAATGAGGACCAAAACGGCGATCTTCCTGGCCGGCGAGGAGCTGAAGGGTGGAAGCCCGGTAGTCCTTGGCAAGCTGAAGGAGGCCGGCGGCGCGCTGGGCGAGCTGGCTTCCGCGGTAAGAAGGATAGCCGGGGATATACGGCCTCCCTCCCTGGGGATGCTGGGCCTGGCCGGGGCCGTGGCCGAGCTGTCCCGCAGGCTGGAGGCCTGCAGCGGCGCGAAGGTGGAATGCTTCGCCAGGATAAAGGACGAGTCCCGCATAGAAGACCTGGTCAAGGTCATGGTCTACCGCATGGTGCAGGAGGCGGCCGGCAACGCGATAAAGCACGCCTCGCCGCGCACCATAAAGATACGTCTTATCGGCTCGGGCAGCAGCGTGATGTTCTCGGTAAGCGACGACGGCCGGGGCTTCGACCCGGATACGGTCTGCGCGGCCGCGGGCTCGTGCCTGGGCCTGAAGATAATGCGCGAAGAGGCCGAATCCATGTGCGGGGAGGTCGTTATCAGGTCCGCACCGGGGTTCGGCACCAGCGTAAGGGGGACCCTGCCGGCCAGGCCGGGCTCTAACGGGGGGGACAATGCCGATCAACTTGATAATCGCTGACGACCATGCCATAGTGCGCGAGGGGATAAGGGCCCTGCTGGAGAAAATGGGCCGCGACATAGTGATACGCGGCGAGGCTTCCGACGGCAAAGAGGCGCTGGAGCTGGCGAAGAAGAAACCGGCCGACGTCTACGTGCTGGACGCGGCCATGCCCAGGCTCAACGGCCTGGAGGCCGCCTCCCGCCTGTTGCGCGAGGACAAGAAGGCCAAGGTCATTCTGCTGACCATGCATAACGACCCCGGCCTGGTGCGCAGGGCCATGGAGGCCGGAGTGCGCGGCTATGTGCTGAAGGAGAATACCTCCGAAGACCTGGTGAAGGCCATCAGGGCCGTCAGCAGGGGCGGCACCTATTTCAGCGTCAGCGCGACGCAGGAGCCTGGCGGCAAGTCCGGAAGGGAAGCCGGCGACGCCTCCCGGCTCACTCCCAAGGAGCGCGAGATCGTGCAGCTGATAGCCGAGGGTCTTGCCGACAAGGAGATCTCCAGGAAGCTTAAGATATCGGCCAACACGGTGCACGCCCACCGCAACAACATCGCCCGCAAGCTGGACATACACAAGCAGACCGACCTGGTCCGCTTCGCCATCAGGGAGAAGATAGCCATCCTCTGAGGGTTAGCCTTTTCCGAATAGCCGTATTTTCCAGCGGAGAATAGCCCGTTCCGGGGATTCACCGGCCGCTCCGTTAGTTCGTATATTTTTCTCAGGGGTAGGGTTAGTCGCGCAGCCTGCTGGATGGCCCCCGCCGTCGGGAAATACGGGCGGCGGAGCGCAGTGGAGGAGGGCCGTCCAGCAGGCTGCCGGGGGGCAAGATGAGAGATCCAAGACCAAAACGACGTGCCCGCGGGGCCGGGAAAAAGAGATTCCAGCGCCTGCGCCGCGAATTCTATTTTCTCAGGGCCGAGAGGATGCTGTCCGTCTGCAATCTGCTGCTGTGCCGCGCCTGCTGAACGGGCGGAGGAGGGAACATGCTGCGCGAGGGCACGGAAGTAGCGAGGAAGATCATAGATTTCTATTCCTGCAGGGGTATCGAATGCTCCGTGGTGGACGAGCATTCCTCGCTGCTGGTGATGCTCTGCAGCGACGGCCGTACCCACGAGTTCCGCTGCGGCCGGAGGATATTCTCCGGCGGCGGCAGCTGGCGCCGGGTCTGGCGGGAGCTGGAGCGGGAGACACTGGCCCTCAAGGGACAGCGCAAAGGGGAGGAGGAGTGACCGGGATAGCCGAGGCGGCCAGAAAAGGACTGTCCGGGAACACCGGCTTCTCCGCGCCGGAGGTGCTCGGGGTGCGCGGCGACGGGGAGCTATACTTCGTGACCGTGCGCGTCACCGAGGCCGTCCCCGGCGGGGCCGGGCTGTCCAGGTCATACGAGGTCGCCGTGGACGCGGCCGGGGAGATGCACGGCTACAGGCCGCTGCGGCAGGGGGTGGACACGCTCCCTTTCTGAGACGCCGGTTTCCTGCCGCATGGGGCGACTCCTTTCGGGAGGCGCCTTTTTTTGCGCGCGGCGGCCGCCGCCGGGGCCGGCGCCGTATATTTGATAAGATATAGGGGCGGAGCCCTGCCTAAGAGCGGGGCGGGAGGCTGTTATGGCTATAGCTAAGCGAGTAGCGATGTTCCTCGCGGTCAACCTGCTGATAATCCTTACCCTTTCCATCACTCTGAACCTGCTGGGCGTCCGTTATTATTTCTCGGCCCGCGGCATAGACTACCACGCGCTCCTGGTTTTCTGCCTGGTCTGGGGCATGGGCGGAGCGTTCATCTCGCTGGGGCTTTCCAGGGTGATGGCCAAGTGGATGATGGGCGTGCAGGTCATAGACCCGGCGACCACCGAACCCGCCCTCTCCGAGCTGGTCAGCACCGTGCACCGCCTCGCCTCGGCTGCCGGCCTTCCGGCCATGCCCGAGGTGGGCATCTATCCCAGTCCCGAGATAAACGCCTTCGCCACCGGCCCCACTAAAAGCAGGGCCCTGGTGGCGGTAAGCGCCGGCCTGCTGGAGAGGCTGGACCGCTACCAGGTGGAGGGCGTGCTGGGACACGAGATCTCCCATATAGCCAACGGCGACATGGTTACGATGACGCTGCTGCAGGGCGTCATAAACGCGCTGGTGATGTTCCTGGCGCGCGTGATAGCTTTCTTCCTGGCCAACCGCGGCCGCGACGAGGACAGCTCGGCCGCGCCCAGCTATCTCGTGATCTTCCTGCTGGAGATAGTGCTGAGCTTCCTGGGAATGATAGCCGTGGCCGCCTTCTCGCGCTGGCGCGAGTACCGCGCCGACTCCGGCGGCGCCAGCCTGGCGGGCAGGGAGAAGATGATAGGCGCGCTGGAAGCGCTGCGGCGCAACATAGAGTACGCGGACCTCACCCGCAAGCAGTCGCTGGCCACGCTGAAGATCTCAGGCGGGCGCCGGTTCTCGCTTTTCGCCACTCATCCGCCGCTCGAGGAGAGGATAGAGCGCCTCAAGGCGGGGATATAGGCGTTACCGCTTCCTCAGCGGGGTTTTTTTTGCGATAATTGCGGTAAGGCTAAGGGGCTAGATGGCGGCGGCAGGGGGCGGTCGTGAAGAGGAATAAAGAAGCGGAGAGTACGGACCCCGGGCTCATGGAGCCCGGGAAGAGGTACCGCCGCCTCGTGGAAGGCCTCAAGACCGAGTATTTCTTCTACCAGCACGGTCCCGACGGGGTCTTTACCTACGTCAGCCCCTCCATCCGCAGCGTCCTGGGCTACACCCAGGAGAACTTCCTCAAGCACTATACCCGCTACCTGACCGACAACCCGGTCAATAAAGAGGTGGTGCGCCACACCGTTCAGAGCCTGAAGGGCCGCCACCAGCCTCCGTACCGGCTGGAGATCTTCCACAAGGACGGAAAGCCGCGGTGGCTGGAGGTGCTGGAGGTGCCGGTCTGGGACAAGGCGCGCCGCTGCTATATGGTGGAGGGCATCGCCCACGATATCACCGAGAAGACGGAGGCGATGAACGAGCTGCGCGAGTACCGCGCCAGGGTGGAAGAGCTGGCGGAGGAGCGTACCGCGGAGCTGAAGGCCATCTTCGAGAACACTCCCGTGAGCCTCACGCTGCTGGACGAGGGGCTGAACATCCTGAGGACCAATTCGGGGCCGGAGGGGTCCAGGTTCATAGGCGAGGCCCTCAAGTGCTTCAATTCGGAGTCCGGCCGCTGCGGTCGCGGCAAACACTGCCCGGAATGCGACCTGCGGCGCATGGCCGCGGCCACCGTGCGCACCGGCCGCGGGGTTTCCCGCGTCCAGGCGGAGCTGACCGGCCTGGACGGCCGCCGCATGGTATACCTGGTCTCCACCGCGATGATACGCAGCGGCGGCAAGAAGCGCCTTCTGCTGTGCCTGGACGATATCACCGGCCAGAAGGAAGCGGAGGAGTCGCTGCGGCGCTCGGAGGATTTCAGGCGCATCATACTCAGGTCCGTTGGCGACGGGATAGTCGTGGTGGACGCCGGGGGGCGCGTACAG